>NZ_LJJX01000015.1:0-145545 GCF_001421075.1 Frankia sp. CpI1-P | reverse complement strand
TTCGCCGCCGCCTACGGGGCGAAGTTCCCCAAGGCCGTCGCGAAGGTCATCGACGATCTGGACGTGCTGCTGGCGTTCTACGACTACCCCGCCGAACACTGGGTGCACCTGCGGACCACGAACCCGATCGAGTCCACGTTCGCGACCGTGCGCCACCGCGCCCGCGTCACCAAGGGACCGGGATCACGAGCCGCCGGGCTGGCGATGGCGTTCANGCTCATCGAGGCCGCCCAGGCCCGCTGGNGNGCGGTCAACGCACCCCACCTCGTCGCCCTCGTCCGCGCCGGCGCCGTCTTCGAAGCCGGCCAGCTCGTCGAACGACCCNCCACCACACCCGTCAACCAAGCCGCCTAACGATCACCATCCACAGGTCTTGACAATTCCTCGTTATGTCAGCCTGTCGGTAAGGTTTCGCAAGACGGCGCCCGTGTGGGTGAGGTGTTCACCAGCCCGCCCTCAGGGCTTGTAGGCGACTGCGCCGTAGATGCTCACCTGGGCGTCGGTCAGCTCCGACAGCGGGATGGCCTTCACTCGGGCGGCCGGGTCTGTCGCGGTCGCGCCGTCGCCGGCCGGGTCCGTCTCGGCCGGGGCGGCGAGCTCGGGCCGCCAGCGGTGGACGACCTGCAGTCCGGGCTCGACGAGATCCAGGCCGTCGAAGAACCGCTCGACCTCGGCTCGGGTGCGCAGGTGCATGGGGACGCCGCTGGCCAGGTAGGCCCGCTCGACCTCGCGCATCGCCGGGTCGAAGTCGGCGGTCAGGTGGGTCAGCGAGACGTAGCTGCCCGACGGGAGCAGGTCGACGAGGTGACGCATGATCCCGTACGGGTCGTCGCCGTCCGGGATGAAATGGAAGATCGCGATGAGTGACAGCGCGACCGGCCTGGTCAGGTCGAGGGTCTCGTGCAGCTCGGGGGCGGTGAGGATGCGGCGGGTGTCCCGCAGGTCCGCGTCGATGTAGGCGGTGCGTCCCTGCGGGGTGCTGGCCAGCAGGGCGCGGGCGTGGGCGAGCACGATCGGGTCGTTGTCGGTGTAGACGATCCGCGCGTCCGGGGCGACGCCCTGGGCGACCTCGTGCAGGTTCGGCGAGGTCGGGATGCCCGTGCCGATGTCGAGGAACTGGCGTACCCCGAGCTCGGCGGCCAGGTAGCGGGTCGTCCGGGTCATGAACAGGCGGTTCTGCCGGACCACGATCCGGGAGTTCGGAAACACGTCGAGGACCTGTTCCGCGGTCTTCCGGTCGGCGGGGAAGTTGTCCTTGCCGCCGAGGAAGTAGTCGTACATGCGGGCCGGATGCGGCACGTCGACCTTCAGGTCGAAGCCGGCGCCCTCCGGCGCGTTGTGCCCTTCGTCTTGGCGGATTGTCACGGAACCACCATAGTGGGTGACTGCGCGCCTGCGGTGCGGGATCGGGCGTATCCGGCACGTAGCTCGCCCCGTATGGGTGCCCCGGCGGCGACGTCATCGATCGACGAGCCGGGTGCGGCGGCCGCGCCGTCAGGCCCGGATCGCGTCCGCCGACACCGGTGACGGCGCGAGCAGTCCTCGGTGTCGCAGCAGGGGCAGGACGCCCTCGGCGAACCAGTACGCCTCCTCCAGATGCGGGTGGCCGGAGAGGATGACGTGCTCGATGCCGAGATCGTGGTACTCGGCGATGCGGTCCGCGACCTCGGCGTGGCTGCCGACGAGCGCGGTACCGGCGCCGCCGCGGACGAGGCCGAAACCCGCCCAGAGGTTCGGGGAGATCTCCAGCGCGTCTAGGCTGCCGCGGTGCAGGGCCGCCATCCGTTGCTGCCCGACCGACTCGGTTCTGGCGAAACGTCGCTGCGCCGCGGCGATCGCCGCCGGATCGAGCTGGGCGAGCAGCTCGTCGGCGACCGCCCAGGCGGCGCCGGCGGTGTCCCGGGTGATGACGTGCAGCCGGATGCCGAACTGCAGCTCGCGATCCTGATCCTTGGCCAGTGCCCGCATCCGGTCGAGCCGTTCGGCGACGGCGGCCGGCGGCTCGCCCCACAGCAGGTAGACGTCGGCCTGCCGGGCGGCGACGAGTTCGGCTGCGGGGGAGGCGCCGCCGAAGAAGATCGGTGGCGTCGGATCGGGACGCTCGCGGACGGTGGCACCCCGCACCGCGTAGTGCTCGCCGTCGTAGTTGACCGGCCGGCCCGTCCACACCCCCCGGACGACCTGCAGGAACTCCTCGGTGCGCCGGTAGCGGGCGTCGTGGTTCAGCCAGTCGCCGAAGCGCTGCTGCTCGTCGGCGTCGCCGCCGGTGACCACGTTGAGCAGGAGCCGTCCGCCGGAGATGCGCTGATAGGTCGCCGCCATCTGCGCGGCGAGGGTGGGGCTGAGGAAACCGGGCCGGAACGCCACCAGGAAACGCAGCCGCGTGGTCTCGCGCAGCAGGGCCGCGGTGGTGAGCCAGGCATCCTCACACCAGGTGCCGGTCGGGGTGAGCACGGCCTCGTAGCCGAGATGCTCGGCCGCGGCGGCGATCTGGGCGAGGTAGCCGATGCTCGGCGGCCGCTGGGCGGCGGGCTGCAGGTGGGGGGTTTCCTTGGCGCTCACCGCGGCGGCGTCGAGGTTGCGGCTGTCCCCCGAGGTGGGCAGGAACCAGTGGGCGTGCACGCTCACGCGAGTCTCCCGGATGGCCGGAGGGCGAGGGGCGGGCGAGGGACGGATCGGAGGCCTGAGCCTCGAATCGACGGTGCGTCCGGACCGGTGGACGCGTGGTCCGGGATTCTGCCGGCGAATCAGCCGCCCGAGGGGCCGGCCGCGGCACCGATCAGCGGGACACCGGGCAGTGCGGGGCGCAACACAGCGCACTCGCCACCCGGGCGAAATCCACGTGCAGGCGGCAGACCAGGGTGGGATCTCCGCGCATGGCCCAACGGTAAGCCCCTGCCGGGGTCCAGTCCATTGCCGCGCACGGTGAAACGCCGCACCCGGTGAGTCGCCGCCCCCGGTGAGTCGCCGCTTCCGTGGGCACGAAAGCGATCCGGACAGCCAGACCGNCTCAGGGGCGGCGGCGCTCAGGGACGCAGCAGCACCTTGATCGCCCGGCGTTCGTCCATCGCCCNATAGCCCTCGGCGACCTCGTCCAACGGCAGTTCCAGATCGAAGATCCGCCCCGGCCGCACCCGGCCGGCGAGCACGTCGTCGAGCAGCTCGGGCAGGTAGGCACGCACCGGCGCGACCCCGCCCGCCAGCCGCACGTTCTTCATGAACAACAGGCCCAGCGGCAGGTTGCCNAGCGGGGCGCCGACACAGCCCAGCCGTCCACCGGGGTGGGCGACCGCGGCGGCCTGCTCCAGCGACTCCTGTGAACCGACGCACTCCAGAACGGCGTCGGCTCCATCGCCGAGCAGCTCGGCCACCTGCGCGATGCCCTCCGCTCCACGACCGGCGACGATGTCGGTGGCACCGAACTCGGCCGCCAGCTTCTGCCGGCTCGGCGTCCGCGACATCGCGACGACGCGCTCCGCTCCGAGGCGGCGGGCGGCGAGCACCGCGCACAGGCCCACGGCGCCGTCGCCGACGACCACGACGGTGGAGCCCGGACCCACCCCCGCGCTGACCGCGGCGTGATGACCGGTGCCCATCACATCGGACAGCGCCAGGACGTCGGGCAGCAACGCGTCGGGCAGCTCGGTGCCGACCCGCACCAGGGTCCCGTCGGCCAAGGGTGCCCGGATCCAGTCGCCCTGGCAGGCGTCGGAGCGGGCACCGGACCGGTCGTCGGTTCCCCAGACCGAGCCGTTCTCGCACGAGGTCTGCAGGCCGGCGCGGCAGTACCGGCAGGTGCCGCAGCTGATCAGGAAGGGGGCGACGACCACGTCGCCGGGCCGCACGGTCGTGACCTCGTCGCCGATGTCCTCGACGACGCCGACGAACTCGTGCCCGACCCGCTTGGGGAACGCGGTCGGCACCTTCCCCCGGTAGGGATGCAGGTCGGAGCCGCAGATGCAGCTCGCGGTCACGCGCACCACCGCGTCGGTGGGGCGCTGGACGACCGGGTCGGGAGACTCCCGTAGCGCGATCTTCCCGACGTCCTCCAGCAGGGTCGCTCGCACAGTCCCATGCCTCCCTGACGCATCGTCCCGGCGGTTGCCCACCGCGGTGCGATCCGACCGTGGCCCGNCCGGAACCGTACCTGTCACCAGACGCTATCCGATCCGGGATGATCGGGGCGCCGGGGTGGTCGCCCCGGCCGGTCGCTATCGTCCGTCCCATGCCCGATGTCGGTGCCGAGTCCGCGGCGGGGGCGGGGCCCGTCGAGGAGGCCCTGGCGGCCGCGCAGGCCCTGCTGCGCCGCAATCCCTACGGCTTCCTGACCACTGTGGGCGCCGCGGCTCGCCGCGACGCGTCCGGCCGGGTCACCCACGACCAGGCCGCCCGCGACCAGGCCACTCCCCACGCCCGGCTCGTCCAGCATCTCGCCGTGACCGACGACCTCACCGTGTGGATCGGCACCAGCCCGCGCTCCCGCAAGGTCGCCGACATCGCCGCGAACCCCGAGAGCCGGGTGGCGTACGCGGTCGAGGACCGGGCGGCGTTGGCGTACCTGAGCGTCTCGGCGACCGTCAGCGTGGTCGACGACGAGCGCGAGCGCGCCGCGAAGTGGGAGGACGGTCTGGCCGCCTTCTTCCCCGCCGGCCCGCTCGGGGACGACTTCGTGCTGCTGAGGCTCGACCCCCTGCGGCTGGAGCTGATGGACTTCACCCGCCGCCTGCACCCGGATCCGTTCGGCCTCGTTCCCGTCGTCGTCGAGCGCCGTGCCGGAATCTGGACGCCGACGCCGCCCGACCGCGCCCCCTGACTCCGACCGGGGCGCTGTCGACAATGCGGCTACCCGGCTCGGAACGCCTCGACGCAGGTCACGCCTGCCGGGCCGGCTGACGCCTCGTGGCGCGTCCCGGCCGGCAGGTCGAGGCGGTCGCCCGGAGCCATCGGCCACCGCTCGTCGCCGCCGAAGAACGTGATCTCCCCGGCCACGCACACGAGGATCTTGTGTTCCGGGTGGGCATGCGCGGCGAACCAGGCGTCGGGGCCGGCGGACCAGCGCTGCGGGTCGAGGCCCTGACCGCGCAGCACCGTCTCCGCCTCCGCGGGCACCACCACACCGTTCGACACGATCACGGGAGCCGGCCGCACCATGCCTGAACGGTAGTACCGCAGGGGCGCGTCCTGCCACGCGGCGACCTCGTCGGACGGGTGCCGGCCGTCCCGTCCGTCACCGGGTCGAATCGGGCCCGTCGCTGGTCCGTTCCAGGGCGGCCAGGTAGTCCGAGGTGGCGAATCGGAACGGCCCGAGAGCAGGAAGATCCCAGGACCGATGGCCGTTGCGGAAATGCTGCCAACCGACCGTCTCGGGGGTCAGCACAATGTCGGCGGTCAGCGGCCAGCAACCCGGGTCTCCGCAGCGACAGCCCATCCACGGCTCGACGGCGGTGTCCGTGCCAGTCGGGAACGCCGCGGGTTTGATGTGGAACTCGACTGTGTCCACCGGACAAAGATATCCGGCGCGTCGGATTGACGTGAACCGGACTTCATCGTGAAGGCTGAACACGACGAGGACTGGCTCGGCTGGCGGTCATCGCGGATCCNGCGGCGCGTCAGGTGGCGATGGTCGCCGAGCGTGATGCCGGATGCGGGATCGGGGCGGACCGACAGGATGGATCAGTCCGTGCATCGCGAGGAGGCTGAAGGCGAATGACGATTCTGGTGACGGGTGGGCGCGGGTCGGTCGCCCGTGCGCTGATCGACGAACTGCTGGCCGTGGACGCACCGGTGCGGGTGGTGAGCCGGGATCCGGCCCGGGCGGACGTGCCGGCGGGGGTGCAGGTCGCAGCGGCCGACCTGGCCCGGCCGGAGTCGATCCCGGCGGTGCTCGACGGCGTCACCGCCGTGTTCCTCTACGCGGAACCGGCGGGCATCGACGGTTTTCTCGACGCCGCCGCAGCGGCGAAGGTCGAACGGATCGTGCTGCTGTCCTCGCTGTCGGCCGAGGATCCCGACACCTCGACCCCGATCGCCCGCCGTCACGTGGTCGTGGAGGAGGCGATCGCGGCGTCCGGGCTGGCGTGGACCTTCGTCCGGCCCGGAGCGTTCGCCACGAACGCGCTGGGCTGGGCGCCATCGATCCGGGCCGAGGGCGTGGTGCGCGGTGCCTACCCCGAGTCCCACTCCGCGCCGATCCACGAGCGGGACATGGCCGCGGTGGCCGCCCGCGCGCTGCTCGAACCCGGCCACGAGGGGAAGCGCTACGCCCTCACCGGCCCGGAGTCGTTGACGGCGCGCGAGCAGGTCGAGCTGATCGGTGCGGCGATCGGCCGCCCCCTGCGCTTCGAGGCCCTTTCGCTCGACCAGGCACGGGCTCAGCTACAGGCGCAGCTGGGCCCCTCCGCCTGGCCCGGGATCGCCGACACGCTGCTGNGGTACCAGGCGGACAGCGACGGCAGGCCGGTCGCGGTGTCGGACACCGTCGGTGCGGTGACGGGCCGGCCGGCGCGTACCTTCGCCACCTGGGCCGCGGACCACGCGCCGGCCTTTCGTTCCGGGCAATAACCATGCCGCACAGCCGGATTGCGCGGGCTCAGGCGGGAAACGACCTGTGCTGTGTTCGACCAACTTGTGGACGCGATGTCCGGTGCCTGGTGGACCTATCTGCTGGTCTGGGGGATCTGCCTGCTCGACGCGGTCCTGCCGGTCGTCCCCAGTGAGACGATGGTCATCACCGGCGGGGTGCTCGCGAGTTCCGGCGACCTCAACCTCATACTGATCATGATTGTCGGGGCCGTCGGGGCGTTCGCGGGCGACAACCTTGCCTACGGCCTGGGGCGCCTGTTCGGTGAGCGCGTCGCCCGCCTGGTCGTCCGGGGACCACGCGGGGAACGGACGCTCGACTGGGCCCGGCGAACCCTAGATCGCCGCGGCGTCACCCTGATCATCGCTGCCAGGTTCGTGCCGGGCGGCCGGACCGCCACCACCCTGGTGGCGGGCACCACGCACTTCGACTATCGGCGGTTCGTGCCGGCGGCCGCCGCCGGCGCCGTCGGTTGGAGCGGCTACAACGCGTTGCTCGGTTTCGTGGGCGGGTCCACCTTCACCGACGCGCCGTGGAAGGGCTTCCTGCTCGCGTTCGGGCTGGCGGGGACGGTCACCGTGGCGATTGAGGGCGGCCGGTGGGTGTGGTCGCGGCGGCATCCCCAGCCGACCCAGCATCCCCAGCCGACCCGGCATGCCCAGGAGGACCGGGCGGCGGGCGACGGCGGGCTGGGCGACGGCGGGCTGGGCGACGGCGGGATGGACGAGCGCGGGGCGGACGAGCGCGGGCGGACGACCGCGGCGCGGTAGGTCAGCCGGCAAGCACGGCGGAGATGCGCGCCCCGGTGGGTCCGTCCAGATCCGACACCGGGATCCACCGGTGGTCGGTGACCTCGTCGAGGCGCAGGTCCACCGTGCCCGGACCCGTGGACCGCAGAATCTGGAAAATGAACCGGAAATCGTAGTGAGTGTGTTCCGGCTCGCCCTTCTCCGGATTCTCGGGAATCGCGTGGACGTCAATGTCGACCGGGAGATCCCGCAGGGGCCGGACGGCCGAGGGGAGAACGCCGGTCTCCTCGGCGAGCTCCCGCAGGGCGGTGGCCGCGAGGGTGGCGTCGGCGTCGTCGACGTGCCCGCCGGGGAAAAGCCAGCGATCGAGGCTACGGTGGCGGACCTGCAGGACGCGAAAGGTCGTGTCCACGGCGACCGCCCCGCAGGTCACGTGGCCTGGCAGGGTGGTGCGGGCGGTGACCGGCGCCGCGGTGGTCGCCAGGTCGAGCAGCGGGATCAGCCCCTCGGCCTCCGCCGGGTACGCGACCAGATAGTCCCGAACCACGGAGATCACCCGATCATTCAATCTGTAATCCTCATTCATCATCAGTACTCATCATCGGTACTCGTCGTCGGCGCGTGGGCGGGGCGGCCGGTCGGGCGGCCCGCGAATCCCACGGCCTCATGATGGCACGGGCTGCGCCATTCCCCGGCGCGGCCGCCGGGCACGCCGCGTTGACGGCCGGGCAACGGGTCGGCGATCGGTCCCGGACATCGCACCGGGTGAGGCGCTCGGGGTGAGGCGCTTGAGAACGAGCGCGTGGGGAGAGATGCCGGGCAGAGGCGTGGTCTCCGTCGTCGCGGGTCGAGGCCCTCAGCGGCCGGCGGGGCCGCCGGCCGCTGAGGGCCGGGCCCGGACGTGCATCCGCTCGCCCTGCGGACCGAACAGGCTGAGCAGCTCGAGCGGAGCGGGGTCCGGATTGCCGAACCAGTGCGGCGTGCGGGTGTCGAACTCCGCCGCCTCGCCCGGCCCGAGGACCAGGTCGTGTTCGCCGAGCACCAGCCGCAGCCGCCCGGACAGCACGTACAGCCACTCGTAACCCTCGTGCACCCGTTGGTCGGGCGGGCACGTCGGGGTGCACGGCGGATAGATCATCTTGTAGGCCCGGGGGCCGCCCGGGCGGCGCGTCATCGGCAGGAAGACGACGCCGTCGCGGACCGTCGGCCGCGGGTGGATCCGGGGATCTCCGGTCGCCGGGGCGTCGACCAGCTCGTCGAGGGTCACCTGGTGCGCCCGGGCGAGCGGGAGCAGCAGCTCCAGGGTCGCCCGCCGCCCGCCGGACTCCAGCCGCGACAGCGTGCTCACCGAGATCCCGGTTGCGGCGGACAACTGGGCGAGGGTCGTCTGGCGCGCGCGGCGCAGGGCCCGCAGCCGCGGACCCACCCGGTCGAGGACCTCGCGCGCCGGCGGCTGCGGGTCGGTGGCGGTCATGNGGCCCATTTGCCGTGCCGGCAAGCCCTGTTGTCAAGTCCGATCGTTGCCGGCATATCCGATCTTGACGGGCCGGGCCGGGTCGTCGCCGGGCCGAGTCGTCGCCGGGCCGGGTCATCGCCGGGTCGGGTCATCGCCGGGTCGGGCCGGGGCGTGGGTCCGGCTCCGGGCCGCCGGCGGCGGCGGCGAGGGCGCGGGTGGCGAGCTCGGCGTAGAGCGCGGCGCCGTCGGGCAGGACGGTCTCGTCGAAGCGGGCGCGGGGGCTGTGGTTGAACGGCGCGGTGTGCGGGTCGGCGTCCGGGGGGGTCGCGCCGATGGCGACGAAGCTGCCGGGCACCTGCGCGAGTACGCGGGAGAAGTCTTCCGAGCAGGCCAGCGGGTGCGCGAGGTCGGTGTAGCGGCGTTCGCCGAACGTCTCCGCGATGGCGCGGGCGGCGAGTGCCGTCTCGGCCGGGTGGTTCACGGTCGCCGGTCGTTCGGGGACGAACTCNACGTCCGCGGTGAGGCCGTGGCCGTCGGCGATGCCTCGCAGCAGCCGGCGAGCGGCCTGCTCGACCAGTGTGGCGGTGTCGGGGGAGAAGGTGCGCACGGTCGCCTCGAAATACGCCTCGTCGGGGATCACGGTGCGCCGGGTGCCGGCCCGCAGGACGCCGACGGTCAGCACCACCGGGTCGAACACGTCGAACCGACGGGTCACCATCGTCTGCAGGGCGAGGACCATCTCGGCGGTGGCGAGGACGGGGTCGTGGGCGCGGTGCGGCATCGAGCCGTGCCCGCCCTCGCCGCGCACGGTGACGCGCAGCATCGCCGACGCCGAGGTGATCGCGCCCGTCCGGCCGCCGAACTGGCCGTGGGGCAGCGCCGCGGAGAACACGTGCAGCCCGTAGGCCGCCGAGACCCGTCGCCCGGAGGCGTCGAGCACTCCTTCATCGATCATCTGCTGGGCGCCCTCCCAGCCCTCCTCTCCGGGCTGGAACATGAACACGACGTCGCCGGGCAGCCGGTCACGGCGCGCGCTGAGCAGGTGTGCCGCGCCGACCAGCATGGCGGTGTGCAGGTCGTGGCCACAGGCGTGCATCACGCCCTCGACGGTGGAGGCGTGGTCGAACCCGGCGCTCTCCTGCACCGGCAGCGCGTCCATGTCCCCGCGTAGCAGTACCGACGGCGCGCGCCCCGGAACCGTCTGGTAGCCGGTGCCGCGTAGGACGGCGGTCACCGAGCTCGCGCCGCGGCCGGTGGTGACCTCCAGGGGGAGGCCGTCGAGGGCGGCGAGCACCTTGTCCTGCGTCCGCGGCAGATCCAGGCCGATCTCCGGCTCGCGGTGCAGGCGACGTCGCAGGTGCACGAGGTCGTCCGACAGGGAACGCGCGTCGTCGAGCACGGACATGGCTGGTCCTCTCGGTGGGCGGGGAGGGAAAGGACTCGGACGCCGGCGAGGTGCGGCGGTGCCCCTGACTCCAGCCTGTACGCCAGTGTGGTGACCCGCGCCGGACAATGATCCGGCCGGGCACCATCAGCGGACCTACGGTAGCCGGGAGATCAGGCGCCTGCGGAGGCAGACCGACATGCACATNGACAGTAGCGACCACCTCGTGCGCGCCATGCCTGCATATTGCAGGCGTGGCAGCACGAATGCAGTCGTGACCGCGATCACCATTCGTGACGTGCCAGATTCGACTCTCGCGGCGTTGAAGGTCAAGGCCGCCCAGAGCGGGCGGAGCCTGCAGGCCTACCTGCTCGACCTGGTCACCCGTGAGGCACGGACGCCGACCCTGGCGGACATGATGGCCCGCCTCGACCGCGAGACGCAGTCCGACGTCGATACCTCGGACATCCTCGCCGCGATCGACGAGGGCAGAAAGCGCCGTTGAGGGGCGGCGAGATGGCGGTCATCGACTGTTCGGCGTTGGTGCGAACGCTGACAGATCACGGCACGGGCGGCGTTGCCGGGCGCCGCCGGCTCACCGGTGTCGCGTCGCTTCTGGCACCCGGCCTGCTCGACTACGAGATGATTTCAGCACTGTTCGGGATGCGCCGGGGAGGCAAGCTGACCGAGCGGGAGACGGCGAAGGCAGTCGCCGACTATCGGCTTCTGCCGCTGGTGCGGCACGAAACCCTGGTTCTGTGGCGGCGCGTCCGTGAGCTGCATCACAACCTCAGCGCCCACGACGCGCAGTACGTCGCGCTCGCCGAGACACTGGGGCTTCCTCCGATCGCCAGCGACGCCCGAATCGCGCGCGGCGGTGTGGCCACCTGCACGATCGAGGTGTACGCCTGACGTCGTCAGTGGGGCGCAGCCAGCTCGCCGGTTCGCGGCGGAAAGACGAGCCGGTGGCCAGGACGCTGGCATGATGCGGCCTCGATCGGTCCGGTCATCGAGTCATCGCTGTGACGGCGTCTGGCCGTCAGCCTCCACTGCCTGGCGGGCCTGATCGGGCACGGTCTCGTCAGATGCGTGGGCATCAGGTGCGTTCCCGTCGGGTTCGTTCGCGTCGCGTTCGCTGGTAGCCGGTTCGTCGGAGTCGGAGTCGGAGGCGGTCTCGTCGGGTCCGTTCGGGACGCCGGCGGCGCGCAGCACCAGGGTGCCGAACAGGGCGACGGCGAGGTTGAGCGCGAACGCCGTCACCGCGATGTAGCCGGCGTGGCCGAGCCCCGGCACGGTCGCCAGCGACCCGCCGAAGTGGCGGGCGGCCGCGCTGTGCTGCGCGTACGCCTCCGCGGTGCCGTAGCACATGCCCACCAGCCAGCCGGCGAGCAGCGCTCGCCGGTGCAGTCGAGGCCGCCACAGGGCGAGGACGACCGCCGGGAACGTCTGCAGGATCCAGACCCCGCCGAGCAACTGCAGATTGATCGAGTTCTGGGTGTCCAGATCGAGGACGAACAGCAGCGCCCCGGCCTTCACCAGCAGCGACGCGACCTTCGACACGGCGGTCTGCTCGGCCGCCGTCGCGCCCGGCCGCAGGTGCCCGACGTAGATGGTGCGGGTGAACAGGTTCGCCGCCGCAATCGACATGATCGCGGCGGGAACCAGTGCGCCGATCGCGACCGCGGCGAACGCGACGCCGGTGAACCACGCCGGGAACTCCCGCTCGAACAGCAGCGGCACCGCCAGCCGCGGGTTCGTGGTGTGCACCCCGGCGGCGATCGCCACGTAGCCGAGCAGCGCGAGGAAGGCCAGCAGCAGCGAGTACAGCGGCAGGACGGCGGTGTTGCGGCGGATGACCTCCCGGCCGCGGGTCGCCAGCACGCCGGTGATCGCGTGCGGATACAGGAACAGCGCCATCGCCGAGCCGAGCGCGAGGGTGCCGTAGGCGAGGAAGTCCTTCGGCCCGGGGATGAACACGGCCGTCGCCGGGCGACCCGACCCGGCCGCGACGGCGTTCGCCGCGTCGAACTTCCGCTCGGCCGCGTCGAAGATCGCGCTGAAGCCGCCGAGCCGGTGCGGGAGGACGACGACGGCGACCAGTACGACGGCGTAGATGAGCAGGTCCTTGGCGAACGCGATGAGGGCCGGCGCCCGCAGCCCGGCGGTGTAGGTGCAGACGGCGAGGATGCCGAACGCCACGATGATCGGCAGGTCTCGGACGATCGGGTTGCCGCTGTTCGTCCCGACGCCCATCNCCTCCAGCACCGCCTGCATGCCGACGAGCTGCAGGGCGATGTAGGGCATGGTCGCGACGATGCCGGTGACGGCGACCGCGAGGGCCAGCGCACGCGAGCCGTACCGGCCGCGGACGAGGTCGGNCGGGGTGACGTAGCCGTGCCGGTGCGACACCGTCCACAGCCGCGGCATCAGGACGAAGACCATCGGCCAGACGATGGTGGTGTAGGCGACGGCGAACCAGCCGGACACGGCGCCCGCCGCGTACATCGCGCCGGGCACGGCGACGAACGTGTACGCGGTGAAGATGTCGCCGCCGATGAGGAACCAGGCGACGAACGAGCCGAATCCGCGCCCGCCGAGCCCCCACTCGTCGAGGCTGGCCAGCGGTCCGGGCTCGGTGCGCCGCCAGCGGACCGCGCCGAACCCGAGGATGGCCACCGCGGCGAACAGGACGGTGAACACCGCGAACTCCACCCCGTGGAAGGGGGTGTGAAGCGGCTGCGCGGCGAGCGGAGCACCGCCGGTCGGCGCCAGCCTGGCGCCGCCCCGCGTCACCGGTCCTCCCGGCCGCCGGCGGCGTCCCGTCGAGCCTGATTGGCCTGATTGGCCTGGGCGCCCGCCGCGGCGGGGGGCCGAGTGGCTCGGCCCAGCAGCCACGTGCAGCCGGCCATCCCGGTGGCGCCGAGCAGGAGCCACAGCAGCGTGTACCAGTAGAAGAACGGGAATCCCCACAGCCGCGGCCCGCGCCGCGCGTAGGTGCCGACCAGCAGCAGGGCGACGACCTGCACCGCGAGCACGGCCGCGGCGACGGTCCGTGCGACGAGCCCGCCGGCCCGGTTTGTCCCGCCCACTCCGATTGCCCCGCCCGGCGCCGGCTCGCGGTCCGCCCGGGCGGGCGGCTGCCCCGAACGACGGGCGGCCTGGGGTCGGCGGGCGGCCCGGGATCGGCGGGGGCGTCCGCCGGGATCGGCTGCGCCACGGGCATGCGTCATCCGGCGTCACTCCTGAAGAGAGATTGCGCAGGGGAGTTAGATGACGACTTTAAGTGAGATTCTTGCGGGGTGGAGGGGAGGCGGCCGTAGGGAGTGTGGCCTTCGTGGGGTACTGCACAGGGCGAACGGGGGAGAGTTCCCGTCCCGATCGGATCCCGATCAGTTCGACGCTGTGCTGGCGACGGCCGCGGTGGTCGCGGCGGCGGCCGCCGCCTGTTGCGCCTCCTGGATGACCTTCCGGACGATCGGCGCGACCGGCGTCTGCTCGGTCGCCGCGGCGATGCGGGCCTTGGCGTGGCGGCGGTCGGCGCGCTGCGGAGCGACCACCTCCAGCAGGCGGGACGGCCCGGACAGAGCGAGCACGGTGCCCGTGCGCGGGTCCAGCGGCCCGTCGCCGACCGCGGCCGCCTGCACCCGCTTCACGACCTCGTCGCGCACCTCGCCGCGCAGCACGGGGTGGTGAGTGATCCGCACCACCAGGACCCGGTCACGCCGGCGCCCGAGCACCCCGGTGTCGACGAGCCCGTCGACGACCCGGGACCAGACTCCGCCGACCGCCCCGTCCAGGCGACGGAACTGGTCGGCCGCCCGCCGCCCGCGGACCGTGCCGAGCGCCGCGTGGACGTCGGCGAGCAGCGGGTGCGCGGGACGGGCACCGATCGGCGCGAGCCGCCGACCGTCCTCCGTGACCAGCCCCGCGAGCCCCAGCTCGGCGACGAGCGCGCCGCACAGCGCCACGCCCAGCGGCTGGCGGGAGGAGTTCACCGGAGTCCCGCGGTCCGGGTCGAGCGCGAGTAGCAGCAGGTCCTCGGCGAGCAGCACGNCCGTCGTCCCCCTCCAGGATCAAGCCTCTCCGGGATCGAACCCCAGATCGAACGAGGTGGGATCGAGGTCCCACTCCGCAGGCGAGGATCATGCCCTCGCTGTCGTGAGCGCAATCATCCGTCGCCCGGCCGACAACCGAACCGTTCCGGCTGCACCCGAGTCGGGCGTTAGAGCCAGCCGGACTCCTCGGCGGCGCGCAGGGCCTCCATCCGGTTGCGGGTGCCGGTCTTCGCGATCACGGACGACAGGTAGTTGCGCACGGTGCCCTCGGAGAGGAACAGCCGCCTGGCGATGTCGGCGACGGTCGCGCCGTCGCGGGCCGCGACGAGGACGTCCCGCTCCCGGCCGGTGAGCGGGCTCGCCCCGCCGGCGAGGGTGGCGGCGGCGAGGGTCGGGTCGACGACCCGCTCCCCGCGGGCGACCCGTCGGATCGCGGCGGCGAGGGCCTCGGCGGGCGCGTCCTTGACGACGAAGCCGAGCGCGCCGGCCTCCATCGCCCGGCGCAGGTAGCCGGTGCGGCCGAAGGTGGTCACGATCAGGACCTGGGTCGCCGGCGCGGTGGCGCGCACCGCCGCCGCGGCGGCCAGGCCGTCGATGCCGGGCATCTCGACGTCCATCAGCACGACGTCCGGGCGCAGCGCGCCGACCTCGGCGACCACCTCGTCGCCGCGGCCGACCTGGCCGACGACCTCGATGTCGTCCTCCAGGGAGAGCAGCGCGGCGAGCGCGCCGCGGACGAGATGCTGGTCGTCGGCCAGCAGCACCCTGATCATCGGCGTGCCGTCGCCGTCGGGTCCGTAGGGCCGCCGATCGCCTGCGTGACCTGGAGGTTCGGGGGAGCCGCGGGGGCCGGTGGCGCGACGACGACCCGCAGCCGGAAGCCGGGCGTGGGGCCGATCGCCCCGGACGCGAGGTCGGTCGCGGTCGCGGGCCCGGTTTCGAGCCGGCCCCTCGCCGCCGCGACCCGCTCGGAGAGCCCCGCGAGGCCCGCGCCCCCGCCAGGACCTGCGCCGACGCCAGGGCCCGCGCCGACGGCAGAAATCGCCGCGTCGCCATGGCCTGCGGCGTCGGCGGGGCCGATGCCGTCGTCGACCACCTCGATGCTGCGGTCGTCGACGGTGACGCGCAGGTGCTTCGCGCCGCTGTGGCGCACCGCGTTGGTCACGCCCTCGCGCACCACCCAACCGAACAGCTCCCGCAGGCCCCCGGGCACCTCGTCGACGGACGCGGGCAGCTCGGCCCGGATGCCCGCCGCAGCGAGCACCTGACGGGCCGCGGCGAGCTCGGTGACCAGGCTCACCTCCCGGTAGCCGGCGACGGTGGCCCGCACGTCGGCCAGGCCCTGCCGGCCGAGCGCGGCGACCTCGGCCATTTCGCCGGCTGCGCGCGCCGGGTCCCGGGCCGCGAGCTTTGAGGCGAGCTCCGCCTTCACCGTGATCGTGGTGAGTGCGTGGCCGAGCAGGTCGTGCAGGTCGCGGGCGATCCGCAGCCGCTCCTGTTCCTTGGCCAGCCGTTCGATCTCCCGATGGGCGCGGGACAGCTCGACCTGGTTCCGCGCGCCGGCCCGGACCCCGAACACGATCAGCGCGGCGAACAGCACCGGTCCGGACAGCGACCACAGCGCGCCGCGCGTCTGCCACCACGCGATGTGCTCGGGCAGCCAGGTGNCCACGGTCGCGATCACGAGGACCAGCGGAAGGGACACGACCGGGCGCAGCAGNAGGACCAGGGCGACGGCCAGGTAGGCCGTCATCACCAGACCACCGCCGCCNACGACCGGCAGATACACGATGATGCAGGCCGTCATGGCGGCCAGCACCGGCACCCGCAGTTCCCGCCGGCCGCGGAAGGCGACCAGCGGGACCACCCACAGGTAGAGCAGGCTGAACGCGGCGAGCACGGCGAAACCGATCACGATGATGCCGGCGCCGTCGTGCAGGGCGAACATGTCCGAGACGGCGTAGCCGAGATAGATCAGGAACACGCCGGCGACCCGGCGCCAGCGCCAGGGGTCCATGCCGATGCGGCCCCGCTGATCCGGCGGCCCCGGCTGTGGCAGCGCCGGCTGCAACAGCCAGCGGCGCAGCGCCCCAGCCGTGGCCGCCCGGCCCGCGGCCGAGCCGGACAACCCGGCCGTCGTCCTCACCCCCCGACCCGCCCGGTCCCGGTCCCCACGGCCCGCACGGCCCGCACGGTCCGCTCAGGCTGCTTGGCCTGTTNGGTCCGCTCAGGCTGCTCGGTCCGCCGGAGGATGACGAGTTGCTGGGTCGCCCGGGTCATCGCGACGTAGCGGTCGACCGCTCCTTCGATGCCGTCGCCGAACGCCTCCGGGTCGACGAGGATGACCAGGTCGAACTCGAGCCCCTTCGACAGCTCTGGGGTCAGTGACCGGACGCGGGGCGTCGCCGGGATCGCCGCACCGTCGTCGCCGACGCTGATGACGCAGGCGATCCCGTCGGCCTGCGCGGCGAGCCAGGTGTCGAGGATCGAGCCCAGCTCGGCGACGGATCCGTACACGACGGGGACGCCGCTGCTGCGGATGGAGGTCGGCACGTTGGCATCCGGGAGCGCGGCCCGGATGACCGGCTCGGCCTGCGCCATGACCTCCGCCGGCGTCCGGTAGTTGATGCTCAGGGGGGCCAGCGTGATCCGGTCGAGCCCGATCCGCTTGAGCCGCTCCTGCCACGACTCGGTGAACCCGTGCCTGGCCTGGGCCCGGTCCCCGACGATGGTGAAGCTCCGCGACGGGCAGCGCAGCAGCAGCATCTGCCACTGCGCGTCGGTCAGTTCCTGGGCCTCGTCCACGACGACGTGCGCGAACNGGCCGGCGAGCAGGTCCGGGTCGGCGCTGGCCAGTGCGGATTCGTCGACCAGGACGTCGTGGAAGTCCTCTCCCCGCAGCATCGTCACCAGGCCCATGCCGTACTCGTCGTCGGCCTCGCGCAGGTTGTCGACGACCCTGGCCTTCTGTTCACGTTCGGCGGCGACGGCGGCGTCCCGCTGACGCTTGTGCCGCGCCGCCGCCGGGTCGCCGAGCCGCTGCCGCGCCGCGTCCAGCAGCGGCAGGTCGGACACCGTCCAGGCGCGGGCGTCGCCGCGCTGTAGCTGCCGCACCTCGCCGCGGCTGAGCCAGGGAGCGCATCTGTGCAGGTAGGCGGGCACCGACCACAGGTCCGCGACGAGGTCGGCCGCGTCGAGCAGCGGCCACGCCCGGTTGAAGGCCGCCCGCAGCTGCCTGTTCTGCAGCAGCGACCTGCGGAGCTGGTCGGCCGGGACGTCGTTGCCGTGAGCGGCCTCGTGGGAGTCCAGCAGGATCGTGAGAAGCTCCGCCCAGACCTCCTGGCGCGCTTCGTTGTGTGCGGTACCGGGCGTCGGTACGTCGAACGCCTCAGCCCAGTCGTCGGCGCTCAGCTGGAGGTCGGACCAGTGGGTCGTGACCGTCATCGGCTTGGTGGGCGGCTCCTCGTAGAACCGGACGGCCGTCTCGATCGCCTTCACCAGGCTCGCGGACGACTTCAGCGCGGCCACGTCCGGGTCGGTCTCGATCTCCGCCGCGGCTCCCTCGGCGACGAGATCCCGCAGGGTGCANGTCTGCACGCCCTCCTCGCCGAGGCCGGGCAGGACGTCGGCGACGTAGGCCAGGTAGGGCCGGTGCGGACCGACGAACAGCACGCCGCCCCGGCGGTGACCGAGCCGAGGATCGGAGTAGAGCAGGTAGGCGGAGCGGTGCAGCGCGACGACGGTCTTCCCCGTCCCCGGACCGCCGTCGACGACGAGAGCGCCGTCGGATCCCGCGCGGATGATGGCGTCCTGATCGGCCTGGATGGTGCCGAGCACGTCGCGCATCCGGGGCGAGCGGTGGCCGCCAAGGCTGGCGATGAAGGNGGACTGGTCGTCGAGCGCGGCGCGCCCGTCGAACCCGTCCGACGCGGGGCCCCGGGCCACTCGCGCAGCGATGGCCTGGGTGCTGAACACCTCGTCCCAGTAGTCGCTGATCAGACCGCGGGTCCAGCGATACCTGCGGCGGCTGGCCAGACCCATCGGGTTGGCGTGGGTCGCGCCGAAGAACGGCTCCGCCGCGGGGGAACGCCAGTCGAGCAGCAGCCGACGACCCGCGCTGTCCGTGAGGCCGAGTCGTCCGATATACAGGGGCTCGGGGTCGTCCACACGGACGATGTGGCCGAGGCACAGGTCCAACCCGAACCGCCGCAGGGTGCGCAGCCGAGCGCTCAGCCGGTGGATCTCCAGGTCCCGGTCCATCGCCGCCTGGCCGATGCCGCCGGGTGCCATCCGCTCGGCGTCGAGGCGGCCGGACAGGTCGGCGATCGACTGCTCAAGGCTTTCCGCGATGGCCGCGAAGTGCCGCTCGTCGCCGGCGATCAGCTTCGGGTCGGCCTTGGGACCGAGGTGGTCGGGAAGGTCGAACGCGCTGGTGGCCAGGGGGTTCACGGCATCAGGTCCGATCTGGGGCTCGTGACCCCGCGCGACCTCGTCGTCGACGACAACACCCGCATTCCGCGACTCTCCTCTTCCGCAGCTTCTGGCCGCAGCTTCTGGCCTCGGCCAGCGATTCTGCGGCACGACCCGGGTCTTGCCGCAAGCCCCCCAGTGTGCTATAGATTAAAAATGGAGGAGAGTGAGTACTGCCTCTCCTAGGTGCGCGTCGGTCAGGTGCGGAGCTGGTCTCGCAGATAGGCCCGGCCGGCGGCCGCGCCGAGCACGACGGTCCACACCGCCAGGGTCACCAGGCCGCGCCCGCCGATCCAGCCGCCGGCGAGCACCGCCCGCCCGGCCTGCGCCGACCAGTACATGGGCAGCAGCTTCACGACGTCGGCGAGCCAGCCCGGGAAGTTCTCCACGGGCACCCAGATCCCGCCGGCCAGCGCCAGCAGGCTGAACACCCCACCGGTGATCGCCTGCATGTTCTCGGGGCGCACGAGGTAGCCGAGCCAGATCGCGAACGCCGCGAGCGGAACCAGGCCGAGCAGGATCGACGCGCCCGCGCCGAGGTACGTCCCGNCCGACAGCCGGACCCCGCGCATCGCGTCGCCGGCCACGAACACCGCGACGATCGGCAGCACGGCCAGGGTGAAGCCGGTGGTCGCCTTGGCCAGCACGTACTGCGGCCCGGTCAGGGCGGTCAGCCGTAGCTGCCGGTTCCAGCCGATGGACCNCTCGGTCGCGATCCGCCCGGCGCTGCCGAGGACGGCGTTCATCGCCCCGAACGACGCCATGCTGATCATGATGTAGGGGGCGACGGCGAGGTCGCCGAGGCGGTCGCCCTCGCTCCCGGCACTGAACGCGCCGAACAGGATGATCGGCAGAAGCAGGGTGAAGATCAGCAGTCGGGTGTTGCGCCAGACCCGGGTGATCTCGGACCGGACGTAGCGGACGTAGGTCAGCACCGCGTCCGCGGTGCCGTTGCCGCCGGCCCGGGTGCCGCCGGTCAGGGGGCCGGCGAAGGTGGCGGCCGGGGTGGAGGCGGCCGTGGCGGAGGCGGCCGTGGGGTCTGCCGCCATGGAGCTGCCCGCCGTGGTGGAGGCGATTGTGGGGTTGCCGGTCACCGGGTGATCTCCTGTCGGGCGCTGGGGTCGGTGGCGTCGTCAGTGGTCAGCGCCACGAAGGCGTCTTCCAGGCCGGCGCCGACGACCTCGATGTCCTCGGCGGCCGGGTGGGCGGCGAGCAGCGCACGCAGGGCCGCGTCGCTGTCGGGGCAGGTGAGCGTGACCGCGTCGCCGCGGCCCTCGACCCGGGCCACCCCCGGCAGCCGGCCGAGCCCGGCGAGCCCGGCCGCGTTTAACCCGCGCAGCGTGGCCCGGATCGTCCGGCCGCCGACGAGCGCCTTGACCTCCGTGGTCGGGCCGTCGGCGATGACCCGGCCGCGGCGCAGCAGGACGATCCGGTCGGCGAAGGCGTCGGCCTCCTCCAGGTAGTGGGTGGCGAACAGCACGGTCCGCCCGCCGGCCGCCCAGGCCCGCATCGATGCCCAGAACGCCCGGCGGCTCGCCACGTCCATCGCGGCCGTCGGCTCGTCGAGGACGATCAGGTCGGGGTCGGGGAGCAGGGCCAGGGCGAAGCGGACCCGCTGGCGCTGCCCGCCGGAGAGCCGGTCGGTGCGGGTGTCGGCGAGATCGCCGACCCCGGCGCGGGCCAGCACCTCCCGGGTCGGCAGCGCGCGGGGGTACAGGGCGCGCACGGCCGCCAGCATCTTCCCCACGGTGATCTCCGGCAGCAGCCCGCCGTTCTGCAGCATCGCGCCGACCAGCCCGGCGGTGCACGCCTGGCGGGGGGAGCGGCCGAACAGCCGGACCTCGCCGGAGTCGGGGCGGGTCAGGCCCAGCAGCATGTCGATCGTCGTCGACTTGCCGGCGCCGTTCGGGCCCAGCAGGGCGACCACCTCGCCCGGGGCCACGACCAGATCGACGCCGTCGACGGCCCGCACGCCGCCGTACCGCTTGCGTAGGCCGGCGAGATGCACGCTGTGTGGCGGCGCGCCAGGCGGCGGTGGGTTCCTCGTCATGGATCAAGGATCCCCGCCGCGCGCCGACGGTCCCAGTCATGACCGTCACCGCTCCCGCATGACAACAGTCATGGTGCCGCCGGCCGCCGATCTCGATTCTTGACACTTGCTGTGATCTACCTAACATGTAGAACTACGTGTTCTAGGTAATCCTCCCCGGATCCGCGGCTGCGTCTGGAGTCGACATGAGCACTGCCTCCCTTTCCGGGCCGGGACCGAACGGCCCGGTGCCCGTGTCGAGTCCGCCGCTCGCCGGACTGCGGGTGATCGACCTGTCGACGACGATGCCGGGGGCGCTGGCGACGCAGTTCCTGGCCGACGCCGGCGCCGACGTCGTCGGGGTCGAGCCGCCGGGGGGCAGCCCGCTGCGCCGCTCGCCGGCCTGGCCGGCTGTCGGCGGCGGCCGGCGCAGCGTCGTCGTGGACCTGCACCATCCGGCCGACCGGGACGTGCTCGACGGGCTGCTCGCCGGTGCCGACGTCGTGGTGACCACGCTGCGCCCAAGGACCGCCCGCCGCCTCGGCCTCGGCCCCGACGACCTCGCCCGGCACAGTCCGCGCCTGGTCAGCGTGGCGATCACGGGCTGGGGTTCGGCCGGACCCTGGGCGGACCTGAAGGGCTACGAGGCCCTGGTCATGGCCAAGCTCGGCATGTTCCACGCCAAGCGGCGGCTGGTCTCCCGGCCCGGCCCGGCATACAGCTCGGTCGCCTTCGCCACCTGGGGCGCCGCCCACACCGCCGTGCAGGGGATCGTGGCCGCGCTGGTCGAGCGGGAGTCGAGCGGGCGCGGCCAGCACGTGGAGGCCGACCTGGTCCGCGGCGTCAGCATGATCGACACCTGGAGCTGGTTCGAGCACCTCGTCGCGGTGCGCTTTCCCGACGCCTACCGGACCGTCGATGCCACCACCCCGGCGGGCGACCCGGTCAGCGCGCTGGTCTACCCGCTGCTCGTGGCGCCCACCAGGGACGGTCACTGGTTGCAGTTCGCCCAGGTCGAGCCCCGCCTGTTCGCGGCGATGCTGGCGGAGTTCGGCCTCACGCCGCTGCTCGCCGACCCGAAGTGGGCGGGACTACCCGTCCTGGAGACCCAGGAGTTACGCACCGAGCTCTGGGAGATCATGATCCGCAAGGTCGGGGAGCGCACCCTCGCGGACTGGCAGCAGGTCTTCGCGACCAACCCGGACATCAACGCCGAGGTGTTCACCGTCGGCTCGGGCGTGCTGGACCATCCGCAGATCCGTCATGACGGCCGCGTCGTCGTCCTCGACACCGCCGAGCACGGCCCGGTCCGCCGCCCCACCACCCTCGTGCACGTCGACGGCGCCCCGCTGACGCCGCCGCGCCCCGCCCCCCGGCTGGACGAGCACGGCGCCGACCTGCGCGCCGAGGCCGCCGCCCGCTCCGCCGGCCCGCCTGCCGCTGACCCGCCTGCGGCCGTCCCGGCTGCCGATCCCGCCGTGTCGGCGCCGGTCGGTCCGCCGCTGGCCGGCGTCACCATCCTGGAGTTCGGGCTGATGTTCGCGGCCCCGTTCGGCACGACCATGCTGGCCGACCTCGGCGCCCGCGTGATCAAGGTC
Organism: Frankia sp. CpI1-P; assembly: GCF_001421075.1. NCBI lineage: Bacteria > Bacillati > Actinomycetota > Actinomycetes > Frankiales > Frankiaceae > Frankia > Frankia sp. CpI1-P. The sequence continues at coordinate 123,224 of NZ_LJJX01000015.1, read as the reverse complement.
GAGACGCTGGCGGGCGACACCATCCGCCGGATCCTGCCCTTCCCGGAGCTCGGCGCGGTGCGGGTCATGCAGGGCAAGGAGAGCATCGCCCTCGATCTCGACACCGACGAGGGCCGGTGCATCGTGCACGAGCTGGCCCGCCGCAGCGACGTGGTGCTGCAGGCGTTCCGCGCCGGCGCCGCCGCGCGGGCCGGCGTCGACGCGGCCACGCTGCGGGCGGTCAACCCGGACCTGATCTACGTCAACGCGCCGGGATACGGCACCGACGGCCCCTGCGGGGACAGGCCCGCCTACGCGCCGTCGATCGGCGCGGCCACCGGAATCGCGCTGACCGAGGCGCCGAGCGCGGCGAACGCCACCTCGCTCGCGGAGATCAAGTCCGCCTCCGTGCGGATCAGGTCGGCCGCGGCGGTGACCAGCTTGCAGGCCGACGGGCTCGCCGCGCTCGGCGTGGCCTCGGCGATCTCGCTCGGCCTGTTGGCCCGCACCCGTGGCCACCCCCTCGGCCCGATGACCGTCACCATGATCGCGACGGGCATGCACGCGCTGCTGGAGCAGGTCGTCGAGTACGCGGGCCGGCCGGCGCGGCCCGTCGTCGACGAGGGTGGTCACGGCCTGACCGCGCTCTACCGGATGTACCCGGCCGCGCGGGGCTGGGTGTTCCTCGCCTCGCCCACACCGCGGGAGTGGGCGGCGCTCGTCGCCACCCTCGCGGCGGATCCGGCCGTAGAGCTGGCCGCCGACCCCCTTGCCGTCGACCCCCTTGCCGCTGACCCTCGGTTCGCCACGGCCGCCGCCCGCGCCGAGCACGATCACGAGCTGGCCGTCGAACTCGGCCGGATCTTCGCCACCCGCCCCGCCGCCGAGTGGGAACAGCGGCTGACTGCCGCCGACGTGGGCTGCGTCGAGGTCACCGAGATGGACGCGGAGCTGCAGCTGCAGACCGACCCGGCGCTCGCCGCCGAGTACGCCTCGCCGGCCGTGAGCCCCATCTTCGACGACCACCTGCGTATGGGCCCACCGGTGCGCTTTTCCCGGTCGGCCACCCGCAGCCCGGGCGGCTGCCTGGCAGGCGAGCACACCGAGGCCATCCTGCGCGAGCTCGGCTACGGCGACGAGGAGATCAAGGACCTGCGGGCCCGTGCCGTCATCGGCTGACCCTCCGACCGAGGGACGACCAGGCCCCGGAGACAGCAGACCAATCTTGCTGAGGGCGCCACAGCCGCTGGTGGGACGTGGGCGAGTCGTACATCACGTTGTCGCTCATCAATCCTTCTCCGTCTTTCGTCGAGGCCAACGCGTTCAGCCGGCCCGCAGCGGGNCGAGCAGCGCCTGGACGTCCTCCAGCACGCGCAGCGTGTCGTTGAGATGGGTGCAGGTCGACGTCCCGAGGAAGGTCCGGCGTACGAACGGGCGCAGCCCGGCCAGCGGCATCCCGGCGAGCCGGGTGGCGCTCGCGGCGGCGGCCGGGCACTCGACGAACGGCAGCGCGCGGGGCNTGGCCTCGCAGCTCAGGAACGTCGACGTGGCCGTGTCGACCTCGGCGGTCACGGTGTACTCGTGGATGACGGTCGCCACGCCCTCGGGCAGGACGTAGGAGTCCCGGAACAGGGCGTCCACGTGGGCGCGGGCGGCGGAGCCGTCGAGANGGACGTCGACCCGGCGCGCCCGGCGCATGCCGCGCGGGGGCAGCGGCGGCGTGTCGTGCCAGGCCAGCGGGTCACCGGGGCGTTCGAGCGACGGGGCGACCGGACCGGTCACTACGGGTGAGCGGCCGAACGCCTCGACCTCGTTCATGATCGTCCCGCCCGTGGCGAAACCCGCGCACAGGTCCGTGACGTACCGGTAGTCGCCCTGGCGCATCGGCGGGATCGCCGGGGTGCCGGTCTCCCGCGCGTCCTGCGCGGCCGCGCTGTAGGCGTGGCCGGAGACGAGCGCCGCGCCGGGCAGGTCGTCCAGCAGCAGGTAGAGCAGGTCCTCCTCGGCGGCCACGGCCGGGTCGGCCTCGTCGAGCCGGGCGCGGAAGCCCGCGGCGACCGAGTATCCGATCAGCCCGGCCAGCGCCGGGCGCGCCGGGTCGCTGGTGATCTGCCGTAGCTCCCGCCCGGCGGTGAAGTCCACCACGGCGTGCACCATCGCCTCACCCAGCACCTCGGCGCCCGCGGCAGTGCCGCCCGCGCCGTCGCTGCCCGGTCGGGCGTCGGCGGTGCGCAGGTCGCGGCCCCGCGCGACGAGGTGCAGCGGGCCGCCGAACCCCTCGGGGCGCAGCATGTCGATCGTGGTNGTGCGGCGGACCGAGCCGGCCACGCGGGCGGGCGTGCCGCTGGTCGGTTCGTGGATGCCGTGTCGCGGATGCAGGATCCGCAGGGGAACTGTCGTCATCGGCGGCTGCACCTCCCTCTCGATGTGCGTTCCCGAGTCCCGACGAGACCCGCCCGCCGGATGATCCGCCGGGCCCGCCGCGTCCCGGCTGGTGGCCGTGCCCGGGGCTATCCAAATGAAAACGTCTTTTTCGGAGAGTTGTTCCCGTCGGCCCGGCTGTCAACCGGGTGCCGAACCCGGGACGGAGTCCGTCGCACGGGAGCCGTGGGTGGTGGCGGGCTCAGCTCACGCCGGTGGCGGGCCGACCGGTGGACGCGCCGAGGGCGCGGAAGACGAAGTCGGCGACCCGGTCCGCCGTCTCGGTGGGGCGCTCGACCGGCGGGCACAGGAGCTGGCGGTCCAGGGCCCGGCCGAGCACCGCCTGGATCTGCTCGGCGTCGGCCCGCGCATCCGCCCAGGGAAAGGAGCCGTCCTCGACGCCCCGGCGCAGGATCGCCGCGAGGGCCGCCTCCTGGTCGGTCTGGAACCGTTCCCGCTCCGCGGCGAAACCGCGGGCCCGGCGGGTCTCCTCGGAGCTCAGGATCAGCGCGCGGCGCCGGCGGGGTTCCGCGGACATCAGGTGCAGCACGCCGTCGATCCAGCGGCGCAACGCCTCGCGGGCGGTCGTGGCCGTGGCGATCGACGCGGTCAGCTCGGCGGTGACGCGCTCGCAGTCGCGGCGGAACAGCGCCAGCAGCAGGCTGTCCTTGGACGCGAAGTGGCGGTAGAAGGCGCGGGTCGACAGGCCCGCCGCGTGCAGGATGTCGGTGATCGACACGGAGACCCCGCCGCTCGCGAGCAGGCACCGGTACGCGGCGTCCATGATCAGTTCTCGCTCGTCGTCCTGGTCGTCCGGGACCGCCACCGCGCCACCTCCTCGCCGTCGCCCTCGTCGCGTCCAGTCGCGGGTCATGCCCCTCCCGGCCCCACCGCCTCCCGGAAGACCTGGACGATCACCCTACCGACCGTCGGGCCGCCCGCCCGGGTCCGACCCCACCTCCCGGCCGGGGGCCGTCGCGCGGGTCGGGCGCCCGTTTGCCAGGGTGGACGAATGGACCTGCGCATCTTCATCGAGCCCCAACAGGGCGCCTCCTACGAGCAGCAGCTCGCCGTGGCGAGGGCGGCCGAGGACGCCGGCTTCGACGGATTCTTCCGTTCCGACCACTACCTGCGGATGGGGCCGGGCGATCCGTCGCCGGGGCCCTCGGACTCCTGGGTGACGCTGGCGGCCCTGGCCCGCGAGACCTCGCGGATCCGGCTGGGCACGCTCGTCACCTCGGCGACCTTCCGGTTGCCCGGGCCGCTGGCCATCGCCGTCGCGCAGGTGGACGCGATGAGCGGCGGTCGCGTGGAGCTGGGCCTCGGCGCCGGCTGGTTCGAGGCGGAACACACCGACTACGGCATCCCGTTCCCCCCGGTCGAGGAGCGGTTCGACCGGCTGACCGAGCAGCTCGCGATCATCACCGGGCTGTGGGGAACCCCGCCCGGCGAGACGTTCTCCCACGACGGCCGGTACTACCAGCTCGCCGACAGCCCGGCGTTGCCGAAGCCGGTACAGCGGCCCCGGCCGCCGATCATCATCGGGGGAGCCGGGCCGCGGCGCACCCCGCAGCTCGCCGCCACCTACGCGGCCGAGTTCAACGCCGCCTTCGCCCCCGCCGAGGTGGTCGGGCAGCGGTTCGCCCGGGTCCGGGAGGTGGCCGCGGCGGCCGGCCGCGATCCGGNGGACCTCGTCTACTCCACCGCGAACGTCGTCGTCTGCGCGAAGTCGGACGCGGAACTCGCCCGGCGGGCCGAGCGCATCGGCCGCGAGGTCGACGAGCTGCGCACCAACGGCTTCGCCGGCACCCCCGAGGAGATCCTGGCCAGGCTCGCGACCTTCGGCCCCGACGGCGCCGGGGCGAGCCGGATCTACCTGCAGGTCCTCGACCTGGCGGACCTCGACCACCTCGACCTGATCGCCGCCGAGGTGCTCCCGCACGTCTGAGCGGGCGGGCGGCGGCTGCCGGGCCCCCGGCCTGGACCGGCGAGCCTCAGCCTCTCCTGGCGAGCTGGCGGCTCTCGACGGCCGTCTCGGCCGCCGCCGGCTCGGCGAGCAGCCCCCCCAGGGCCGCCGCGACCCGCTCCGAGATGATCGAGGCCAGGCCGTGCCGGGACCAGACGGCGAGCGGCAGGGACGCGGGCTTCGGCAGGTCGTCGCGGGCGATGAGCCCCTCGGGCGTCTGCCCCAGGGTGGCCATCAGGGCGACTCCGAGACCGGCCCCCACGGCCGCCTGGACGCCGGCGAGCTGGATCGCCTCAGCGCCGATCACCGCGGGGATCGCATGCGACGACAGGGCCTCCAACGCGCAGGTGCGCAGCGCGCAGGGATGGTCGAAGGCGACCACGGGCATCGGCTGCGTCGCCGCCGGCCGTCGCCACAGGGGCGAGGAGTACCAGGTCAGCTCCAGGTCGCCGACCGTGGTCGCGCGGGGATCGGTGGCCGGGCCGAGCAGCAGCGCCAGATCGATCCGCCCCGCCTCGAGCCCCTCGCGAAGGTTGGTGCCGCGGTCGATGCGGAAGCGGATGCGGTAGCGGGGCAACGACTGCTCCAGCGCCGCGGCGAGGAAGGGCAGCAGTTGCGCCGCGGCATGCTCCGTCGAGCCGATCACGACGGTCTCCTCGGTCTCCATGCCGAAGCCGTGCAGCGTCTCGTCGTGGATGGCGAGGATCCGGCGGGCCTGGCGGAGCAGGTGCTCGCCGTCGGGGGTCAGTCGGGAGCCGCGTCCCTGGCGTTCGACGAGCACGCGCCCGGTGGCGGACTCGAGCCGGCGCACGTGCTGGCTCACCGCCGCCTGGCTGAGGTGCAGCGACGTCGCGGCCCGCTGGAATCCGCCACACTCCGCGACAGCGACGAAGCTGCGCAGCGGGGCGATGTCCAGTATCCGTCGCATGTCGGTCAGGGTACTGGACATTCATAACCGAACGCGATTGATCGCCATAACGAAGCGTCGTTGGACATCCGGCCGCCGGACCAGCATGCTCATCCCCATGACCCAGTCGANGGCCGTGATGCTCACGTGTTGTCGTTGGCTGGATCTTGCCCGTGGCCAGGCAGCACTCTGTCGCTGACCTGATCGGTCGCTGCGCCGCCNCANCCAAAGCCGTCGCCCGTTCCGGCGACGCTATGTAGCTATCTCCTTCTTTTTTCGCGTACTTCGGCGCGCCCCGTAGTCCAGCGCGTCCCGTGGTCCAGCGCGTCATTGTGCCGTGTCCGGAACCGGATTCGGTCCGCCGGACGACGCCGTCGTCGTGCGCGCTTCGCCCCCAGACCGGGAAGGTTCCACCATGCCTGTTCGCACGCTCAAACTGGGCGCCGTCCTCATCGGCGTCGGCGGTCCGGGGCAGCACAACACGTGGCTGAACCCCGAGATCCCGGGCGACGCCAGCGTGGATGTCCGCTGGTACATCGCCCGCGCCCAGGAGGCGGAGGCGGCAAGGTTCGATCACGTCTTCATCGTCGACAGCCAGTTCATCACCGCGGACTCGCCGAACCACTACCTCAGCCGNCTCGAGCCGTTGACGCTACTGTCCGCGATCGCCGTTCACACCCACCACATCGGCCTGGTCGGAACGATCACGACGTCCTACAACGAGCCCTTCAACGTCGCCCGCCGCCTCGCCTCGCTCGATCACATCAGCGGCGGCCGGGCCGGCTGGAACGTCGTCACCAGTGGCGACTCCGGAACGGCGGGCAACTACAGCCGCGACGAACACTTCGACTATCCGACCCGATACGGACGAGCGATCGAACACGTGCGAGTCGCGCAGGGGCTGTGGGATTCCTACGAGGCAGACGCCTTCCCCCGCGACAAAGAGCGGGGAGTGTTCTTCGATCGTAGCCGTCAGCATGCGCTCAATCACGCCGGCGAATACTTCTCCGTGGTCGGACCACTGAACCTGGAGCGCACTCCCCAGGGTCAGCCGGTCATCTTCCAGGCGGGCGACTCGGAGGAGGGCCGTGATCTCGGCGCGACTATCGCCGACGCAATCTTCACGCACTCGCAGACGCTCGAGCAGGCGCAGGCATTCCGGACCGAGCTGCGGGCTCGGGCGGCCGCCAAGGGCCGCGACCCGGAGAACCTGCTCATCGTTCCGGGGATTTCCCCGATCATCGCCGACACCGATGAGCAGGCCCGCGCCAAGGAGGACGCGATCCTCGGCGAGGGAAGCTTCGACCGGGCCCTGGCCGAGCTCGGCCGGCCCTTCGGCTGGCACGACTTCTCGCAGTACGACCTGGACGCGCCGTTCCCCGAGGTCGGAGATGTCGCCGAGCGCAGCTTCCGCACCCACGCGGAGGCGATCACGAAGCTGGCGCGGGACAACAGCCTGACGCTTCGCCAGGTGGTCGAGCACCAGTTGCGGGCGCGCCGCTCGCCGTTCGTCGGCTCGCCCCTGACCGTCGCGAACGAGATCGAGCGGTGGTTCACCGCCGGCGGCTTCGACGGCGTCAACATCACCGTGAACGCGCCGAGCGAGTTCGCGCGCTTCACCGACCAGGTCCTGCCGATCCTGCGTGAGCGGGGCGTCGTGCGCAGCGAATACGAGTCGACCACCCTGCGCGGCAATCTCGGCCTGCCGATTCCGGAGAACAGATACACGGCGGCCCGCCGCCAGGCGCAGTCCGCCGGCGACGCGCAGTCCGCCGGCGAGGTGGAGGTCGCCGGCGAGGTGGAGGCCGACAGTGCGCCTCCGGCGCTCGTCTCCTGAGCCGCCGCACATTCCCGTCGAAATCCGAACACAGCACGAACCCGAACAGAGAAAGAAGACGATGNCCTCCGAGCGACACCTGCCATCCGCCCGCCGTACGAGACGCGGCGCCGTCCTCGGGGCCCTGCTGGCCCTCGCGGCCCTCGTTCTCAGCGCCTGCGGTTCCGGTTCCGGTGCCGGTGCCGCCGCCGCCGCCGGCGGCGGCGGCGGAGGCGGCAAGACTGCCACCCTGAAGTGGGCCTCCTCCTTCTTCCCGGCGCACTGGGATCCGGTGGTCGGGGGCAGCGGTGCCCAGTTCCGCATCCTCGCTCTGCCGTATGCCGCGCTGACGAGGACGGACGCGAAGGGCGACGCGGTCCCGGATCTGGCGCAGAGCTGGACCTACAACAGCGCCGGCGACGAGATCACGTTCCACCTGCGCCCGAAGCTGACCTTCAGCGACGGCACTCCGGTGAATGCCGCGGCGGTCAAGAACGCCATCGACCGGGCCAAGTCGCAGAAGAACTCGGCGCTGTTCGGCGACCTCACCTCGATCAAGTCGGTCACCACCAGCGGCGACCTGGACGTGGTCGTCCACCTCACCCAGGTCGATCACCAGATCCCGCTGCTGCTCGGTGAGCGCGTGCTGCAGATCGCGAGTCCCAAAGCCGCGGCGGATCCGGCGAAGCTCGACCAGAATCCGGTCGGCGCCGGACCGTTCGTCGTCACGCAGTTGATTCCGGGCACGAAGGTCCTGCTGAAGAAGAACCCGAACTACTGGGACGCCAAGAACATCCACATCGACAACGTGGAGCTGGTTTCGGCGCCCGACGTGTCGACGGTCGTCTCCGGCCTGCAGACGGGCGTCTACAACTTCGCCGACCTCGCCCCGAGCCAGGCGAAGGCCGCCAAGGCGGCCGGCCTCGACGTCTTCGTGCAGCCGGGCTTCAACGCCTCGAACATCAGCCTGAACATCAACAAGGAGCCGTTCAACAACCCCAAGGTCGTCGACGCGGTTCGCTACGCCACCAACCGGCAGGAGTTCGTCGACAAGCTCACCTTCGGGTACGGCAAGCCGACCAACCAGCCCTTCCCGCCCGGGTACATCGCCTACGACGAGAAGTCGGCGAACCTGTACCCCTACGACCCGGCGAAGGCGAAGCAGCTGCTCGAGCAGGCCGGCTTCAAGCCGGGCCAGATCAAGCTGGACCTGGTCATCTCGAAGGAGGACCCGGCGGCGGAGATCGTGCAGTCGCAGCTCGCGGCGGTTGGGATCACCATCACCATCAAGATCAACAAGAACTGGGCGACGCCCTTCTTCGCCAAGGATCTGACGCTCTCGCTGTACGGCACGACCGGGCGTGACTCGGCCGCTCAGACGCTCACGGCGCACTTCGGGCCGGACGGCCCGTTGAACCTCAGCTCGCCCTACGAGCCGGACGGCTTCGAGGCCGCGATCGCCAAGGTCCGCCAGACGCCGCTGGACGCGCCGGACTACCCGCAGATCCTGCAGGCGGCCACCCGCGTGGGCCTGCAGAGCAAGGCGCTCGTCTTCACCTACTCCAGCCCGAACCTGTTCGTCAAGAACAAGGCGATCTCCGCGCTGCCCGCCAACCCGGCCCACATCGACTGGACCGGCGTGACCATCGGCAACTGATCTCGCCGATCCACGCATCTCGCCGATCCACGCATCTCGCCGATCCACGCATCTAGCCGATCATCCACGCACGCCCATCAGGCCTGAAGAGAGGAGGCAACCCATGGCGGTGAGCACGGCTGACCACGCGGCCGTTGCCGACCCGGGCGTCGCGCTCGCCGCCNCCAGGGCGCGGCGGGCCGCCGGCCGCGTCCTGGTCACCCTCGCCCGCTCGGTCGCGATCTTCGTCCCGGTCTTCCTGGTGGCGACCTTCCTGACCTTCGCCCTGCGGGCGCTCAGCGGCCTGAGCCCNGCCAGCATCCAGCTCGGGGAGAGCGCCACCCCGGACGCGGTCGCCCGCATCGAGCACCAGTGGGGCCTGGACCGCCCGTTCCTCGCCCAGTACTGGAGCTGGTTCACCGACATCCTGCACGGCCAGCTCGGCGCGAGCTGGTCCAACGGCACGAACATCGCCGAGCTGATCAGCAACGGCCTGGCCATCAGCCTGTCGGTGGTGACGCTGGCACTGATCATCGGCGTGGTCTTCGGCTTCGGGCTCGGCACCCTGGCGGCGGTGCGCCGCACGACCTGGATCGACCGGGCGATCACGGGCTTCCTGACGGTCTTCTCGGTGATGCCGCCCTTCGTGGTCGGCATCGTCCTGGTGACCGTCTTCGCCGTCGGGCTCGGCTGGCTGCCGGCCGCGGGCTACGTGCCGGCGAGCGTGGGGACGTGGCCGTGGTTCACCCACATCCTGCTGCCGGCGCTGGCGCTCAGCCTCGACCCGATGGCCGACGTCGCCCGCCAGTTGCGCTCCGGTCTCATCGCGTCCTATCAGGAGAACTACGTGACCGGCGCGATCGTGCGCGGGCTCAGCCCGCGGCGGATCTTCTTCCGGCACGTGCTGCGCAACGGGGTGGGGCCGGCCCTGAGCGTGCTGGGCTGGCGGTTCCCCACGCTCATCGGCGGCTCCGTGGTCACCGAGTGGATCTTCGGGCTGCAGGGCTTCGGCCGGTTCGCCAACGACTCCGCACAGGCCGGGGACGTACCGGCGGTCCAGGGCGTGCTCGTCGTCTCGATCGTGCTGGTCGTCACCTTCAACCTGATCGTCAACATCGTCCTGGGCCGGGTCACCCCGGCCTCGCAGCGGGGGGTGTGACATGGTCCGTCGCGTCCTGGCGCTGCCGACCGGCCGGCTCGCCGTCGGCATTCTGTCCCTGATCGTCCTGCTGGCGATCCTCGGCCCGACCCTGGCTCCCCACAACCCGCTGGGGACGAGTGCACTGACCCTGACCGGCCCCTCCTGGGAGCACTGGCTCGGGACGGACTACCTCGGCCGGGACGTCTTCAGCCGGCTGCTCGCCGGGTCACGCACCAGCGTGCTCGGCTCGGTCGAGGTCGCGCTGATCGCGCTGACCGTCGGCGTCGTCCCGGGCATCCTGTCGGTGTACTTCGGCCGGGTGTTCGAGTGGCTCACGCTGCGGATCGCCGACACGCTCATCGCGCTGCCGTTCCTCATCTACGCCGTGGCCGTCACCGCGCTGCTCGGCAACGGGATTCCGCAGGCGATGTTCACCGTCGGCGTGCTCGTCTCCCCGCTGTTCTACCGGGTCGCGCGGGCGGCGACGCTGGCGGTCGCCCGCTCGCAGTACGTCGAGGCGGCGCTGATCTCCGGCGCGTCGATCGGCTGGATCGCGCGCCGGCACGTGTGGGGGAAGGTGCTGCCGCCCGTCGCGGTGGCGCTGGCCCAGACGATCGGCGTCGGCTTCGTCGTCGTCTCCAGCCTGAGTTTCCTCGGCATCGGGGTGCAGCCGCCGGCGCCGACCTGGGGTGGCCTGCTCGCCTCCGACCTCGGCTACCTGTCCTACCAGCCGTGGGCCCCGGCTGTCCCCGCCCTGCTGATCATGGCGACGGTGTGGGGCAGCAACCTGCTGGCCGACGCGATCCGTGACGTGTCCGGGGAGGCGGGCCGCGCGCTGCTGCACAGCCGCCGGGCGCGCNCCCGCCGCCTCGACCCAGCCGAACCGATTCCCGCCGGAGGCGTCGCCCCATGACGAGAACCCGTTCCAATGCCACGGTCACCGCCACGGTGCCCGCGGCGCGTCCGGCGGACCCTCCCGCCGCGCACTCGCCCGCAGTGGACGTGCCTGCCGTGGACCCACCGGCCGTGGGCTCGGGGGATCCGCCGGCCGCCCAGGCCGCCGTGCTGGCGGTCCGCGACGTGCGGATCCGCGACGACGTCAACGACCGCGAGATCGTGCACGGCGTCTCGTTCGAACTCAGGCCCGGCCGGGCCGTCGGCATCGTGGGGGAGTCGGGCAGCGGCAAGACGCTGACCTGCCGCGCGATCCTCGGCATCCTGCCGGCGCACTTCGCCGTGGCCGGTGGGTCGATCGAGATCGCCGGGCGCGACATCGCCCGGCTGACGACCCCGCAGTGGACGGACCTGCGCGGATCGACGATCAGCGCGGTGTTCCAGGACCCCGCCTCCTACCTCAACCCGTCCCTCAAGGTGGGAGTGCAGATCGCGGAGGTCATCCAGGTCAAGTCCGGGCTGCGGCGGCGCGACGCGCGTCGCCGCGCGCTCGAGCTGCTGACCGCGGTGCACCTGCGCGACCCCGAGCTCGTCTACGACCAGTACACCTACGAGCTGTCCGGCGGGATGCTCCAGCGCGTCCTCATCGCCACCGCGATCGCCGCCGACCCGCAGGTGCTCATCGCCGACGAGGCGACCACCGCCCTGGACGTGACCGTGCAGGCCGAGATCCTCGACCTGCTCGCCGACCTGCGGGAGCGCCGCGGCCTCGCGCTCGTCGTCGTGTCCCACGACCTCGCCGTCGTCGCGCAGGTCTGCGACGAGGTGCTGGTGATGCGCGCGGGCGAGGTCGTCGAGCACGGGGCGACCGCGGACGTGCTCTACCACCCGCGCCACGAGTACACCCGCCTGCTGATCGCCGAACACGAGCAGTACGGCCTGGACCGCTACCTGGCCGACACCGACACCGACACCGGCGCCGGCGGCGGNGGCGAGCAGCGGAAGGAGCTGGACGGTGTCCGCTGACGGCCGGCCGGTCCTGGAAGTCGCCGATCTCGAGGTCCATTACGGACTGCGGCGGCGCCGGCGTCGGGTGCTGCAGGGTGTCTCGCTGTCGGTGGCCTGCGGNGAGACCGTGGGCGTGATCGGCGAGACCGGCTCGGGCAAGTCGACCTTCGCCCGTGCGGTGCTCGGCCTGGTGCGGGCCTCCGGCGGCCGGATCCTCATCGACGGCGAGGACGTGTCCCGGTACTCCCCCCGGCAGTGGCGCGCGCTGCGTCGCCGCGGCGTCGTCCAGTACGTGTTCCAGGATCCGCTGCGCAGCCTCGATCCCGACCTGCCCATCGAGGAGTCCCTCATCGAGCCGTTGCTCGTCCAGGGCGTGGGCCGCAAGGAGGCGATCGAGCGCGGGCGCGCCTACCTCGCGCGCGTCCGCCTGGACAGCGAGCTGTTCGGCCGCCTGCCCGGGGAGCTCTCCGGCGGCCAGCGCCAGCGCGTCGCGGTGGCCCGCGCCCTGGTCACCGAGCCCGCGCTGATCATCCTGGACGAGCCGGTGAGCGCCCTGGACTCCGCCAACCGGGTCGGAATCCTGGAGATCCTCAAGGAACTACGCGACGCCGGCGTCGCACTGATCTTCATCTCGCACGACCTCGGCTCCGTCGCCGGCGTCGCCGACCGCGTCGCGGTGCTCTACCAGGGCGAGTTCGTCGAGGTGGGGGACGCCCGCGCGGTCATCAGCGCCCCCCGACACCCCTACGCCCGGCTGCTCGTCGGTTCGGCGCCGACGCTGCGCTCCGCCGCCGCCAGCCGGGCCGAGCGCGACGCGCTGCGCGCCCTGCTGCACGCCTGACCCCGGTCCGGCCTGACCCCTGACCAGGCCGGACGTCATCCGTCAGAAGGGAACCCGACATGGCCCGCACGCTCCATCTCGCCCTGAGCGCCTACGGCGTCGGCGGCCCCGGCCAGCACGGCCTGTGGAAGGACCCGCGCGTCCCGAACAACGCCAGNGTCGACATCAACTACTACATCCGCCAGGCGCAGACCGCCGAGCAGGCGCTGTTCGACGCGTACTTCATCGTCGACAGCCAGTTCATCAACGCCGGCTACCCGGCGCACTACCTCAGCCGGCTCGAACCGCTGACGCTGCTGTCGGCGGTCGCGACCCACACCCGCCACATCGGCCTGATCGGTACGGCGAGTTCGACGTACAACTCGCCGTTCAACCTCGCCCGCCGGTTCGCCTCGCTGGATCACATCAGCGGCGGGCGCGCCGGCTGGAACGTCGTGACCAGCTTCGACACCGGCACCTCGCGTAACTACGGGCTCGACGAGCACCTCGACTACGGCACCCGCTACGGCCGGGCGCTCGAGGCGGTCGAGGTCGTGCGCGGGTTGTGGGACTCCTACGAGCCCGATGCCTTCCCCGCTGACGTCGAACGCAACCTCTTCCTCGACCCGACGAAGCTGCACGCCCTCGATCACGTCGGCGAGCACTTCAAGGTCGCCGGGCCGCTCAACCTCGACCGGTCGCCGCAGGGTCAGCCGGTCATCTTCCAGGCGGGCGTCTCCGAGGAGGGCCGCACCCTGGCCGCCCACGTCGCGGAGGGCATCTACGCCCCCGGGGGGTCGCTGGCGGAATCGCAGGACTACTACGCCGACATCAAGCGGCGGGCCGCGGCGCTCGGGCGCGATCCCGACCACGTCGTCATCCTCGTCGGCGCCAGCCCCGTCGTCGCCGCCACCGACGCCGACGCGCACCGGCTCTCGCGCGACATCTTCGAGGCCGACAACGACTTCGACCGCAAGCTCGGCTTCCTCGGCCGCAGCTTCGGTGCCTACGACTTCAGCGGGCACGACCTCGACGCGCCGTTCCCCGACCTCGCGCACCTGGCCGAGAAGGGCGGGCGCACCCGCGGCCTGGAGATCGTCCGGCAGGCCCGCGACGAGGGGCTCACCCTGCGGCAGGTCGTCGAGACGGTCACCGAGTACGCGCCGTCGCCGTTCACCGGCGCGCCGGACACCGTCGTCGACGCGATCGAGCAGTGGTTCACCACCGGCGCGGCCGACGGGCTGAACCTCCGCTTCCGCACCCACGACGACCTCGAGCGCTTCGTCGCCGACGTCGTCCCGTCGCTGCAGAAGCGCGGCCTGTTCCGCACCGAGTACACCGGCGACACGCTGCGGGACAACCTCGGCCTGCCGATCCCGGTCAACCGCTACGCGCGCGAGCGCGAGACCGCGGCCGCACAGGCCTGAGGAGGACCACCATGACGGAGTATTCGGCGGACCAGGCTCCCGCGGGCCTGGCCGACTCGGACCTGGCCTACTCGGCCACGGGTGGGCGCGACGTCCACACCGTGCACTTCCCCACCGCCACGCCGCCGACCGAGGTCGACGTGCTGATCGTCGGCGCCGGCCCGGTGGGCCTGTCGGCGGCCGTGGAGCTCACCGCCCGGGGGGTGCGGGTCGCCGTCGTCGACCGCGCCCGCACCGCGACGCTGGTCCGGGCCGGCGCGATGGGCCACAGCCCGCGCACGGTGGAGCACTTCCGCCGCTGGGGGCTGCTGCAACGGATCCGCGACGAGTGGACCTTCCCGCCGGAGTGGAACCAGGGCATCCGGCTGGTCACCTCGCTCGTCGGTCACGAGCTCCTCGCCCCCCGCCGCCCGTCCTTCGCGGGTTCGGCCGGCGGTGGCCACTCGGCCGCGGAGGCGCTGCGCCGTCCGCAGAGCGCGCTGCAGCGGGTCTTCCTCGACCACCTCGACCGGCGCGGCGTCGGGGTGGCCGGCGGCTGGCGGCTGGTGGCGCTGCGGGAGAGCGTCGACCGGATCGAGGCCGACGTGCTCCCCGAGGATGGTGAGTCCGGCGCGCGGCGCACCATCCGGGCGCGCTACCTGCTCGGCGCGGACGGTGGCAGCAGCACCGTCCGCCGGCTCGCCGGCATCGAACGCGACGGCGCCCACGCCACCGAGAAGCGGCTGCGGCTCATCGTGCGCACGCAGGACATCTCCGACCGGGTCGGCCCGGCGCCCAGCGGTACCAACATCGTGTTCAACCAGCGGGCCGCCGGCTTCCTCGCCGCGGTGANCACCCGCGAGTGGCGCGTGTACGCCGGGCCGTACCCGCTCGACCACACCCCCACCGAGGCGGAACTGCTCGACTCCGCCCGGGCCGCCTTCGGGTTCGATCTCGACCTGGAACTGGTCTCGTCGACGACCTTCTACGACGCCACCCGGATCGCGCGGACGTTCCGCCGCGGGCGGGTGCTGCTGGCCGGCGACGCCGCGCACGTGCGCACCCCCGGCGGCAACCTCGGCGAGGGCTTCGGCGATGTGGTCAACCTCGGCTGGAAGCTCGCCGCCGTGCTCGCCGGTCAGGCCCCCGAGGAGCTGCTGGACTCCTACGACCAGGAGCGCCGCCGGCACAACTGGCGGATCGCCGAGCACGCGCTGGAGCGTTCGCGGCACTCGCACGCACTGCTGGCGGAACTGCGCCGGCTCGGCATCCCCGACGACGCCGACGACAGCCCGCAGGCCGAGGCGCGCCGCGCCGAGATCCGCGCCCGGATCAGCCAGGGCGCTCTCGGCGCGCCCGGCGTGACCTTCGACGAGCGCTACGACGCGTCGTCGGCGATCTGGTACGAGGACGGCCAGCTCGACGCCGAACCACCGTGGCGTGCGGACGTCTACCAGGACGACCCGCGGCCGGGACACCGCGCACCGGACGGCTTCGTCGACCCCTACGGCGGCACCCTCTACGACCGCATCGGCAACGGCTTCGCGCTGCTCGTGCTGTCCGCGGACCGGGAGGTGGAACGGGCCCTCGTCGCCGAGGCGCTCGTCCGATCGCTGCCGTTCACGGTCGTCCACCTCACCGACCCGGCGGTGCGCGCGCTGTACGGCGCCGACAACGTGCTGGTCCGCCCCGACCAGCACGTGGCCTGGCGCGGCGCCGAGCTTCCCACCGCCGGCGCCGGCGCCGTCCTCGACCTCGTCCTCGGTGCCGGCCAGGTGATCGGTGCCGGCCAGGTGATCGGCGTCGAGCAGGTCGTCGGCGTCGAGCAGGTCNCCGTCCCTGCCGGCGCGACCGCATCCGCTCGATCCTGAAAGGCGTCGGTATGACCGCTGAGTCCGNCACTGCCGAGTCCGCCACTGCCGAGTCCGCCACCGGCGGATCCGCTTCGCCGCGCTTCCGGCTCGGCTTCCTCACCCACGTCCAGGGTCCGGGCGACCTGGNAGCCACCTACGACCACGCGCAGGAGCTGTTCGTCGCCGCCGACGAACTCGGCTTCGACGTCGGCTGGGTGGCCCAGCACCACGTCTCCCTGGGCGGCGGTGGGCTGCCCTCACCCTGGACGTTCCTGGCCTACGCCGCCGCGCGCACCCGGCGCATCCGGCTCGCCACCGCGATCACGATCCTGCCGCTGGAGGACCCGGTCCGGTTGGCCGAGGACGTGTCGGTCGTCGACACGCTCAGCGGCGGCCGGGTCGAGATCGGCGTCGGCAGCGGTGGCAGCGAGCTGGAGTACGCCGCCTTCGGCCGGGACGTGGGTCGCCGGCGCGAGCTGACCAGCGAGGGGCTGGCGGTGCTGCGCAAGGCGCTTGCGAACGAGGAGGTCGGCGCGCCCGGCTTCACCATCCAGCCACCCNCTCGGGACTTCACCGACCGGATCTGGCAGGGCGTCTTCAGCGGTCCGGGTGCCGAGTACGCCGCGGCCTCGGGTTCGAACCTGCTGCTCAACCGCGCCGCCTACGGCTACGACGAGCCCACCGACACCGTGCAGCGGCCCTGGGCCGACGCTTACCTCGCCGCGTGGAACCGGCCGCGCCCGCCGCGCATCGGACTGTCGCGGTTCATCTTTCCCGCGGCCGACCGGCGGACCGCACTGGCCCAGATCGGGCCGCACGTGCTCGCGGCCGCACGACGGTTCTCCGAGCACGACGCCTTCCCGAACGGACACAGCGCCTTCCCGAAGGGAATCGACACCGACGAGGCGCTGCGCCGGTTCCACTCCTTCTACGGCCATCCGGAGGAGATCGTCGCGCAGCTGCGNCAGGAGCGGGTCCTGCCGGTCGCCACGGATCTGATCGCCCAGTTCAACCCGGCGGTCCTCGACCACGATGTGGCGATCCGGGCGCTCGAACTCATCGCCACCGAGGTCGCACCCGCCCTGGGCTGGAAACCCGCCTCCCCTGCCGCGCCCGCACTGGCCGGAGCCTGACCCCGATCACTGGGGCCGACGCCGCTGCTTGGACGTCCACCGCTCACCTCGCCGTGATCGTCGCCCGAGTGTCGCCGGCCGCCGGGGCGAGCAGGGCGAGCTCCTGCGCGGCGGCGGCGAAGCGTGCCCCGCCCAGCCCGGCCGGTCCACGGGCCGGATCGAACCCGTCGACATCCTCGACGTCGCCGGCGCGGTCGACGTCGCCGCTCGGGACGGCCGAGGTCGCGGCGAGGGCCCGCAGCCGGCGGGACGCCTCGGCGCTGCCGGCCCGGCCGGCCATCGCCGCGTGCAGGGCGGCGCGCAGCCGGTCGGGGGTCAGCCGCTTCGCCGGCAGGCTGACCCCGGCGCCGGCCTGGACCACCCGGCGGGCGACCTCCGGCTGGTCGCGGCCGAACGGCACCGCGACGATCGGCACCCCCGCCGCCACCGCCTTGTGGACGATGCCCATCCCGCCGTGGCAGACGACCGCCGCCGCCCGCTCGAGCACCGGACCGTGCGGGACGAACCGCTCGGCGCGCACGTTGGCCGCCGCCGGCAGGTCGACCCGGCCGTGGGCGTCGGCGAGGGTGACGAGCACCCGTACCGGTTCGTCGCGCAGCGCCTCGACGGCCACCTCGGCGAGCCGCTCGTCGCCCTGGTAGTCGGTGGACATCGTGACGAGCACCCAGGGGTCGCCGGGCTCGGCCAGCCAGTCGGGCACCGCGGCCGGCGGGTCCCAGACCTGGGCGCCGACGAAGCAGACGTTCGCCGGCGCGTCCACCCGCGGGTACTCCAGCGGGTCGCCGGCGAGGACCAGCAGCCGGTCGGCGCTGAGGAAGTGGTCCAGCGGGTTCGTCAGCGCGGGCAGGCCCGCCCCGGCGCGCAGCGCGTTGAGCGGCGGCAGCATCGCCTTGCCGTACTGGCGGATCACCAGCGGCCACAGCGCCCGGTCCCGCACCCAGCCGAGGGGCCCGCGGGCCGGGGCGAGGCCCAGCCCGTACGGCGGGATGCCGCGTCCGGGCAGCGCGATGAGGGACGGCAGCGTGATCGCCCACGGCCGGCCGGACGCCTGCGCGGCCACCGCGGCGCCGTAGGCGTTGGTGTCGACGAGGACGACATCGGGGTCGACGGCGTCGATCGCCGCGGTCAGGTCGGCCCGTTCGAGCGGTCCTCGGGCCATCAGCCCGGCCAGCGCCAGCCGGAGCTGGTCGGCGCCGCTGCCGGCGGCGTCGTCGCGCACGACGATCTCGTCGATGCGCGGATCGAGAGGTTCGGCGTCGAGACCGGCGCGCCGGGCGGTGTCGACGAGCGCGGCACCGACGCGCAGCCGGACGTCGTGGCCGCGTTCCTGGAGCGCGAGCAGGCCGGGGACGAGGGGAAACAGGTGCCCGGCGGCGGTTGAGCAGTGGACGAGGTAACGCGTCATGGCGGTCTCCTGGCGTGGCGGGGTCTGGCGTTGCAGGGGTCTGGCGGGGTGGGGGAGCGGAGGAGGGCGTGCGACATCCACCGCCGACTCCCGACCTGTGCCGGGCTGCGGCGGCTGTCGGGCCTGCGGCGGGCATCGGGCCTGCGGCGGGCATCGGGATCGCTGGCGGGCGTCGGCGCGGACGTCGTCGCCGCGCGGTCTGACGGACGAGCCCCCGGTTATCCAGAGGCTTCCGGGCCCGATCTATCCCTCTGGATGAGCGGGACGGTGGGCGGGCGAGTGGGCGGGAAGGCGGGCATGGTGGCGGCAGGCCGAGACGAGGTCGGCGACGGCCNCGCGCGCGGCGGCCACCGACAGGTCCTGGTCGCGGCGTAGGACGAGCCAGAGTTCGACGCCGCAGACGGCGGCGAGGCGGCCGGCGAGGTCGTCCCGGGCGGCGGGGGGCAGGGGATCGAGGTCGGCGGCGAAGACCGCCTCGATCCACTCCCGGTGGGCCCGTCGGCCGGCGTCGGCGCTCTCCTTCAGCGCCGGGGAGGCGTCCTGCTGGTGCAGGGCGCGTTCGGTGATCCGCCCCCACTGCTCGTAGTGCCGGGCCAGCCGGTCGGTCACCCCGGCGAGGTCGTCGCCGGCCGGGCGGATGTCGCCCGGGTCGCCGCGGGTGGCGGCGATCTGCGGCACGATCCAGCCGTTGACGGCTCGGACGAGGCCGTCCTTGGTCCCGACGCGGCGGATGACGGTCTGCAGGCCGACGNCGGCCCGCTCGGCGACCGCCGGCAGGGTGATGTGCTCGAACGAACGATCGACGAAGAGCTCGGTGGCCGCGCGCAGGATCCGCTCGGTGTTCGCGTCGGTGGTCTCGGCCCGCCGGCGCTGCCGGTACGTCCGGCTCGGCTCCGTATTCACGGTATGAACCATACCGCGAAATTGCCGCCCAAGGGTGTCGTATGCACGTCAGAGGTGGTGGAACGGAGGTGGTGGTGCGTGGAAGGTTCCCGTTTGTGCTCCCGGCCACTATGAGCCGCATCACATCTACCGCTGACGTGAGATGGAGGCACTAGCCTTCCAGCCGTGACGACTTCCGACACCACCGCCGGCACCTCGCCGCCCGGGGCCGATGACGTCCCCACCGTGTCCGGTTCGGACAACTACAAGTGGATCGCCCTGTCGAACACGACCATCGGCATCCTGATGGCGACGATCAACAGTTCGATCCTGATCATCGCGCTCCCGGACATCTTCCGGGGCATCAAGGTCGACCCGCTCGCCCCGGGGAACACCTCGTACTTCCTGTGGACCCTGATGGGATTCATGCTGGTCACGTCGGTGCTCGTGGTGAGCCTCGGCCGGGTCGGCGACATGTTCGGCCGGGTGCGGATGTACAACCTCGGCTTCGCGGTCTTCACCGCGTTCTCGATCCTGCTGGCCGTCACCTGGATGCACGGCACGACCGCCGCGTTGTGGATCATCATCATGCGGGTCGGGCAGGGCGTCGGCGGCGCGTTCCTGTTCGCCAACTCCAGCGCGATCATCGCCGACGCGTTCCCGGAGAACGAGCGTGGACTGGCCCTGGGCATCAACGGTGTGGCGNCCATCGCCGGGTCGTTCCTCGGCCTGCTGGTGGGCGGCCTNCTCGCCCCGGTCGAGTGGCACCTGGTGTTCCTGGTGTCGGTGCCGTTCGGGATCTTCGGGACGGTCTGGGCCTACCTGAAGCTGCGCGACAACGGCGTGCGCACCCAGGCCCGGATCGACTGGGCCGGCAACATCACCTTCGCCATCGGGCTCATCGCGATCCTGACCGGCATCGTCTATGGGCTGCAGCCCTACGGCGGCCACACGATGGGCTGGACCAAGCCGTTCGTGCTGGTCTGCCTGTTCGGCGGGCTCGCCGTGCTGATCGGATTCGTCCTCATCGAGCTGCGCTCGTNGGACCCGATGTTCAAGCTGGAGCTGTTCAAGAACCGCGCCTTCACCATGGGTAGCCTCGCCGCACTGCTCGGCGCGCTCGCCCGTGGTGGTCTGCAGTTCATGATCATCATCTGGTTGCAGGGGATCTGGCTGCCGCTGCACGGCTACAGCTTCGAGCGGACGCCGCTGTGGGCCGGCATCTACATGATCCCGCTCACCGTCGGCTTCCTGCTCTCCGGACCGGTGGCCGGCCGGCTCGCCGACCGCTACGGCGCGCGCCCGTTCGCCACCCTCGGACTGGTCGCCACGGCCGTCGCGTTCCTGCTGTTCAACGTGATCCCGATCGACTTCAACTACGTGGCGTTCGCGGCCATCCTGCTGCTGATGGGCCTGTCCNTGGGCCTGTTCGCCGCGCCGAACACCAGCGCCGTGATGAACACCCTGCCGCCGAACCAGCNCGGTGCCGGCGCCGGGATGCTCAACACGTTCCAGAACTCGGCCAGCGTGCTGTCCATCGGCGTGTTCTTCACCNTCATCGCGCTGGGTCTCGCCTCCAGCCTGCCGGACGCCATGTTCTCCGGCCTCACCGCGCAGGGCGTCAACCCGGCCAAGGCCCACGAGCTGGCGAACCTGCCGCCGATCGGCAGCCTGTTCTCCGCGTTCCTCGGGATCAACCCGACCGAGCAGCTCCTCGGTCCGGACACGCTGCACGCCCTCGCCCCGAGCAAGGCCCAGTTCCTCACGGGGCACACGTTCTTCCCGAACCTCATCGCCAGTCCGTTCGGTGACGGCCTGCACCTGGCCTTCTACTTCGCCGCCATCGCCTGCGCGCTCGGCGCGGTGCTGTCCTGGCTGCGTGGCAAGGACGCCCCGCACGTGCGCCACTCGCTGCGCGAGGATGTCGGTGAGGGCCTGGCCGGCGCCGGCGACATCGCGGCGATGGAGGATGGCGCGGGCAGCGCCCTGCCCACGGCGGACAGTGACACACTGGCCGCCGAACGGTAAGGGCCGCCGAACGGTAAGGGCCGCCGAACGATGAGGGCGGCCCCTGACCCGGCACGTCCCAGCCCAGAGAGGTCCTGACAGCCGATGGGCGATACCGCCGACGACGAGGAGGCGCCACCCGCCCGCGGCGCAGGCGTGAGAAACAATCGTGGGGTGCGTGACAAGGACGAGGTGAAGAAGACGGCGCGCGAGCTGTGCGGCATCGGCCAGGCCGCGCAGGAGCTCGGAGTCTCGGTGCGGGCGCTGCGGTACTACCAGGAGGTGGGCCTGCTCACCCCGTCCGGGCGGACCTCCGGCGGCAACCGACTCTNCGCCGACTCCGACCTCGCCCGGGTCCGCCGGATCCGGGAGCTGCAGACCCTGCTCGGCTTCAACCTGGATGAGATCGGGACCATCCTCGCCTACGAGGACCGGCTCGCCCAGGTCCGGGTGGAGTTCCACGCCGCCTCCGACGACGGCGACCGGCTGCGGCTGCTGTCCGAGGGCGAGACCGCGTATGTCAAGCTCCGCGCGGAGATCGACGAGAAGATCAGCCGGCTGGCGGCCTTCCGCGACGAGATCGACGAGCGGCTCGAACGGATGAACCGGTTCCGCGACGGCGCCGTCGCCCGCTCCTCCTGACTCGGCCGTCACCGGCCACCCGGCGGGGATCAGCCACCCGGCGGAGGTTCAGCCACCCGGCGGGCCGCGGCGCTGCCGGCCCGCCGGGCGGGGCAGTTCGGCGGCGAGCAGGGCCACGTCGTCGTTCAGGGTCGAGCGGCTCCACGCCCGCACCCGGTCCACCAGGTCGGCGACGGACTCCTCCAGNGTGCCGCGGGACAGCGCCGCCTGCGCCGCGGGCAGCAGCGGGAAGAAGCGGCCAGTCGTCGGGTCGCGGGCCTCGGTGATGCCGTCGGTGTAGAGCAGCAGACGATCCCCGGGCCGCAGCGTGACCTCGACAGTGTTCTCGGTGGCGCCCCCGATGGCGCCCGTGGCATCGGCGAGCAGGCCCAACGGCGGCAGCCGGGTGGGGACGCAGAGCAGGCTCGCCCGCCCGGCGCGCACCAACACCGGATCGGGATGGCCCGCGTTGGCCAGCCACAGCCGCCGGCCGTCGATCTGCCCGACCACCGCGGTGACGAAGTCGTCGAGCTCGCAGACCTCGGCGACCTCGGCGTTCAGACCCGCCAGCACCGCGGGCAGGTTGTCCGCGGCCCGGCCGACGAACCGGAAGCAGCCGAGCACCCGGCTGGCGATGCGCACCGCGTCGAGGCCCTTGCCGCGCACGTCGCCGACGAGCAGGCGGGTGCCCCACGCGGTGTCGACGACCTCGTACAGATCCCCGCCGATCCGCGCCTCGGCCGCGGCGCTCTCGTAGCGCACCGCGAAGTGCAGGCCCCCGGACGAGCGCGGCACCGCGGCGAGGATCGACTGCTGGGCCACCTCCGCCACCCGGGTGACGTTCTGCAGTTTCGTCTCCCGCCGGGTGTTGTACCGGCTGACCAGCACTGCCAGCACACCGCCCACGGCAACCCCGCCCAGGCGTACCGCCTGGGCGGTCGGGCCGCCATCGCTCTGGCCGAACAGATGATCGTAAATGCCGAGCATGACGCCCACGCCGATCGCCAGCACCCCGTACAGCGCGGTCAACCGAGGGCCACCGAACGTGGCGGCGAGCATCGGGCTCAGCACCGCCAGTTCCAGGACGGTCCACTCCCGGTTGCTCAGTTCCAACGCGGCGACCCCGGCCAACATGAGCAGTGGCAGCAGTGCGGTGAACCAACGCCCCGGCCGAGATGACAGTGCCGTCAACGTGGGGCACCGCCGAGCCCGAGGACGGGCCGCATCCAACCTGGGCCGAGCAGGTGAGGGGGCCACGTGTCGCGGTCGAGCCTCATGCTGCCTCAACTACCCCCTCGCTGTGGGGCTGAAGCAGAATCCCAGCTCAGCCGGGGTGAACGCGGCGAGCGGGGGCGGTCAGGGCTGGCCGGGGCGCAACGCGACGAACAGTCCCTCGGCGTCCGCGGTGACGTCGCCCTCGGGATCGCGGATCGTCCCGACGAGGTAACGCTTGCGGCCTTCCTCCCGGTCGAAGTGGGCTTCCACCCGCAACTCCGGGCCGACAGGGGTGATCTTGCGGTAGTTGACGTGCAGGTAGGCGGTCCGGGAGGGGCTGCGACCGCCGGTGTTCGCCAGCCGGCCGAGCACCTCGTCGAACAGCAGCGGGAGGCTGCCACCGTGCGCCGCGCCGTTGCCGCCCAGGTAGAAGCGACCGAACACGACCCGGCCCGCTATCCGGCCGTCGCCCTCGACGTCGACGTGGAAGGCCGGCGCCAGTGCCTGCGCCCGGCCCGGAATGCCGCGCATCTGGCCGGTGAGCTGCTCGGACTCGCCCACGGTGAACGGGGTGAGCAGCCGGGTGATCTCCGCCAGGTTCTCCCGGGCCGTGCGGGCGACGTCCTCCGGTGGCCGGGCGCCGGTGATCGTCTCCTGCGCCGCGCGCAGCGCCTCGATCAGCCCGACGAACTCGGGGTGCTCCGCGGGCGACACGTCATGGCCCCAGGCATGTCCCGCCCTTGNCACCGCTTCCTCCAATCCTCGGGCCGCCCGCGAGGGCTCGCTGTCGTTGTCGTTGTCGGTGTCCGTCCCGCCGGCCCGGTCGCGAGGGCGATCAGGGCTGGCCGGGGCGCAACGCGATGAACAGTCCCTCGGCGTCGACGGTGAGGTCGCCCTCGGGGTCGTGGATCGTCCCGACCACGAAGCGCTTGCGACCCTCCACCCGGTCGACGTGGGCCTCGACGAGCAGCTCGGGGCCGACCGGCGTGATCTTGCGATAGTTGACGTGCAGGTAGGCGGTGCGGGAGGTGCCCCGCCCGCCGTCGTTCGCCAGCCGGCCCAGCACGTCGTCGAAGAACAGCGGGATGCTGCCGCCGTGCGCGGCGCCGTTGCCGCCCAGGTAGTAACGCCCGAGCACCAGGCGGCCCCGGACATGCTCGGTGCTGCTCTCGTCGACGTGGAGCACCGGCGCGAGCGCCTGGGCGTGGCCGGGCTCGGTGATCAGGTAGCCGGCGAGCTGCTCGGCCTCGCTCACGGTGAACGGAGCGAGCAACCGGATCACCTCCTCCAGCCCCTCCCGGGCCTTGCGGGCGACGTCCTCGGGCGGGCTGGCGCCGGTGATCGTGTCCTGGGCCGCGCGCAGCGCCTCGATGAGGTCGACGAACTCGCGGTGCTCCGCGGCCGACTTCTCGGCGCCGCCGGCATCTCTCCCGTCTGCCACCGTGTCCCTCCCGTCGTCGGGCCGCGCGCCCCGCGGCACGACCTTCCGTTCCACTTTTGCCTGCCTGGACGCCCGATGCCCGCACTCGGGGCGAGATGTCCGGCACAGCACGGCTGCGGGAGCCTGCCCGGGCCCTTCGGACGTGTTCCGTCCGAGNCGTCCACGTTCCGTGGCGACGTCGCACTAGAGTCCGCAGGTGTCGCGTAGCACAGGGCCGAGTGAGCTGCCCGGATGTGGACGTGTCGGCGTGGCGCCCCGTGTCGGCGGGCCCCGCGCGAACCAGATCGTTCTGTCGTGGGGGTGGGAGAATGACGTCTGAATCCGTCGGCGTCGGTCCGGCGGTCGGCGAAGCCGATGGGGGATTCGGTCGGCGCCGCGTCCCGCGGGCGGCCGTGGGGTACAACCCGGCGCTCGACGGGCTGCGGGCGCTCGCGGTCCTCGCGGTGCTCTGCTTCCACATGAACGCCCTGTCCGGCGGCTACCTCGGCGTCGACGTGTTCCTCGTGCTCAGCGGTTTCCTCATCACCGGCCTGCTGCTGGCCGAGCGGGACCGCACCGGCGCCGTCTCGCTGGGTCGGTTCTACGTGCGGCGGGCCTTCCGGCTGCTGCCGGCGTTCGGGGTCTTCGTCGCGGTCGGGGCAGTGCTCGTCGTCGCGGTGAAGACCCGTGCGGACCAGTGGGACTTCCTCGACAACGCGCTCACCTCGCTGCTCTACGTCAACAACTACTACCGGGTGTTCCGGCCGGACTCCGGCGGCGCGTGGTTCGGCCACACCTGGTCGCTGTCGCTGGAGGAGCAGTTCTACCTGATCTGGCCCGCGGTGCTGGTCCTGCTGTGCCGGCGCCCGGCGGCGCGGCGGCGGCTGCCGGCGATCCTCGGGGCCGCGGCCGTCGCCGTGTTCGCCTGGCGGGAGATCCTCATCGCCGCCGGGGTGGGCGACCCCCGGATCTACTTCGGCCTGGACACCCGGGCCGATGCGCTGCTGGTGGGAGCCGGTCTCGCCGCCTGGGGCTGGGCCGGCGCGAAGCTACCCACGTCGGCGGGTGCACGGGGCACCCGGCTGCGGCGGTTCGCCGGCGCGGTACGGATGGCCGGTCTCGCCGCCCGCCTGCGTGCCTCGTCCGGGACGCTGCTGGCGGTGGGCGGGCCGGTGGCGCTGGCTGCCCTGGTGGTGCTCGCCGTCACCGCTCCCGAGCCCGGAGACGGGATCACCGCGATGGACCTGGGTGGCTTCACCGGTGTCGCGCTGCTCGCCGGGCTGGTCATCTGCTCCATCGACCGGCGCCGCGACGCGCCGCTCGCGGTCGTGCTCGGCAGCGCGCCGATGGCCTGGTTCGGCCGGATTTCTTACGCGTTCTACCTGTGGCACTTCCCGGTCGCCGGCACCGTCCGGGACAGGCTCGGCGACCGGGTGGGCAGCCTGCCGCAGGTCCTGATCGCGATCGTGTTGAGCACGGCGCTCGCCGCCGGCTCCTACTACCTGGTCGAACGCCCGGCGCAGCGGCGGCGGCCGAGTTGGGCGGCGAGCCCTGCGGTCCCCGCCCAGCGCAGTCCCGGCCAGGCTGTCCCCGCCCCGGGGCAGGCAACCTAGACGGATCTAGACGAACTTAGAACGAACCTGGATGTTCGTGCGGCCGGCGGTTCCCGGCGCGGGTCGCCGTCATGGACGTGCCGCGCCGGGGTCGCCGATCTGCGGGGTGCGCCGATTTACTTGGGTGCCATCCGGATCGCGCCGTCGAGGCGGATCGTCTCGCCGTTGAGCATCGGGTTGACGATGATCTGGGTGGCGAGCAGTCCGTACTCGTCGGGAGAGCCCAGCCGGGAGGGGTGCGGCACCTGCTGGCCGAGGGAGATGCGGGCCGGCTCCGGCAGGGAGGCGAGCAGCGGGGTGTCGAACAGGCCGGGGGCGATGGTGACCACGCGGATCTTCAGGTTGGCCAGGTCGCGGGCGATCGGCAGGGTCATGCCGACGATGCCGCCCTTGGAGGCGGAGTAGGCCGCCTGGCCGATCTGACCGTCGAACGCCGCCACCGACGCGGTGTTGATGATGACGCCGCGCTCGCCCTCGATCTCCTCAACCTGGCTGATCCGCTCCGCCGCGAGCCGGATGACATTGAACGAGCCGATCAGGTTCACCCGCACGACCCGCTCGAAGAGGTCGAGCGGGAACGGCCCCTGCTTGCCCAGCGTCTTGGCGGCGTTGCCGATGCCCGCGCAGTTGACGGCGATCCGCAGCGGGCCGAGCTCGGCGGCCGCGTCCAACGCGGCGGTGACGTCCGCGGGCGAGGTGACGTCGCCGGGGCTGAAGCGCACGGCGCTGCCGAACTTCTCCGCGACCGCGGCGCCGTTGGAGCTCGGGAGGTCGAGCAGGACGACGCTCGCGCCGGCGTCGACGAGCCGGGTGGCGGTGGCGAGGCCGAGGCCGGACGCCCCGCCGGTCACCACTGCGACTGAATCCGCGATCTGCACGTGAGTTCCTCTCGGAAGGACGGTGGCCCGGGGCCGGCCAGGCCAGCTGGTGCGGCGGCCCGATCGTCGGCAGGTGGGACTCGCGACGAAGGGACCGACTAAAAGTATAAACAGTAAACTGTATTGCTTCGGCTGCGGTTGCCCCGGAGGGCGGCCGGCCGGGTGGGCGGGCCGGAATCCGCGTTCTGGTAGTTAACTTAGTGCTCTAATGGCGGGGTGTGCACCGTGGTCATCGATCCGTCGCGGCGCGCCGCGACGGATCGCCCCACGGCCGCGGCGGCACCCGCCGACACGCCGTCCCGGACGGGCCGCGCGGGCTGGCGAACGGACCGTCGACCACCTGACGTACGGTCCCACATCNCCTCGTTTGATGCCGCTGTCGGGCGAACAGCCCCGGGATCCGCCACCATCCCGCCAGCGAAAGGCTTGTGATCGAGACATGGCACACCGCACCCTCGACGACACCACGACCGGCACCTTCCCCCTGGCCGGCCACACCGTGCGCCGCCTCGGCTTCGGCGCGATGCGGATCTCCGGCGCCCGCAACGCCGAGGGGGTCCGCGACCGCGCGGAGGCCGTCGCGCTCACCCGCCGGGTGTACGAGCGCGGCGTCAACCTCATCGACACCGCCAACATCTACGGCTACGGCGAGTCCGAGGAGATCATCGCCGAGGCACTGCACCCCTATCCCGACGACCTGCTCATCACCACGAAGGCGGGCTTCCGGCCGGGAAAGGTCGCCCCGGGGGCGACGAGCCTGCCGCCGCTGGGCCGCCCCGAGCACATCCGGGCCGAGTGCGACAAGAGCCTGCGCCGGCTGCGGGTCGAGGCCATCGATCTTTACCAGGTACACGTCCCCGACCCGCAGGTGCCCTACGAGGACACCGTCGGGGCCTTCCTCGACCTCCAGCGGGAGGGGAAGGTCCGCCACATCGGCGTGTCGAACGTGACGCCCGAGCAGCTCGCGCTCGCCCGCTCGCTCGGCGAGGTGGTCAGCGTCCAGAACCGCTACAACGCCGGGGACCGCACGGCGGAGGCGGTGCTGGCCGTCTGCGAGCGCGACGGACTCGCGTTCCTGCCGTGGGCGCCGGTGCTGGTCGGCGCGCGCCTCGGCACGGTGCTCGACACCATCGCCGCCGCGCACGACGCGATCGCCGCGCAGGTCGCGCTCGCCTGGCTGCTGCGTCGTTCCCCGGTGCTGCTGCCGATCCCCGGCACGTCGAAGATTCGCCATCTCGACGCCAACGTCGACGCCGCCTGGGTGGAGCTCACCGACGACGAGGTCGCCGCAATCGGCGCCGCGACCGCCGCCGACTCCTCCACCAGCGCAGACTCCTCCACCACCGCCGGTGCCGGCGCCCCGGCGGGGCGCGGGGCCGGTCCACGGCAATGATCGGCGGCGCCGCCGCACGCGGCGGCGCCGCCGACTGATCCGCCCGCGGGTAGAACGCCGTCGCCGGCGCCCGGCCGGGGCCGGTAGTGCGGTTCCTACTGGTGGGCGTGCGGGTTGGGCGCGAGCTGACCGCGGGCGAGCTGGCCCAGGAAATCGGTGTTGTCGTAGAAGTGCTGGGTATCGGTGAGGCGCAGGTCGTCGGTCACATGGGCCACCGTCACGCCGTACATCTCAATGCGCTCGCCGGTGGGCTCGACTCCCTTGTAGGGGCCGCTGAAGGTACCCCAGTGTCGCCACTTGAAGGTGATCACGGGCGGCGGTGAGTAAACTTCCAGGACCTCCCAGAAGAAGCCACCGGGGAATGCCTCGTGAAACACGTGGTGCGACGATTCGAAGGACTCTTCGTTGGCCGAGTAGTACGGGTTCTCCCCGATCAGGACGTTGTAGCTGCCCCGCTCGGCCAGCTCGGCGCTGCCCACCTTGGGCCCGCCGTTGACGCTGACCTTGACCTTGTCGGCGACCATGCTGACCCACTCGGACGGGTTCTTCTTGTGGGACAGCTCCATCTCGAAGACCTGGACGACCCGCTCCACGATGTCGGCGAGCGAACCGGGCTCGTGGTGCACGGTGNGTTCCGCCGGCATGGTCTGGTGAGACAGGTGGTAGTCCGGGGGCTCCCCGTCGCGCCAGGTCACGCCCTGCGAGGCNGCGATCACCGCATCTCGACCCTGCACGTGCAGCGGCTGAGCCGCCGCGGCGTTGTCGGTCACGCCGTCGTCCTCCGATTGTCGGAACCGCGGAATTATGGGATCTGTGGCCGCGCGGACATCTCGCGGCCACTCTGCGGAGAAGATTGAGGCCGGTAATCGCCCCGGCCTGGGCGTCGATGACTGATCGACATGAACATCCTACATTTATGGATGAGTGGCCAGTAATAGGGGCGAAAGTCCGGTCGGGGGCAGCTACCCGCGGTAATCCAGGTGCGGGCTAGCATCCCGTGCTTCGCCGGGCGGTTCACCGAGATCCGCTCTTGATGTCTGGCATATTCCCTGCTCAGGCGGCTATGTCGCCATCCGCGGACAGTGCGCCGGGCAGCGTCCGGCCGCGCCGATGCAGAACCAGACGGGCACCGCGCGTGTCGAAGGTCGCCCACGGTGGCACCTTCGTCCTACCCGCGAATCAGGTAATGCGGCGTGGTTGCGGGTGCCGCGGCGGGCCGGCTGGCCCCCCGCCGGGAGGCGGTCCGGCCCCTGTCGGGAGGCGGTCCGGCCCCTGTCGGGAGGCGGTCCGGCCCGCCCCGGCCGGGCGGTCCGCCCCCGTCCACATCCTCGCCGACGGTCGATGACGCCGCGCCTCACGGCCACGTGGCACTCGTCATCGAATACCTAGTAAACTATGTCAACCTTCTAGGGGCTGAGGATCGTCGGGCGAGGCGGTCGCGATCGGCCTGGCGGTGCGGCGCATGGTTCCCGAGTCGGAGGCACCTCCCGGAATCGTCCGGATGCTGTCCGTATCGATCGCCGCGGTGGGCCGGGGGTGTGCGCGTCGCGCCGCGGCCCGGCATCATCAAAGAATACTTTGTTAACTACGTCGGCAGGTCATCTGCNGGCGCCTGGCGGCATGATGAGACGGGCGCGGCGGTCGTCGACAGGCCCCGCCATCAGGAGGAGAGCGGATGAAGATCGACGCAAACCTGTCGGACGACCTCGCGGCGACGCCGGCGGGCGCGGCGCGCATCGAGAAGGAGGGCTACGCCGGCATCTGGGTGGGGGAGACCCGCCACGACCCGTTCCTGCAGACGCTGCAGGCGACCAACGCGACCTCGACCGCGAGCGTCGGCACGTCGATCGCGATCGCCTTCGCGCGGACTCCGATGACGCTGGCCTACCTCGGCTACGACCTGGCCCAGTACAGCGAGGGCCGGTTCATCCTGGGCCTGGGCTCGCAGATCAAGCCGCACATCGAGAAGCGGTTCTCGATGACCTGGTCGCACCCGNCCGCCCGGATGCGCGAGCTGGTCCTGGCCACCCGGGCGATCTGGGACGCCTGGCAGAACGGCACCAAGCTCGCCTTCCGCGGCGACTTCTACACCCACACCCTCATGACGCCGTTCTTCGCGCCGTCGCCGCACCCCTACGGCCCGCCGCCGGTGTACCTCGCCGGCGTCGGCGAGGGCATGACCGAGGTCGCCGGCGAGGTGGCCGACGGCTTCTTCGTCCACCCGTTCAGCACGAAGAAGTACCTGGAGGAGGTCACCGTCCCGGCGCTGCTGCGCGGGCGGGCCAAGGCCGGCAAGGCCGATCTGGATGGTTTCGCGATCGCCGGGCCGTCGTTCGTGACGGTCGGGCGCACCGAGGAGGAGCTGGCGGCGGCGGTCTTCGGGACCAAGAAGCAGATCGCCTTCTACGCCTCCACCCCGGCCTACAAGGCCGTCCTCGACGTGCACGGCTGGGGCGACCTGCAGCCGGAGCTGACCAACCTGTCCAAGCGCGGCGAGTGGGACGGCATGGCCGACCTCATCACCGACGAGATCCTGCACACCTTCTCGGTCGTCGGCACGCCGGCGGAGGTCGGCAAGGGCCTCATCGCGAAGATCAGCGGCATCTACACCCGGACGGCCTTCTACGACACCTGGAAGGCCGACCCGGCGCTGTGGCCGCTGCTGCTCGACGCGACACGATGAGCCAGCCGGCCACGACGGACCGTCCCGCCGAGGCGGCCGTCGCATCCTTCGACCTGCGAGGTCGGGTCTCGCTCGTCACCGGGGGCAACGGTGGGATCGGCCTCGGCATCGCCGAGGCGCTGGCCGCCGCCGGGGCGGACGTCGTCGTTCTCGGTACGAACGAGCGCAAGAACGCCGCCGCGGAGCAGACCCTTGCCGCCCACGGCGGCAAGGTGCTCGCGCTGCGTTGCGATGTCGGCGACGAGGCGCAGGTCATCGACGCGTTCGAGCAGGCGGTGGGCGCGTTCGGGCGGATCGACTCCTGCTTCGCGAACGCCGGTATCGGCGGGGAGCCGATGCGCTTCACGGACCTGACCCTTGACCAGTGGCACCAGGTCCTGCGGATCAATCTGGACGGGGTGTTCCTCACCTTCCGCACCGCGGCGCGGCACATGGTCGCCGCCGGCGCGGGTGGCAGCCTCGTCGCGGTGTCGAGCATCATCGGGACCAACCGGGGCTTCGCGCGGACCCAGGCGTACGGCACGGCGAAGGCGGCGCTGTCCGGCCTGGTCCGAAGCTGCGCGGTGGAGCTGGGCCGCGACGGCATCCGGGTCAACGCGATTCTGCCCGGCTACATCCGCACCGCCCTGGCCGACGACCTGCTCGACGACGAGAAGTTCGCCGCCCGCTCGCTGCCGCGGCTGCTGGGCCGGCGCTGGGGCACCCCCGCGGACCTGGGCGGCATCGCCGTCTACCTGGCCTCGGAGGCGTCCCGCTACCAGACCGGCGAGCAGATCGTTGTCGACGGCGGCTACATCCTGTCCTGACCACACCGGGCCCCGACCCACCGGGCCCCGACCCCGCTCGCCCCCCGCGGCACATCTCCGCCGGGGGGGGCGGGTGGCCCGGGGACGCGGCCGCCGGTATCGGCCACCTCACGGCAGGGCGGTCGTGCCCGCTCGCCGCGCCCCCGGAGTCGGTCGACCGTGGACCCGCGCGGGCCGGCCACGGCAGGTCGACGGGCCCGCGCGAACCCCCGGCGGTTGTCGCCAAGTTAGTGTACTTAGTTTACTCTTATCGGGACTGGGGTCGGGAGACCCGAGGGCTGGTCGTTGTCGGACCGCCGAGGAGCTGTGCTGCACAGAGAAGGAGTCTGCCGTGGGCCACCGCTGCTTCGAGGTCGACGTCGCCGGTCGGGTCGCCCAGCTCGTGCTCAACCGGCCGGCCGCGCTCAACACCCTGTTGCCGGAGTTCTGGCGGGAGTTCCCCGACGCCGTCGCGCGGCTCAGCGACGCCGGTGACGTGCGGGCGCTGATCATCTCCTCGACCGGCCGGCACTTCTGCGCCGGGATGGACCTGTCCTCCTTCGAGCACACCGACCTGCTGCCCGGCGGCGACCCGGCGCGCGCCAACGCCGGCCGCAAGCGGCTGATCGCCCGGATGCAGGACGCCTTCACCGCGCTGGAGCGGGCCCGGATGCCGGTGCTCGCGGCCGTGCAGGGCGGCTGCCTCGGCGGCGGCCTCGACCTGATCACCGCCTGCGACCTGCGGTACGCCA
The DNA here is from genome assembly GCF_001421075.1 of Frankia sp. CpI1-P. NCBI lineage: Bacteria > Bacillati > Actinomycetota > Actinomycetes > Frankiales > Frankiaceae > Frankia > Frankia sp. CpI1-P. The sequence continues at coordinate 90,590 of NZ_LJJX01000015.1, read as the reverse complement.
CCGCCGACGCCTTCTTCGTCGTCCAGGAGACCAACATCGGCATCACCGCCGACCTGGGCACCCTGCAGCGCCTGCCGACCCTCATCCCGGCCGGGGTGGCCCGGGAACTGGCCTACACCGGACGGCGCCTGCCGGCCGCGCGGGCCCGCGAGCTCGGCCTCGTCAACGAGGTGTTCGCCGACCACGACGCGCTGCTCGCGGGAGTCCGCACCGTCGCCGCCGAGATCGCCGAACGCAGCCCGCTGGCGGTGTGGGGCAGCAAGGAGAGCCTGCTCTACGCCCGCGACCACGGCGTCGCTGCCGGGCTCGACCAGATCGCGACCTGGCAGACCGGGGCCTTCCAGGCCGAGGAGGTCGCCGAGGCGCTGCGCGGGCGCGCGGGCGGGCGCGCCCCCGACTACCCGGACCTGCCGGCGGTTCCCCCGCTGTGACCGGCGCGTCGTCGCCCGACATCCGAACCCTTCCGAACGAGGAGCCGTCATGGTCGACGCCGATCCCGGTACCGATGATCTCCTGGTCGAGCGGGTGGACGGGGCCGCCGTCCTCACCCTGCACCGGCCGAAGGCGCGCAACGCCCTGACCGCCCGGCTGATCCGCGCCCTGCGGGCGGCGCTCGCCGCGGCGGACGCCGACGACGCGGTCGACGTCATCGTCCTCACCGGCGCCGATCCGGCGTTCTGCGCCGGCCTCGACCTCGGCGAGGTCGCTGGCAGCGGCGAGAACCTGCGCATGGCCCTGACCCGCCCGGGCGACGGCGGCCTGCCGCCCGGTCTGCCCTGGGAGCCGACCGGCAAGCCGCTGATCGGCGCGATCAACGGCCCGGCGATCACCGGCGGCTTCGAGCTGGCGCTGCACTGCGACATCCTCATCGCCTCGGAGAAGGCGGCGTTCGCCGACACCCATACCCGGGTCGGCGTCCTGCCGAGCTGGGGAATGAGTGTCCTTCTTGCGCGGGCGGTCGGCGAGCGTCGGGCGCTGCGGATGAGCCTGTCCGGAGAATTCCTCGACCCGGTGGCCGCCCGGGACGCGGGTCTGGTCAGTGAGGTCGTCCCGCACGACGACCTGCTGCCCGCCGCCCACCGCCTCGGCCAGCGCATCCGTGCGTCGGACCCGGCGACCCGGGTGGCGTTCCTCGCCTCCGCGCGGGCCATCGCGGCGCTGGGCACCGCCGACGCGCTGGCCGCCGAGTCGCGCGCCGCCGCCGCGTGGCTGGACCGCGGCTTCGACGCCGGCGGCGTCGCCGGTCGCCGCGCCGGCATCGTCGCCGGGAACCGGGGCCAGCTCGCCGCCACCCCCGCCGCGGACGGCACCTCCGCCACCTCCGCCACCTCCGCCACCCCCGCCGCGTCCGCCACCCCCGCCGCGTTCGGCTCGGGAGACGCGGGGTGACCGACGCCGACCCGCGGTTCCGCCCACCCGAGGCCACCGTCGCCCAGCCCTGGGACCGGGTCGCCGCCGAGCTGGCCCGCCACGGGCTGCACCTGGACACCGACGTCGCCCCCCGGCAGTTCGCCGGCGGCCTGGCGAACCTCAACTACCTGGTGTCCGTGGACGGCAGCCCAACCGTGCTGCGCTGCCCGCCGCCCGGGCCGTCGGCGGAGGGCGCCAACGACATGGCGCGCGAGTGGCGGGTGCTGCGCCAGCTCGGCGCGGGCTACCCGCTCGCCCCGCGCGGGGTGCACTTCTGCACCGACACCGGCGTCCTCGGCGCCCAGTTCCAGTTGCTGGAGTACCGCGACGGCGTCACCGTCGGCGCCACCGTGCCGCCCGCGCTCGCCGCGGCCGAGCCGCCCATGCCGCCNATGCCGTCCATGCCGTCCATGCCGTCCGAGCCGTCCATGCCGCCCGCGTCGTCCCGACCGCCCGCGTCGCCTGTGCGGCCCGCGTCGCCTGTGCGGCCCGATGGGCTCGGCCCGCCCGGCGCCGGCTCGGTCCCCGGGCGGCTGACCGCGACCCTGCTGGCGGCGATGGCCGCCCTGCATGCCCTGGACCCGGCGTCGGTCGGGCTTGGGGAGCTCGGTCGGCCCGGGGGGTTCCTCGGCCGGCAGGTGGAGGGCTGGGCGCGGCGGGCGGCCGCGGTGTACCCCGAGGGCCTGCCGGCCGCCGCCACGGCGGTGATCGGCTGGCTGCGCGACGCCGTCGCCGACGTGCCGGCGGGCGAGGTGCGGCTGATCCACTGCGACCTCAAGTTCGACAACATGCTCGTCGACCCGGTGACCCTCGCCCCGGTCGCCGTCCTCGACTGGGACATGGCGACCCGCGGCGACCCCCTGTTCGACCTGGCGGTGCTGCTGTCCTACTGGATCGAGCCGGATGACCCACCGGCCCTGCACGAGCTGCGCCAGGTGCCCTCGCTCGAACCCGGCTTCCCGCGGCGCGAGCAGGTCGCCGCGGCCTACTTCGCCGCGGCGGGCCGACCGCCGGCCGACCTCGGCTTCCACCTGGCGCTGGCCCGGCTGCGGCTGGCGATCGCCTGGATGCAGCTCCACCGGCGCTTCGCCGACGATCCGGTGGCCGGCCCGCGCTACGCCGGGTTCGCGCGGATCGCCGACGCCGTGCTCGGCTGGACTGCGGACCTCACCGCCACCCGCACCTGAGCCGCCTTGCACCTGACCTGCCTTGCACCTGAGCCGCCTTGCACCTGACCTGCCTTGCACCTGAGCCGCCCGGGGCCTGCCCCGCCGCGCCTGGCCCCGGCCGTCCTGGCGCACCAGGAACATTCCGACGAGACCGCAGGGAAGAATCATGATCGATTTCAGTCTGCCGCAGGAACTGGTGGATCTCCGCGAGCGGGTGCGGTCGTTCGTNGACAACGAGATCGTGCCGTTCGAGCGCGATCCGCGGCTGACCGCGCACGGCCCCACCGACGAGCTGCGCCAGGACCTCGTGGGGCTGGCGCGCAAGGCCGGCCTGCTGACCATCCAGGCACCAAGGAGGTTCGGCGGCCGGGAGCTCACCCACGTCGAGCAGGCGGTGGTCTACGAGGCGGCCGGCTGGTCGACGCTCGGGCCGGTGGCGATGAACTGCGCCGCCCCGGACGAGGCGAACATGGGGCTGCTGGCGAAGATCGCCGACCCGGAACAGCAGGAGGAGTTCCTGCGGCCGGTCATCGAGGGCGGGGCGCGCTCGGTGTTCGCGATGACCGAGCCCGGCGGCGCCGGCTCCGACCCGAACCAGTTGCTCACCGAGGCNGTCCGCGATGGCGACGACTACGTGCTCAACGGGCGCAAGTGGCTGATCACCGGGGCGAACGGCGCGCAGACCTGGATCATCATGGCTCGGCTGGCCCCCGGCGCCGACGGGCTGGGCGGCCCGACGCTGTTCCTCACCCGGGGGGACACACCCGGCATCGAGGTGGAGCGGGTCATGAACACCATGGACCGCAACTACGTCGAGGGACATGGCGTGGTGAACTTCCGTGACCTGCGGCTGCCCGCCTCGGCGGTGCTCGGCACGCCCGGCGACGCCTTCCGCTACGCCCAGCTCCGGCTCACCCCGGCCCGGTTGACGCACTGCATGCGCTGGCTGGGCGCGGCGGACCGGGCGCACAGCATCGCCGTCGAGCACGCCCGCACCCGCACGGCGTTCGGCCGGCCGATCGGGGAGCACCAGGGCGTCGGCTTCCAGCTCGCGGACAANGAGATCGCGCTGGACAACTNCCGGCTGGCGATCTGGCGCGCCTGCTGGCTGCTCGACCAGGGGGAGCAGGGCCGGCATGAGGCGTCGAAGGTCAAGTGCTACGTGTCCGAGGAGCTGTTCCGCGTCGCCGACCGCTGCGTGCAGGTCCTCGGCGGCATCGGCGTGACCGACGAGACCGTCGTCGAGATGATCTTCCGGGACATTCGGGCGTTCCGCCTGTACGACGGCCCGACCGAGGTGCACAAGCACGCCATCGCCCGGCGTCTCCTGCGGGCTCGGACACCTGCTCCGGCCGTCCCGGCGCCGGCCGCCTCCGGCGTCCCCACCGCCGGCTGAGCAGGCATCATGCGGGCGGGGACGGCATGATCCGAGCGGAGGACCCGTTTCACCCGAAGTCATGATCCATCCCGAAGCCGTGATCAACCCGCAAGCCGCGATCCACCTCGTCGGTGCGATCCACCCGAAGGAGCGATGATGCCCGACACCTCGACCCCCACTCCCGCGGCTGCGTACGGCCCGTTGCACGGCGTGCGGGTCATCGAGCTGGCCGNCATCGGCCCGGCGCCGTTCGCGGCCACGCTGCTCACCGAGCTCGGCGCGGACGTCATCCGGGTGGACAAGCCGGCCACCGTGGGCACGCAGCCCGACTGGCTGACCCGCGGTCGGCCGTCCATCGCGCTCGACCTGAAGAACCCCGACGACCACGCCGGGCTGCTGGAACTGCTCGACGCCGCGCACGTGTTCATCGAGGGCTACCGGCCGGGGGTCACCGAGCGGCTCGGCCTCGGCCCCGAGGCGCTGCTCGCCCGCAACCCCGCGCTGGTCTACGGCCGGATGACCGGCTGGGGCCAGGAGGGTCCCTGGTCGCGCTCCGCCGGCCACGACATCAACTACGTCGCGATCACCGGGGCGCTGGGCGCCATCGGCCGGGCGGGCGGGCCGCCGCAGGTGCCGCTGAACCTGGTCGGCGACTTCGGCGGCGGCGCGCTGTACCTCGTCGTCGGCATCCTCGCCGCGCTGCACGAGGCCCGCGACTCCGGCCGGGGGCAGGTCGTCGACTGTGCCATCGTCGACGGGGTGGCGTCGCTGTCGGCGATGATGTGGTCGATGATCTCCCGCAAGGAGTGGGGCGAGCCGCGGGGCACGAACATGCTGGACACTGGCCGGCCCTGGTACGACGTCTACGAGACCGCCGACGGCGGCTGGTTCTCCGTCGGCGCCATCGAGGCGCAGTTCTACGCCAAGCTCGTGGAGCTGCTGGGCCTGCCGGAGTGGGCGGACTTCCAGGACGACGCCAGCCGCTGGCCGCAGATGCGCGCGGCGTTCGCCGCCGTGTTCGCCAGCNGCACCCGGGCGGAGTGGGAGCAGGTGTTCGACGGCACCGACGCCTGCGCGGCGCCCGTGCTGAGCTGGTCGGAGGCTCGTGCGCACCCGCACCTGGCCGCCCGGGGGGTGTTCGTCGACCTGGGCGACGAGGTGGCCCCGGCCCCGGCGCCGCGCTTCTCCCGCACCCCGGGGCGGGTCGCCGAGATGGGGCCGGCCGTGGGCAGTTCCACCCTCGCTCAGGTGAGACAGGCCTGGGGCCTGGCCACCGCCGGCTGACGCAGGAGACGAATGTGAACAGCGTGCCGCCGCCGGCCGAGCCGACGACCTCGATTCTCGATCTGCTGGAGCTGGAGGAGCTGGACCAGGACCTCTACCGGGCCCTGACGGTGTTCCAGGACCCCTACTCCCTCTACGGCGGGCAGGTCGCCGCCCAGGCGCTGCTCGCCGCCGGACGCACGGTGCCCGCCGGGCGCGTCCCGCACTCCCTGCACGGCTACTACCTGCGCAGTGGGGACGCCTCTCGGCCGACGATCTTCCGGGTGGAGCGGGACCGGGACGGCCGGTCGTTCTCCGCCCGCCGGGTCGTCGCCGTCCAGGGCGGCAAGGTCATCTTCAACATGTCGGTGTCGTTCCAGGTCCCGGAGGACGGCGCCGACCATCAGGTCGACCCGATGCCCGACGCCGGCGCCCCGGACACGGCCGAACAGCTGCGCTTTGGTCGGCTGTTCTCGATCGAGGGCCGGCTGCCGAAGCAGCCCTACGAGGACTCCGGGTGGCCCACCCGGGTGTGGGCGCGCAGCACCGTCGCGCTGCCCGACGACCGGCTGCTGCACGCCTGCGTCCTGACGTACCTGTCGGACACCTTCACCGGCCTCGCGGCGTTCCCCGGCGGCGCGGCCCTCTCGGGCGCGAGCCTCGACCACGCCGTCTGGTTCCACCGGCCGATCCGGATGGACGACTGGGTGCTGCTCGACCTGGTCCCGAACTCGGCGGCGGGGGGACGCGGGCTGTACTCCGGCACGATCCACACCGCCGACGGGGTCCTCGGCGCGAGCCTGAGCCAGGAGGCGCTCTTCCGCGTCCACCGCGAGTCCAGCCGGCCGAGGCCGATGCCCCCGACGACGGGCTGACCCGACCGGGCCGGCGCCGCCCACGGTGCCCGAAGGCGCGGCGCCGGCGCTGGCGATCCGAGACGGCCGATCCGAGCGAAGGGCGGGCCCGTGTACCTCAACGGCGATCTGTATCTGCGTGACACCGAGGCCGAGGGCCGCACGGTGCTGGTGACCGAGCCCGCGCCGGGTGTGCGCGTGCTGACGATGAACCGGCCGCAGCGGCTCAACGCACTGTCCGGGGAGCTGATCCGCGACCTGCACCATGCCCTCGACGACGTGGCTGCCGACGAGGACTGCCGGGTCGTGGTCCTCACGGGCGCCGGGCGGGGGTTCTGCGCCGGCCTGGACCTGTTCAGCATGCCGGGCAGGCGGGCGGGCGAGGCCGACGCCTCCCCGCAGGCCCGCCTGCACACCCAACAGGCCATCGCCGCTCTCGTCCCCCGGCTGCGCAACCTCGCACAGCCGGTGATCGCCGCGGTGAACGGGCCGGCGGCCGGCGGCGGATTCGGCCTGGCGCTGGCCGCGGACATCCGGGTCGCCGCCACCTCCGCCCGGTTCAACGCCGCGTTCGTCCGCATCGGCCTGTCCGGCTGCGACATCGGGGTGAGCTGGCTGCTGCCCCGGCTGATCGGCGCCGGGCGGTCACACGAGCTGCTGCTCACCGGCCGGCTCGTCGACGCCGCCGAGGCGGAGCGGCTCGGCCTGGTCAGCCGGGTCGTCCCCGACGGCGAGACCCTCGACGCCGCCCTGGAGATCGCCGCCCAGATCACGGCGAACAGCCCGATGGGCGTGTGGATGACCAAGGAGGTGGCCTGGAGCCAGCTCGAGGTCGGCAGCCTGCAGGCCGGCATCGACCTGGAGAACCGCACCCAGGTCATGACCGCCTTCACCCGCGACCACACCGAGCAGATCTCGGCGTTCCGCGAGAAGCGCCCGCCGACCTACACCAACGGCTGAGTGCGGTCAGCGGTTGCGCCAGTGGGGGGTGCGCTTCTCGGCGAAGGCCGTGAGGCCTTCGAGCATGTCCTCGCTGAGAAGAAGATCGTCCATGGCGGGGGAGTCGTGGGCGACGGCGTCGTGGGGGTCGGTGATCCCGGCGGTCTCGTTCATGATCTGCAGGGAGACGCGTACCGAGGTGGGTGAACCGGCGAGGATCTCGGCGGCGAGCGCGCGGGCGCCGTCGAGGGCGGTGCCGGCGGGCACGATCCGGTTGACAAGGCCGTGGGCGTGGGCTTCGGCGGCGTCGAGGCGGCGGCCGGTGAGGATCATCTCGGTGGCGAGCTTCGGCGGCAGGGCGCGGGGGAGGCGGACCAGGCCGCCGGCGCCGGCGACGAGGCCGACACGGACCTCGCTCAGGGCGAACCGGGCGGTGGTGTCGGCGACGACGAGGTGGCAGGCGAGGGCGATCTCGCAGCCGCCGCCGAGGGCGTAGCCGTTGACGGCGGCGATGACGGGTTTGGTCATGTCCCGGCGGCTGGTGAGCCCGGCGAAGCCGGTCAGCGGCACCGAGCCGCGTTTGCCGCTGGCTGTCCAGACCAGGTCGTTGCCGGCGCTGAACGCCTTGTCCCCGGCACCGGTGATGATCGCGACCCACAGGTCGGGGTCGGCGAAGTAGGCGTCGAAGACCTCGGCCAGCTCGGTGNTCGCCGGCGGATGCAGCGCGTTGCGGGCCTGCGGCCGGTTGATGGTGACCTCGAGCAGGTGGCCGTCTCGGNGGACGAGGATGTGCTCGTAGCTGTCGCGGAAACCAGGGCTGCGGGTGGGTAGCAGGGCGGTCAGGGCGGCGCGGCTGACGGCGGCCCGGTTGCCGTCCGCGGTGGCGCGCACGAAGATCCGTTCCCCGAACGGGGACTCGCCGGCCAGCAGATCGAGCAGGTCGGTGTCGCCGCGCACGGTGGTGNCGAGGAAGCGCCGGTGGTCGTGGTCGAGGCGGCCGACGAGGATGCCGGTGCGCCGTCCGTCGCGGCCGTGGGTGATGGTGAACGTCTCGATCGTCGCCGGGCCGTCGGCGCGGGTCGCCACCTCGACGGGCTCCCAGGAGTTGACCTCCGCCTGCAGGGTGGCGCTGCCGTCGGGCCGCCAGGGCGTGGGGGTGGTGGTGTAGACGCCGACGGAGTACTTCGACAGCGAGCCGCCGTTGGCGCCGACGAGGCCGTGGCCGCCGGTGGCGCGCAGGCGGGTGACGGTCTCGGCGATGGCGTGCATCGAGTAGTTGTTGCCGGCGCCACCGAAGAACGGCAGGCCGCCGGTGAGGGTGAACCCGCGGGGGTCGTCGGGGGAGAGGCCGAGGCCGTCGAGGATGTTGAACACGGCGATGGGGAAGCAGCTGTACAGGTCGAAGGTGCTGATCTCGTCGAGGGCGCGGCCGGCGACGTCGAGGGCGTGGCGGACGGCCAGCACCGCGGCGGGACTGGCCGACAGGTCGGCGCGGGCGAGCAGGTCACGTTCGCGCAGGTCGGCGTGGCCGGCGAGGAAGATCCGTTTTTCGGGTGGGACGCCGAGGCGGCGGGCGGTGCCGGCGGAGGTGAGCAGGACGGCGGCGCCCTGGTTGACCTGGTCACGGGCGACGACGAACCGTGGGTAGGGATCGGCGATTATCCGGTTGCGTTCGGTGACGGTGGCGAGTTCGGTGGCGTCGCGTTCGACGGGGGNGGCGGCGTAGGGGTTGGCGGCGGCGACCGTCGTGAACGGGGCGAACAGCGCGCCCATGGCGAGGGCGTAGTCGGCGCGGGACAGCTTCAGTCGGGCGCGCCGCGCGTTCTCGAACAGCGCGTACTGGCTGGGCGCGCCGAGCAGGCCGTGGGCGGCGTGGTAGCGCGACGACAGCCCGGCCAGCCCGTAGCCGCGGTCGTCGAGCTGGCCGCCGACGTGCTCGGTGAAGTCGGGCCGGTCGGGGGCGTCGGCGAGTGCCCGCGTGGTGGAGATCGCCTCCGAGCCGACCAGGAGCACGACGTCGGGTCCGGTGCCGGTCGCGATCGCGGCGGCGAACTCGTTGACGAGGTGCTGGGGCGACTGGCCGCCGACGACCTCCAGCACGGCGTGCGCCGGGTCGGCGCCGAGGCGGGCGGCGACCGAGCGCGGGTAGTTGTCCGACCGGCCCAGCGGGGCCTTCGCCCGCGGGCCGGAGATCTCGAACTGGCGGACCCCGGCGATCGTGTCGATCGCGGCCGGATCGATGCCGGCATCCTCGAGCGCCCGCCGGGCCGCCGCCGCCGCCAGCTCCACCGCGGACAGCCGCGCGTAGCCGGGCTGGCCGGGCTGCTCGGCGTGCTGGCCGACCCCGACCAGCACCGGGGTCGCGGGATCAAGACCGTCGAGGGCGCTCATCGCTTCTCCTGGTTGTGCCGAACGTGGCTGGTCACTCTGCCTGCGCGGACGGGCGCGGGCCGATCCCGCGTCAAGGCACGGGTGGAGCGGTTCGCGGCGCTTCGAGGACGCCCGCGGCGACCAGCTCGTCCACCTCCGCGGGGGACAGCCCGAGCAGGCGTTCGGCCAGCTCGCGGGTGTGCTCGGCGACCAGCGGCGCCGGGCCGACGAGCGGGTCGGCGACGTCCCGGTAGTGGGCCGCACCGCCCAGCGTCAGCAGCGGCGGCGGAAGCTGGGGCTGGTCCTGCTCGACGAGGAGGCGCCGGGCGGCGAGCTGCGGATCGGCCGGCAGCTCGTGCACCCGCAGCATCTGCCCGGCGGGCACGCCGTGTTCCTGCAGCCGGCGGGCGGCCTGCGCCGGGGTGCGGGCCGCGGTCCAGCGGCCCACCACGGCGTTGATCTCCGCCCGGTGGGCGTCGCGGCCGGCCGCGGTGGCGAACCGGGGGTCGTCCCGCCACCGCGGCTCGCCCACGACGTCGGCGAGCCGGCCGAACGTCCCGTCGCCGTCGCCGCCGGCGTTCACGTCGACGACGCACCACTCGTCGTCCCCGGCGCAGGCGAACAGCCCGCGTGGGGCGTCGCCGCGCCGGTCGTTGCCCTCCGCGCGGACCGACCCCGGGCGCAGGTACTCCTCGGCGAGACCGACCCCCATCTGGTAGAAGATCGTCTCGATCTGGGCGGCACTCATCGTGCCGCCGCGGCCGGTGCGCCGCCGGCGCAGCAGCAGCGCCAGCACCGCCACCGCGCTCACCCTGGCGGCGACATGATCGGGGTAGATCGTGATCGCGTCGCAGAACCCGTCCGGGAGGTCCGGGTAGCGCCACAGCTTGCTGAGACCGGCGGTGGCCCGCACCAGCGGCCCGTAGCCGAGGCGGCGGCTCCACGGCCCGGTCGAGCCGAACGCGCTGCTGTCAGCGACGATGATCCCCGGGTTCACCCGGGCGAGCTCGTCGTAGCCGAGTCCGAGCGACTCCATCGTGCCGGGCTTGAAGTTCGACAGCACGACGTCGGCGGACGCGGCCAGCCGCAGGAAGATCGCCTGGCCACGCGGGTCGCGCAGGTTCAGCCCGAGGCTCGACTTGTTGCGATGGCCCCAGGCGAAGCTCTCGCTGATCTCCCCGCCGCTGCGGTTCTGCCGCGAGCCGTCCGGGAACGCCCTGTTCTCGACCTTGATGACCTCGGCGCCGTGATCGGCGAACAGCCGACCCAGTTCCGCCCCGACGACGATCACCCCGAGGTCGAGCACCCGCAGCCCGGCGAACGGATGGCGTGGTGCCGCCGCCGCACCGGCTGGGACGTCCGCTCGCCCGGTGTCCGGCCCCGAGAGCGCGGTAGGGAGCCCTGGGACGCCGGCGCCCGGGCCCGGGGCGGCCGCCGTGGTCGCGGCGGTGGCGAGGACCGTGGGGTCGCACTCGCCGAGCGGCGGCGGGCCGTACCGCCGGCCGGCCCGGACGCCGTCGATCTCCACCAGGCCGTCGGCGACGGGCACCGTCACGCCCGGGGCGACCTCGACGGGCACGAAGGTCCCCCGCGCGCGGACGTGCTCGCCGGCCACCGTCGCGGCGGCGTCGAGCAGGGCGGCGGCGGGCACGCCGAACCCGATCGACTCGGCCACGATCGTCTCCATGGTGCGCTCGACGAACAGCTTCCCGATCAGCGGATAAAGCTCGCCGGCGGCGGCGAAGCGGACGCCGATGTTGTCATATTTCGGATCGGCGAACTGGGCCGGCTCGCCGAGCCAGCGGAACATCCCCTGCCACTGCCGCGCCGCGAGCAGGCAGATCCGCACCCAGCCGTCGGCCGCCGGGAAGATCNGGTACAGGTGGCGGGCGTCGGGTCGCCCCCGCGGGAGGTCGCGCACCGTCGCCCCCGCGCGGGCGCTGCCCGAGATGCCGTAGCCCGGGTCGAGGACCTGGGCGACCGCGGTGAGCACCGAGAAGTCGACGACGTCGCCGCGCCCCGTGTCCAGCCGGCTGGCGTACGCGACCAGCGCGGCCCAGGCGGCCTGCGCGGCGGCGCACTCGTCGGCCAGGAACGCCGGCGGCAGCAGCGGCGGCAGGCCGGGCAGACCCGAGCGGGACAGCAGGCCGCCGATCGCCACGTGCACGTCGCTGCTGCCCGTCCAGTCCCGGTACGGACCCGTCAGCCCGAAATCGGTGATGGAGACGACGACGAGGCCCGGGTGGGCGGCCAGCAGGCCCTCGGGGTCGAGGCCAAGCGCCGCCTGCCGGTCCGGACGGGCGGTGTGCAGCAGGATGTCCGCGGTCGTCGCCAGCGTGCCCAGGAGCTCCCGACCCGCCGCCGTGGTCAGGTCCACCACCACGCCGCGCTTGTTGATCGAGTGGACCGCGAACGACAGGCTCGTCCCGTCCTCGGTGAACGGCCCCACCCGTCGCGACGCCGCNCCGCCCGGCGGTTCGATTCGCAGCACCTCGGCGCCGAGGTCGGCCAGGTAGCGGCCGGTCGACTCGCAGCGGCCGTCCGCCAGGTCCAGCACCCGCACCCCCGCCAGCGGTAGGTCCACGCCGGGGGGCCCAGTTCGACCGGTCATGGGGTCTCCCTTCGCCGCGCCGGCGGTGCGAACCGCGCGCGGCTGCCTGGCCGCTCGGCTGGCAGGAGGTCTGAGCGGGGACGAATCCCCGCCTGCCGGCCGAGCCGTCGCTCGATCGTGTGCGCCGGATCCAGCGAACACCCGGTAGTCGCGTCGACGCCATTGCGTTGCGTGCCGACTGGGCGTGCCACCGGACGCACGGTGGCGCGCCGCCGGCTCGCCCCCCCGATCGTGGTCCCCCATCGGCCGGCGGAATCCGTGGAACTACTGACCAAAAGGTGAGGTGACTAGGAACGGCCTCTTTGTCATAGCCGAGATGGGCTACGGAACGAGTCGCATTGCCGTTTTCTGACTAAAAAGGATGTGGTCACAACGGTGTGGCCCTCTCCTGTTGGCCGGACGTTCATCCAGCGCTGCCACCCTCTGCTCGGCGCGCCGGATGCTCACGTGCGGCGCGGCGGTCATCGAAAGGATCGACATGGGGGATCACGAGCACCGGGCGGATCGTCGCGGTGGGCGTCGGCGTCCGGGCCCGGCCGCCGCGGCCGGTGGGCTGACGCCGCCCGACACCGCGGCGCCGGCCGTGCTGGCGCCCGCGCGATGACCGGGTCGCTCATCGTCGGGGTCGACGCCGGCTGCGCCTCCCTGCACGACGCCGACCTGCTGATCCACCGGCTGGTGGAGCTGCTGGACCTGCCGGGGGACACCGTCGCCTGCACCCACCTCGTCGACGCGCACCGTGTACACGTGGCCCTGTCGTTCGCGCTGCCGCCGACGTGGCGCGAGCCGGGCAGCTGGCGGCGCGTGGCGCACCTTGCCGGTGAGCTCGCGATCGTGGAGCTGGCGGCGGCCCGACGCGCCGCCGCGGCCGCGCTGGTCGGGGCAGACCCGGTCGGGGGGCACCCGATCGGGGGACACCTGGTCGCGGGACACCTGGTCGGCGGGCTTGACAGCGCCGGCGCGCCCGGTGCGGTGGCCGGGCCGATGGTCGAGTTCCTCGGCATCGGTGCGCTGGTCTCGGGGCCGGTGGGGCTGGCCTGCGGGGCTGAGCGGATCGGGCCGCCCGAGCTCGCGGACGGCGCCGCGCAGGCCGTCGCGGACCACGCCGGCCGGCAGGGCGGGCGAGCCGTCGTCTACCCGGGGGTCGGCCGACTGCGCGGCACCGTGCTGGTGGAGACCGTGCTCGGGCAGACCGCGGTGGGCCGGGTCGTCGTGCCCACCGGGCAGGCGGAGCCCCGCCGGTCGGACCTCCTGCGCACCCGCAACCACGTGCGACCCGTCTGGCGCGACGGCGTGCTCACCCTCGTCGCCGCCGCCGAGCGCGGCCGGGTGTTCACGCCCTCCGAGGTGCCCCACCCGACCCCGGTGGGCGGCCGCTGACGCGGGCGAGCGGACGCGCGGACACCCCCGCCGCCGGCCCCGTACTCGGCGTGCGATTTCCGGCGCGGAAGAACCGCCGGTAAGGCGGTCGTCATTACCTTTTCGGGGTGGCCGCCGGTGCACTTTCGGCCAATCGTCAATGGGATCCGGTCGCAGTTTTCCCATTGCCCGTTTTCGCATTGCCCGAGGAATGTCCGGGGTAATGGCCCGGCGACGATGTCGCCGGCCGCGCGGGATTGGTCAGTAGGTGCAGGTGGGGGCCTCGGGCGGGGCGGTCGGGCCTTGGACGCCGGCCGTCGCGCCGCCGGCCGCGGTTCCGGCCGCCGGGGCTGGGGCGGCGCCGGAGGTCCCGACGCTCGACGAGACACTCGGCGTGACGACCTCGGTGAACCCGGAACCGAGGACGAGCTGGACGCCGGTCACGCTGGAGTCGGCCAGCACGCTCGATCCCGGCACAGCCGCGGCGACGGTGCGCGCCTCGGCATCCTGGCCCGGTCCGTAGATGACCCGGGACGTCACGTGGGTGAGCGCCGAGGCGTTGCCGGCGTTGCGCGCGTGGAAGCCCTTGCTGGTCAGCGCGCCGGTGACCTGGGAGGCAAGCCCGGAGCGGGAGGAGCCGTTGTAGACGGTGACGCGCACCTGCGACGGGGCCGCGGTGGCGCCCGGGGCGAGCGCGGGGCCCGCGCCCGCGCCCGCGTCGCCCGAGGAGCTGGCGCCCTCGACGCGGCCGCCGAGTGGGCTGACGATCCGCAGCAGGTCGTCGGGCTGGTAGAACTGCACCGACGCGCGGGTGCCGTGCAGGCGGATGTCGCCCATGTCGTCGACGGCGCCCTCGGCGCGGGTCGGGGCGTGGGTGGGCACGGTCTGCATCCGGATCCCGCCGTTGGTGAGGCCCTTGATGCGGGTCGCGAGGCCGCGCAGGTCGGCGATGGTCGTGTGCTCGTCGAGGGTGAGCGCGCCCGCCGCGGTCGACACCAGCCGTTCGGCCTTGATNGGATTCGACAGCGTGTCGCCATTCATGATCTTGTGGAACATGGCGCCGATGAACTGCTGCTGGCGGCTGATCCGGTCGGTGTCGCCGGCGGGCAGGCCGTGGCGCTGGCGGACGAAGGCCAACGCCTGGTCCCCGTTGACCTGGATGGTTCCCGGGCCTCCGCGGAAGCCGCTCATCGGGTCGTTGGTGTTCGTGCTGACCCGCCACCGGCCGTTGTCGTCCTGGAAGCGCTGGGGCGGCGCGTTCGACGGTTTGATGCAGACCTCGACGCCNCCGATGGCATCGGTGATCTTCTTGAAGCCCTGCAGGTCCATCGAGATGTAGTGGTCCACCTGCATGCCCGTGAGGCTCTCGATGGTCCTGACCAGCAGCGGCGGGCCGCCCGAGGAGATGGCCGCGTTGAACTTGTCCTTCGTCGACGCGTGGCGCTTGCCGTTCGTGTCGGTGTACTCGGGGATCGTCACGTACATGTCCCGGGGGAACGAGATCATCGTCGTGGTCCCGTCCTTGTCCAGGTGGGCGAGGATCGTCGTGTCGGAGCGCTGCCCCTCGACGTCGCCGTACTCCCCACCGGTGCCGGCCCGGCTGTCGGTGCCGACCAGCAGGTAGTTCGCCACCCCCACCCCGCTCGAGCCGCCGTCGGAGAGGCCGAGATCGATGCGGTTGACCTTGCCGTTGATGAACGAGTAGGCGGCCCAGCCGCCGACCGTGACCAGCAGCACGCAGCAGGACACGAGAGAGAGGAAGGCCAGCAACCCGCGTCGGCGCCGGGGGGGAGGCCCGCCGGGCCCCGCGCCACGTCCCGACCGGCCGGGTCCTGACCCCCGCGGATCCAACCGGGGCGGGAGGACCCTCGCGCTGTCCACGGCGTCGTACTGCAGGTGCGGTGCGGTCACTTCCCGCCTTTCCTCGAGGGGCCCTGCGGGCAGGGTCCGACGTAGTGCGGAAAGTAACACGTATGGGTTATTGGCTTACCTTGAGGGGTGTCGACGAGATTCCCCGTATACGTGGCGCGATGGGGGTGGCGTCAGGCCGGGATCCATCCGCCGATCACCTCGATGACGACGGCGTTCCGTGACGTCTGTCGACGCGTTGGCGGCCTGCCTGCTTGACGTACCCGGCGGATCGGCCCGCAGGGACTCCGGACCGACGCAGTGCGGCGCGGCGGTCCTACCGGGACGGGAACGCGGCGCGCAGGTGGTCGACGGCGGCGGTGATCCGTGGATCACGGGCGGCCGTGGCGCGCGACCAGACCAGGCCGAGCTGGAAGTCGATCTCGCCGGGAGCCAGTGGGACCAGGGCGAACGCCGGGTCGGCGAACACCCGTCCGGCGGGCCCGGAGTTGGCCGAGCCGGTCAGGGTGAGCTGACGGGATCGNCGGATGGTGGTCGCGAGCAGCAGCAGGTCCTGCTCGCGCATGGTGACGACGTGCGCGTGACCCGCCTGCTCCAGTCGGTCCTGCAGCCGGCGCATGGCGATGGGCTGCAGTCGGGTGGGGGTCAGCAGGATCTCCCGGTCGCGCAGGTCGGCCAGGTACAGGCAGGTGCGGGCCGCCAGCTCATCGTCGGCGCGCATCGCGACGCGGAACCGGTAGGTGACCAGGGGCAGCACATCCAGTGACGGATCGTCGACGGGCAGGTGCACCAGGGCGAGGTCGAGCTCGCCACGGGCCAGGGTCGGCAGCAGTTCGCTGGACGGGCCGTGGACCAGCTCCGCCNGACCGCCGCTCGGAGCGTCCGGGACGTCCGAGGTGGGGGTCTGGCCCGGCGCGCCGGTCGGGAACGCGGTGATGGTCGCGACGACGCGGTCGACGACGCGGTCGACGACGTGCGGCGGCGCGAAGTGGGTGGATCCCAGGCGCAGCGGCGCGACGTGGCCGGCGGCCTGGCGGGCGGCGAAGCGCGCCTCCTCCAGACTGCGCAGCGCCGCCTCGATCCGAGGCAGTGCGGCTCGGCCCGCCTCGGTGAGCGTCAGCGAGTGATGGCCGCGGGCGAACAGCTCCACGCCCAGTTCATGCTCCAGCGCGCGGATGCTGCGGCTGACCGGCGACGGAGTCAGGTGCAGCCGCGTCGCCGCGCGGCCGACGTTGCCCTCCTCGGCGACGGTGACGAAGGCTCTGAGCTGTCCGATCTCCATAGCGGTCTCACGGGACCATGAGCGGCGACCCGCTGTCAAAACCGGCCGCCCCACCGCGATCGGCGTCGGTGGGGCGAGGCCGTCGGGAGTCGAAGATCGTCAGTGGTCGAGGTAGAGCCAGCGGCGGCTGGTGGTGCCGGCGAGGACGCGGCCGAAGCGCAGGCCGGCGAAGTGCGGGGAGGCGACGGGGGTGCCGTCGGACTCGATCTCGTCGATGAGGCGGGCGCGGGCGGCCTGGGCGGCGAGGCTGTCGGTGTCGTAGACGGTCTCCCAGCCGGCGTCGAGGAGTTCGAGGGGGGAGTGGGCGACGTCGCCGAGCAGCAGGGCGCGGTGCTGGCCGCTGGAGACGACGAAGATCGTCGAGCCGGGGGTGTGGCCGGGGGTGTGGCGGGCGTCGATGCCGGGGGCGAGGGTGAGGTCGGTGTCGAACAGCTCGACCTGTCCGGTGATCGGCGCCAGCTTCGCCGCGGTGCGCCGGTCGGGCTGCGGCCCGTCGACGAAGTGGTGCCAGTCGGCGGCGTGGCAGCGGTAGGTGGCGTTCGGGAAGACCGGCCGGTCCTCGAGCGCGGTCCAGCCGGTGTGGTCACCGTGCAGGTGGGTGAGCAGCACGTCGGTGACGTCGGCGGGCCGCACGCCGAGCGCGGTGAGGCTGTCGAGGAGGTGGCCGCCGTGGAAGCCGCGGGCGGAGAGCGGGCCGAGTCCGGCGTCGACGAGGACGACCTGGTCGCCGGTGCGGATCAGGAAGCCGCCGAGCGCCATCTCGAACTCGCCGGCGGCGGTGAAGTGCTCGGCGTTGCACTCCCAGTGGGCCTCGTCGCCGCCAGGCGGGGTGAGTACGTCGCGGGCTCGCACCCGGGCGTCGCCGTCCCACACGGGCTGAACGTTCAGGTCACCGACCTTCATCGTCACTCCTTGTTGCCGAAGGGGTCAGCCATTGGATTGCCGAAGGGGTCGCTGAACGGGTCGCCGTCGGGTTGCCATCGGGGTGGTCCGGGACACCGACCGGGGACGGCCATCGGGGACGGGGCGCCCGCGGCGGTCAGATCCCGGCGTCACCGCGGCGGTATTCGATGGTGATCTTGTCGAGGCGTTCCCGGGTCGCGTCGTCGAGGTGCAGGTCCACGGCGGCGAGGGTGGCGTCGAGTTGCTCGGGGCGGCTGGCGCCGATGATCGGCGCGATGATCGCGGGCTGGCTCAGCGACCAGGCGACCGCCAGGGTCGGCAGGGTCACGCCGAGGTCCGCGGCGACGGCGGCGAGTTCGTCGATGGTGTCGAACATCCGCTCCTGCCAGTAGCGCTGCTGGTAGCGGTCGGCGGCGGTNCCGAGGGTGAACCGGCTGCCGTCGGCCGGGGGCTTCGTGCGGTCGTGCTTGCCGGACAGCAGTCCGCCGGCCAGCGGGTTGTAGGGGATGACCCCGACGCCCTCCTCCTGGCACAGGGGGAACAGCTCGCGTTCGACCTCGCGGAACAGCAGGCTGTGGCGGGGCTGGGCGGAGTCGAAGCGGACGAGGTTGAGCGTCTCGCTGCGGCCGATCGCGCGGGCGAGCTGGTAGGCGAGGTAGTTCGAGACACCGACGTAGCGGACCTTGCCCGCGCGGACGACGAGGATGGCCCGGGAGCGTTCCTCGTCGCACTGCAGGCCGAAGGTCATCGTGCCCAGGCACAGGCGGGAGACGTGCAGGCCGGTCCGGCCTAGCCGTACGTGCTTCATCGGCGTCATCCTTCGTCGGAGCGTCCGCGGGTCGGGTCGGGGGATCACGGGTCGGGTCGGGGGATCAGCCGCCGTCGTGCGCGTGGTCGCGCCACGAGCGGCCGGGCTTCCAGCCGAACAGGGCGCGGGCCTTCGTGATGGAGATGCCGCCGGCGTCGGGGCGGTCCAGCTCCCGCAGCGGTGGGGCGTCCGGGCCGAACACCTCGGCGGCGAGCTCGGCGAGCGGGCGGCCGGCGATGTTGTCGGGTTGGGCGGCGTAGACGACCTCGTGGCCGGCGGTGTCGGCGGTCGCGGCGAGGGCGATCAGGTCGGCGAGGTCGTCGGCGTCGACGTAGGACCACTGGTTGAACGCACCCCGGCGCGGATCGGTGGTCACGCCGGCGTGGACGGACTCGTAGGCGTCGGGGGTCAGCACGAGNCTGGGGCGCACGGAGACGGCGGTGGCGTCGCTGCGGCGGACGAGCGCATCGCAGATGTTCTCCCCGAGGGCCTTGGACAGGCCGTAGGCGTCCTGGGGGCGCAGCGGGTGGTCCTCGTCGACGGGCAGGTAGTCGGGTAGGAACGGCCGCTCGGCGGTGACGAAGCCGGGGGCGGTCTCGCTGGAGGTGTAGATCAGGCGGCGCACGCCGGTCCGGGCGATCGCCTCGGCGATGTTGTACGTCGACTGGGTGTTGGTCGCGAAGATGACGTGCCCGGGGTCGTGCGAGGGCTCGGGGATGCCCGCGGTGTGGATGACGACGTCGGGACGGGTGCGCAGGACAACGGCGATGGCCTGCCCGTAGTCGGTGAGGTCGGCGCGCAGGTAGGGGTCGAACGGCGGGCCGTAGTGGGCGGCGACGATGTCCGTCCCGGCGACCTGGTGGCCGTCGGCGCCCAGCCGCGCCACGACGCGGGAGCCGATCTTGCCTCGGGATCCGGTGACCAGAACTCGCACGGCCGCTCCTGTCCGCTGTGGGTTGGCTGTCTGCTGGGCGTGCAGCCGCGAAGGCGGGATCGCGCGACGCCCGACGTGTCACCTTACGCCGAAGATGACACCTGATGACACGTTCATCGGCCGTCGGCGTCCGGGTTGTGGGCGTGCTCAGCCCGTAGGCGATCCGGCTGGACAGGCAGGCCGCGGCCGGCTTGTCTGCCGTCACCAGCCCCCAGGCCCGCGACGCCGCCCGCACCTGAGCCTTGGCTGCACGAGGCGTGCATCGCGAGCAGGGCGATGACACCGTCCAGCCCCGATCCGTACCCCGTGCTCGTGGGACCGCGATGACGGGCGCGGCCGTCAGCCCGGCCGCGACGCTGGCGAGCGCGCCCTCCATGCCGGCCACGACGACCAGCACGTCGGCGTCGCGGATGCGGTCGGCCTCGGCGAGCACCCGGTGCAGCCCGGCCACGCCGACGTCGCCGACGTCGCCGACCAGCTGGGGCTCGTAGCCGTAGGCGCCGAGCCCGGTGGCGACCTCGCGGGCGACCGGCAGGTCCGCGGTGCCGGCCGTCAGCACCGGCACGAAGCCGGGCCGGGCCGGTGCGGGCCGCCAGGCGAGCAGGACGTGCCGCGGCCCGGTGCCGGTGGCCGTCCCGCCGGGGTTGGCGGCGAGCGCCGCGCGAGCCTGGTCGGGCTCGGCCCGGGTCAGCAGGACCGGGCCGGCAGCCGGGCCGGCACCCGGGCCGGTCAGCAGCCCGCGCACCGCCTCGGCGCACTGCGCTGGTGATCGAGCCGCAGGTCGGCGGGATCGGTGGGGACTGCGGGGCCGGCCGGGCCGACAGGGTCGGCGAGCGGCGGAACGGTGGTCATGCCGCCGTACCGGCCGGCGTCGGCGCGGGCGGGGCGGGCGCGAGGAACACCGATCGGGCGTGGGAGAGCTCCCGGAATCCGTGTACGCCGTGGTAGCTGCCCATCCCGCTGGTGCCGATCCCGCCGAAGGGGAGCTGGCTGTCGACGAAGTGCAGTGCCCAGCCGTTGACGGTGACCCCGCCGGATGACGTGCCCGCGAGCACCGCGTCGACCAGGCCCCGGTCGTCGCTGTAGACGTACATCGCCAGCNGCTTGCCACCCGCGCGGACATGCTCGACGACCTGCGCCGGGTCGGTGAAGGTCAGCACGGGCAGGATCGGCCCGAAGATCTCCTCGGTCATGATCTTCATGTCGGGGGTCACGTCGAGCAGGACCGAGGGCGGCAGGACGGTCCCGGTGGGATCCGGCGCCCCGCCGCCGACCAGCGTCGCGCCCCGGGCGACCGCGTCGTCGAGGTAGCCGGTCAGCCGCTCCAGGTTGCGCCGGTCGACGATCCGCCCGAGAGCCTCGGGCACGAGGCTCCCCTCGCGGTAGAGGTTCTGGTCGACCCACGTCTGGTAATGGCGGAGGAATGCGTCGCGGACTTCCGGGCGCACCCACAGATGGTCCGGCGACAGACAGATCTGCCCGGCGTTGGTGTGCTTGGCCTGCGCGATCTGGGCCGCGGCCGTCGCGAGGTCGGTGGTCCCGTCGACGATCGCCGGACACTTCCCGCCGAGTTCGAGGGTGACCGAGGCGAGATGGCGGGCCGCGCCGGCCATCACCACCCGCCCCACCGTGGGGCTGCCGGTGAAGAAGACGTGGTCGACGGGCAGCTCCAGCAGCGTGTTCGCCAGCTCGACCCCGCCGGTGAACACGGCGACGTGCTCCGGGTCGAAGACCTCCCGGATGATCCGCGCGCTGATGGCGGAGGTGGCCGGGGCGAGCTCGTTCGGCTTGACGATGGCGGTGTTCCCAGCGGCGATGATCGGTACCAGCGGCTGGAACAGCAGGCCGAACGGGAAGTTCCACGGCGCGAACAGCAGGCAGATCCCGCGGGCCTCGTACTGCACGAACTCCGCGGCCCCGGTGCCGAGGTACGGCGGCGGGGTCAGCGGGGTGGGCGCCGTCCACTCGGCGAGGTGGGCGACGGCGTCGTCGATGTCGGCGAGCACCGCCGCCACCTCGGACGGGATTCGCGGGCGCGGGGGGCGCAGCAGGTCGGCGTGCAGCGCGGCCCGGATCTCGTCGAGATGATCGGTGATCGCCGTCCGCAGTCGGGTGAGATGCGCGGTGCGCTCCTCGACAGTCGACGTCTTCGTAACCCAGCGGTGCCGGCGTTGCGCATCGAAGATCTTCGCGGCGTCGGTGGCGTCGAGCGTCTTCTCGGTCTGCATGGTGGTGCCCTCCAGGGACGTCGAGCCGCTGGTCGCTCGGTGCCGGATGTAGCCGGGCCCGACGCGCGGTGACACCCACAGCCCGGCGCCACGCCGGCTGCCGTCCCGCCAGACTTGCGCATCCGAGGGCCGACGGCCATTGCGGATTTTCGTCCGTAGACGTGCCACTCGGCGCAACCTCGCCACCGTTCGGGCGGGCTCGCCGCGGCGGGGGCGCGCATACTCGTAGTAGTGATTCGTGACAGAAGGTCAGCGAGCCGCCGTGGCGCCGAGCGGCGGCCGGTGGGCTCGTCCGAGGCGAGCTGGGGGCGGTCGCTCATCCCCCTGGTCGTCCTGCTCGCCGTGGTCGTCATGGACCTCACCGGCGACCGGCGCTATGTGATCATCACCAGTCTGGTGATCAGCCCGCTGCTCGCCGCGGCGCTGACCGGGCCGCGGGTGACCGCCGCCTATGCCGGCGCGGCACTGCTGTTCGGCGCGCTGCAGGCCATCCCGCTCGGCTACTACACCGGGGTCGGCCACGAGAGCCCCGTTGCCCAGCTGATCCGGCTGGCGGTGATCGCGGTCGGCGGCGCCATCGCGGTCGCCGCCAGCCGGGACCGGCAGCTGCGCGAGGCGCAGCTGCGCGACGTCACCCGGGTGGCCGACGTGGCGCAGCGGGCCATCCTCGGCGTCGTCCCCGCCCGACTGGGCGATCTGCGCCTGGCCGTGAACTACGACAGCGCCGCCGCGCAGGCCCGGGTCGGCGGGGATCTCTACGAGGTGACCCAGACCCGGTGGGGGGTGCGGATCCTCGTCGGCGACGCCCGGGGCAAGGGGCTCGACGCCGTCCGGCTTGCCAGCCGGGTGATGGCCACCTTCCGGGTTCTCGCCCGCCACCTGGCCGACCCGGAGGAGATCGTGGCCGCCCTCGACGCCGAGGTGGTCCGCTCGGGCGGGCCGGAGGACTTCGTCACCGCCGTGTTCGCGCAGATCGACGGCGCCCGGCTGGAGATGGTCAACGCGGGCCATCCCGACCCGGTGCTGCTGCGCCGGGGCGCGCCGCGCCTGCTCGACGCGACCGGTCGGCGTACCCCGCTCGGCCTGGGTGCGGCCGGCACCACCGTCGTACGCAGCCGCCTCGTCGCGGGCGACCGGCTCCTGTTCTACACCGACGGCCTGGCCGAGGCCCGCCACCCACGAACCCGGGAGTTCTTCCCGATGCTGCCGGCCGCCCAGGCCGCCTTCGCCCCGGCCCGGCGGCTCGACGCGGGACTGGCCGATCTCGTCGCGGCGCTGCGGCGCTGGACCGAGGCGACCCTGGGGGACGACGTCGCCCTGCTGGCCGCCGAGTTCGCCCCGCCCACGCGGGCCACGGCCCCCGTCGCCGACCAGCCCGCCCGGGCGGGCACCGGTTCCCCGTGGCCGGCGCCGGCCGGATCACGGGAAGGCTCCCGGCCTGTCGCCGGTTGCTCGGAACGAGGCCGATGACGCCCGCCGCCGCGGCGCGGACAGGCCCACCAGCGGGCCGACGCGAGCGCGCTGAGGCGAGGCGACGGGAGGGAGATCCGATGACGACGACGCAGCAGGCGCGGGGCCGGGTCCGGCTGGAGCAGGGGCGCAAGCGGGTCCGCGCCTACCTCGCCGGGCGGCTGGTCGTCGACACCACCAGCCCGGCGCTGGTCTGGGAGAACCCGCACTATCCGGCCTACTACCTGCCGCGGGTCGACGTCGTCGCCGAACTGGTGCCTACCGCCCGCACGGAGCACTCCCCGAGCCGCGGCGAGGCCGTCTACTACGACGTGGTCGTCGAGGGGCACACCGCGCCGGCGGCGGCCTGGGCGTACCCGCAGTCCCCGCTGGAGGGACTGCGGGACCTGGTCCGCTTCGACTGGGCCGCAATGGACCGCTGGCTGGAGGAGGACGAGCCCGTCTACGTCCACCCGCGCAGCCCCTACACCCGCATCGACGCGTTGCCCAGCTCCCGGCACGTCCGGGTCGAGATCGACGGGGTGGTCGTCGCAGACTCCCACCGCCCGGTCATCCTGTTCGAGACCGGCCTGGTGCCGCGCTACTACCTGCCCCTGGTCGACGTCCGTCAGGAGCTGCTGCGCCCCTCGGACACCCGCACGCACTGCCCGTACAAGGGCAACGCCGAGTACTTCTCGGTGGAGGTCGACGGCCGGCGCCACGACGACGTCGTGTGGACCTACCGCACGCCGCTGCCGGAGAGCGCCCGGATCACCGGCCTGGTCTGCTTCTACGACGAACGCGTGACGGTGTCCGTCGACGGCGTGCCCACGCATCCCTGACCGTCGCGGTCAGCCGGTCAGGGACTCAGCCGGTCAGGACGGACATCGCCTGATCGAGCAGGGCGGCGAGGTCGGCCGTCCCGTCGCAGTCGCGCCAGACCGTCAGGGCGGCGTCGTAGCAGCCGAGCGCCGCGGAGGCCAGTGCGCGTGGGCGCGGGTCGGCCGTGTCCGTCGGCGGGATGGCGAGGCGCCGGGCGAGCTCGGGGGCGAGTAGCCGCTGCCAACTGTTCTGGCGCTGCAACTGGCGGCCCTGCAACGACGGCGTGTCGACCATCATCCGGGACAGCCGCAGGGCCCGTTCGGGGTTCTCGACGTTGAAACCGATGATCGCGTTGAGCGCCTGACGCAGCGCCTGCCACGGCGTCTCGTCCGCGGGACGGCCGGCGAGCGCGTCGCGCAGGACCAGGCCGCGTTCCTCCACCCCGAGCAGGACCACGTCCTCCTTGGTGGCGAAGTAGCGGAAGAAGCTGCTGCGCGACAGGCCGGCCTCGGCGGCGATCTGGTTGATCGTCGTGCATTCGAAGCCCTGTCGGTCGAACAGGTCGAAGGCGACGGCCGTGATCTCCGCCTGCAACGCCCGCCTCGTCCGGCTGCGCAGATCGGTGCCCCGCGCGGGGGTTGCGGCGTCGGCGGGGACTGCCGCGGGGTTCTTCACCACGAAACGAGGATACCAGATCCGGCATCCCGGCTCACATGTTGGACTGAGTCTCATCTTTGGGCTACAGTTTCGCTGCGACCACCGGTCGAACCTCCCCAGCGAACTCGAACCTCCCAGCGAACCGAGCCCCGGGCGACATCCCGGGCACAGCGCCGGCCCGCTGGCCCTCCTGTACCCCTCATCGGACTTCACGCGCGGGAAAGTGACCTATGACTGCGGAGACCATGGCGTCCAGCGGGGCGCCCGCGACCGGGCTCGGCCCGTGGATGCGCTTCCGGNGGCAGTACTCCCGGCTCTCGCCGCCGGTCCAGATGATCGGCCTGCAGCTCTGGCTGCCGCTGGTCTTCGTCATCGCCTTCTGCCTGTGCTACATCAACGCCTTCCACCAGCCGACGCCGAAGGACATCAAGGTCGCGGTGGTCGGGACGGGCCCGGCGGCGGCGACCCTCGCCGATCGGCTGGAGGGCACGAGCAACGGCATGCTGTCGGTGTCGATGGCGGGCTCGGTCGACGCCGCCCGCAGCGACGTGCGCGACGGCGACCTGGCGGCGGCCTTCACCCCCGGCGCGGCGAACCAGCCGGCCCGGCTGCTCATCGCCAGCGGCGCGCAGTTCCAGCTCGCCGAGGTCGTCCAGCAGACGTTCGCCCCCGTGGCGGCGGCCGAGGGCACCACCCTCGCCGTCGACGACCTCGCCCCGCTGCCCAAGCACGACTCCTACGGCACCTCGGGCTTCTACCTCGCGCTGGTCTGGACCATCGCCGGCTACATGGTCGGCATGTTCATCGGGATGATGGGCCAGACGCTCAAGCACCACGTCCGCCTCGGCCTGATCGTCGGATCCGGCTTCGTGTTCTCGCTGCTTGGCACGCTGTTCGCCGGTCCGGTGGTGNGCGCCGTGCACGGCCACTTCCTGTCGCTGTGGCTGCTCGGCTGGCTGACGACGATCTCGGTCGGCCTGGTGGTCAACGGCCTGTCCTACTTCATCGGCCGGTTCGTCACCGGCGCCGCGCTCATCCTGTTCGTCTTCCTCAACATCCCGGCGTCGGGCGGGGCGTTCCCGGCCGCGTTCGTGCCGGAGCCCTTCAAGTGGCTGCATCCGTACGTGTTCGGCACCGGTGTCCTCGACGTGCTGCGCGGCATCGTGTACGACGCCGGGCCGGGGATCGGCCGCGGCGCGACGGTCATCGGCGTCTACGCGGCGGTCGGCATCGTGCTCACCGCGGTCGGCCGGCCGTTCTTCAACCGCCGCACCCGGCTGCGGGCCGAGCGCGGCAAGCCGGTCTCGATGATGCTGGCCGCGCAGGGCGCGGCGATGGCGGCCCGCCAGGCCGAGCAGGCCGAGGCCGCCGCCGGCACCCGCCCGCACCACGTCACCACGAGCGATGCCCCCGCCAGCGATGCCCCCGCCAGCGGCGCCCCCGCCAGCGGCGCCACCACGAACGGCGTCACCACGAACGCGGGCCCGCGGCGGGACGGCGAGTCCCGTGACAACGAGTTCGCAGACGAAGAGGTCGAGTCCGATGCGGCCGCCGTCTCGGGCGCAGCGGCGGGCAGCGGCAGCGCCTGACACCCGACTCCGCAGCCGACCCCGTCGCACCCCGTCCCTTCCCCGTTCCGCCCGAGGGGGAGGGGCGGGGTGGCGGCGTTTCGGCGGGCGACTCGCGCCGGCGCAGCCCGGGGGGCGGGTGCGCCCGGTTCAGCCGGTGGGCGCCGACCAGCGCACCCGGGTGCCGCCGGCGGGGCCGGGCTCCACGGCGAAGGTTCCGCCCAGGCTCTCGGCCCGGCCGCGCAGGTTCGCCAGCCCGCTGCGCCGCGTCGTCGGTCCCAGGCCGACCCCGTCGTCCACCACGTCCACGCTCACCCGGCCGTCCGCGACGGCCACCGTCACCTCGACGGCGCGGGCGTGGGCGTGGCGGGCGGCGTTCGACAGGGTCTCGCGCACCACGGCGATGAGGTGGTCGCCGACGGCGGCGTCGATCGCCGTGTCGACAGGGCCGTCGAGGTGCAGCCGCGGGGTGAAGCCGAACGCCCCGGCCATGTCGTCGATGATCCCGAGGATCTGCGCCCGCAGCCCGCTGCCCGTGGCCGGGGTGGCCCGGCCGCGCAGCTCGAAGATCGTCTGGCGGATCTCCCGCACGGTCTCGTCGAGGTCCTCGACATAGGTGCTCATCCGCTCCGCGCGCGCCGCCCGCTCCTCGCTGGCGGCCAGGCCCTGCAGGCCCATCGCCACCGCGAACAATCGCTGCATCACGTGGTCGTGCAGGTCGCGGGCGATCCGGTCGCGGTCCTCCAGCAGCGACAGCCGGCCTCGCGCCGCCCGCGAGCGGGCCAGTTCCAGAGCGAGCGCCACGTGGGCGGCGAACGCGGCGGCGAGTTCGAGGTCCTCGTCGCTGAACAGGATGCCGCCGCGGCGCCGGCCGAGGATCAGCGCCCCGGAGGTGACCTGTGAGGCGATCAGCGGCACGATCATGATCGGGCCGACGTCGAGCTTGTCGATCTCGGAGCCGCCCAGCGTGCGCACATCGGCGACGACGAGCGGGGCCCGGTCGTGCACCGCCCGCCCCGCCAGCGACGTCTCCAGCGGCACCCGCTGGCCGCGCAGCAGGTCGGCGTCGTTGCCCTCGGCGACGTCGAAGGACAGCTCCCGCGCCGTCGGGTCGCACAGGGCCAGCGCCGTCGTGTCCGCCCTGGCGACGTCGCGGGCCCGTTGGACGATCAGCTCCAACGGGTCGTCGCCGTCGGCGAGCAGGTGGCGGGTGATGTCCGCCGACGCCTGCGACCACTGCTGACGGTGCTGGGCCTCGCCGAACAGGCGGGCGTTGTCGATCGCCACGCCGGCGTTGGCGGCGAGCGCCAGCACGAGCTCCTCGTCCTCGGCCGTGAAGATCCGCCCGCCGCGCTTCTCGGTCAGGTAGAGGTTGCCGAAGACCTCGTTGCGGACCCTGATCGGCACGCCGAGGAACGCCCGCATCGGCGGGTGCCCCGCGGGGAAGCCGACGGCACGGGGATGGTCGGCGATGTCGTCGAGGCGCACCGGCCCCGGCTCGGCGATGAGCAGGCCGAGCACCCCGTCGCCGCGGGGGGTCCGGCCGATCGCCTCGACGCGGCCCGGGTCCATCCCGACGTGGATGAACTGTTCGAGGTGACCGTCGCGGGCGATGACGCCGAGCGCGCCGTAGCGGGCGTCGACCAGCTCGCAGGCGGACTCGACGATGCGTCGCAGCACCACGTCGAGGCTGAGGTCGGCGGTGACCATCCGGTTGGCCCGCAGCAGACCTCGCAGCCGGCCCTGGGTGGCCAACACATCCTGGGCCCGCTCCACCAGTTGGGAGAGAAGCTCGTCCAGTTCGAGCCGAGCGACAGCGGGGAAGATCAGATCTCCCGACGACCCTGACGGGGAGGTCTGCCCGCAGGCCGCCCCGGAGGTCCCTGCGCCGGCCGGCGCGAGGTCCCGTTCGGACTCCATGCTTCCAGCACGATAACCGATCCGCGCCGAGCGGCGGCCGAGATCCGGATCGCGGCCGAGACGTTCCCGGCGAGGATGGGCCGCGGGTCCCGGCGGGGGCCATCCGTCCGTGGTGGGCGCCACGTCATCGTGGAGTTGGCGCGGGCGGTTCCGCGGGGGTTCGCGTCTGCCCGGCACGCCCGGCACGCCCGGCACGCCCGGCCTGTTCGGCTTGCGCGGTTCGTCCCGTGGCCTCGACGGCATGCATCCGCGTCGTCCTCACTTCGCGCACCCTCAACGGGTAGCCTCCTGTCCACCACGTCGACCGACCGGAGCCCGGACCGGCGGCCAAGGCACCGGGTCAGCCATCCCGGCCCGCCGCGCGCCTTTCGCCGTTTCGCCGCTGCGCGGTCGGCCTCAGCGCGCCCCGGGTCGACCTGCGGCGGGTCAACACGTCATCTGCCATGTTCGGCCCCGCCCCACCCCGGCGCCCAGGGACCTTAGGCGCACATCGTGGAGCACTTCCTACCCTGCGATCCGCACCGTGCCGGCCGCAGACCGGCCCAGACCGGCCCAGGGCGGCCTGCCACCCCTCGCTGCCAGGGCGTCCGTTGCGGACGCCGGCTTCACCGGCCGGGTCGTCGGACCATGCCCCGGACGGGCCGCCGCCCCGCCCGACCGGGCGGGGGAGTGGACTGCCTGCCCCGATCGGGCCAGCCGAGGTGGTCTCGCGGCCGCACGGTACCCCCCGAACGGGGAGGAGACGGCGGCCGAACGCACCCCCGGCGGCGGGCCGTTCGGATCCCCCGCGGGGGCCACCGCGCACTCGCCGGCCCGGGTCGCGGCAGGCATCCTGGAATGGAGACCGGGGAGCCGGCAATCGGGGATCTGGAGCTTGTGGTGTCGGGCTGCATCGTGGTGGGAGTGGACGGATCCAGAGACGCCGACGCGGCGCTGCGCTGGGCCGCCGGAGAGGCGTGGCTGCGCCGCGACCGCCTCGAGGCGATCCTGGCCTGGACCCCGGACGACTGCCCGCGCGAGGTACTCGACCGCGCCTATGCGCCGGGCCCCCACACGATCGAGGAAACCGCCCTGGCGCTGCTGCGGGAGTGCGTCCAGCGGACCCAGGACCCGCGCCGGCCGGTGCCCGTCACCGAGCGGGCCGTCTACGCCGACGCCGTCGAGGCGTTGCTGTCGGCCGGCGCGGGCGCAGACATGATCGTCGTCGGCTACCGGGGGACCAGCCGGCTGCGCCGGTACCTGGTCGGGTCGGTCTCCGCCGCCTGCCTGCATCAGGCGACCCGGCCGGTCGTCGTCGTCCGGGCGGACGGCCGCAGCGCCGAGGACGGCCGCAGCGCCGAGGACGGCCGCAGCGCCGAGGACGACCGCAGCGGCCGGCCCGTGCTGGTCGGCGTGGACGGATCGGCGGCGTCGCTGGCCGCGTTGCGCTGGGCCGCCGAGCAGGCCGCGCTGCACGCGGCACCGCTGCGGGTCGTGCACGCCTGGCAGCCACCACTGCTGCCCACCGGTCACCGCGCCGCGCGCGACCGGGCGGCGCTCGAACAGTCCGCGCACGCCGTCCTCGACGACAGCGTCAGCAAGGGACTGGTCGACGAGGGGCTGGCGGACGTCACCCTCGACACCCGGCTGGCGCTCGGCGGGCCGGCGCGGAGCCTGCTCGCCGAGGCCGCCGACGCCCGGCTGCTCGTCCTCGGCGCCCGTGGTCAGGGCGGTTTCGCCGGCCTGCTGCTGGGCTCGGTCGCCCACCAGTGCGTGCACCACGCGCGATGCCCGGTCGCGGTCATCCCCGACCCCATCCGCTGAGCGGGCCGGCGTCCGGCCGGACGCCGGGTACCGGTGAGCGGGTCAGCCGCCCGGTCGCGGCCCGGGACCGACGGTCGAGGGCGTCCGGGAATCCTCGGGCGTGCCGCCGGTCGAGGTGGGGCCGGCCGGAGCGGGGTCGGCCTGGCCCTGGGCGACGAAGTCCTTGCGGCGGATGAGGATGAGCGCGCAGACCGCGCCCACGAGCGCGACGATCCCGGTGACGAGGAGCAGGTCGTTGATCGCACCGGCGAAGCCGGCCTTGACCGCGCCGGCCAGCGGGCCGCGGGCGCTCGGGGGCGTGGCGGCGAAGAGCTGGTCGGTGTCGCCGCGGCGCAGCGTGTCGGCGATCCGCCCACCCTGCCCGCGCAGCGCCGGGACCCCGCGCAGGGCACCGTTGATGCCGCTTTCCAACCGGGCCGCGAAGATCGAACCCAGGGCCGCGATGCTGATCGCCATGCCGATCTGGCGGAACGTGGTGTTCGCGCCCGACGCCATGCCGGAACGCGCCGGCGGCACCACCCCGACGGCGGTGGAGGCCAGCGGCGGATTCACCATCCCGCTGCCGATGCCCGCCAGGACGAAGCCCGGGATCAGGTGCGTCCAGGAGCTGCCCGCGTCCAGGCCGGACATGAGCAGCAGGCCGACGCCGACCAACGCCAGGCCGGGACCGATGAGCCAGCGCGCCGGCACCACGCTGCTCAGCCGCCCGGCCGCGGTCGCGGCGACGAAGCTGCCCGCGCTCACGATCAGCAGCCGCACGCCCGACCCGAGTGCGGAGTAGCCCAGGTCGTTCTGCAGGTAGAGGACGAGGTAGACGAACATCGCGAACAGCGAACCGTTCATCGCGACCGCCGCGAGCGACCCGCCGAGGAACGTCGGGGTGCGCAGCAGCGACAGGTCGAACATCGGGTGCGCGACCCTGGCCTCCACGGCGATGAACGCGACGAGGAACGCGACGCCCAGGCCCAGGCTGATCACGACGCCGGTGTCCGACCAGGCCGTCTCGCCCGCCCGGATCAGGCCGTAGACCACGCCGGCGAGCCCCGCGGTGAGCACCGCGAAACCGGGCCAGTCGGGGCGGTGCGCCGCCGGCGGCCGGGACTCCTCGACCTTCCACACTGTCAGGGCGACGGCGACGATCCCGATCGGCACGTTGACCAGGAAGATGCCCCGCCAGCTGATGCCGCTGGTGATCAGGCCGCCGAGGATGGGCCCCAGCGACGTGGCGACGCCGGTGACCGCACCCCACACCCCGAACGCGATTCCCCGGTCCCGGCCGCGGAAGCTGTGGGCGAGCAGCGCCAGCGACGTCGCGAACAGCACGGCGCCGCCCACGCCCTGCACGCCCCGCGAGATGATCAGCATGATCGCCGACTGCGAGAGCCCGCACAGCAGCGACCCCGCCGTGAAGATCGTGAACCCGATGGTGAACAGCAGCCGGCGCCCNTAGAGATCGGCGAGCGAGCCGGCGGTCAGCAGCAGCGCCGCCAGGGTCAGCGCATAGGCGTCGATGACCCACTGGACGTCGGCGAAGCCGGCGTGCAGACCGCTCTGGATCTCGGGCAGCGCGACGATCACGATCGTCACGTCGAGCAACAGCATGAACGTGGCGCCGCAGACGACCAGCAGCGTCCACCACTTCCGATCCATAGCTCTCCCTGAGGCCTGGAACATCGTTTGCCGCGCGCCGCGTCCGGACTGCCGGAACCGGCCGGAGCGCCCGCGGCGGCGGACGGTGATGGTCTGACGTTTCGCGCCGGCCCGAGGTGACCGGGGACCGGGTGCGGCGGTGGCAGGGCCGTGACGGTGGGGTCGGCGAAGGTGAGATCAGTAGTTCCCGTATGCCCGGGTCACGGTGAAGTCATAGATGAGTCGCCGCTCGGCCTGGACGTGCGTCCGGTACTCGTCCGGCAGCCAGGGACGGTCGCCGCCGACCGCGTCGTCGTGGGCGAGGAGCATCCCGGCGGGGGCGGCGTCGCCGTGGCGGGCCCGCATGAGGCGGACATGCAGGTCCGGCGCGTCCGGATCGTCGAGCAGCCGAACGGTCGTCGCCAGTCCGGCCCAGCGAGGATCCGGCGGCGGGGCAAAAACGAACAGCGTCCCGCGCGGGTCGCGGCGCAGGTTCCCGGTCCGTGTCAGGGCCTGGGCGCCGGAACTCCACAGGCGGCCCTCCACGAGCGCCACCTCGATGCGCGCGGCGTGCGCCGACCCGTCCGGCCGCAACGTGATCATGGCGGCGTCCGGGTGGTCACCGATGAATCGCGCGAGACGTTCGTCCATGGCTGTCCTGCCCTGGGTCGGTGGTTCTGCGGTCGGTGGTTCTGTGGTTGGTGGTTCTGCGGCCGGTGGCTTGCCTGGCCGAAGGTTGCCTGCTGGCTGCGGTCCGCGACGAACTGATCTCCGTCGGGTGCAGACTACGGTCCGACTGACCGTCAGTCAATGGAATGACCGGCGGTCAGTCGGGCTCCGTATCATGGGCGGGCGTGGGTGGAGGTGGGCCGATGCCCAGAACCAAGCCAGCCGACGAGCGGCGGGCGGACCTGCTGGCTGCGGGAGCCGAGATCTTCATGGCCAAGGGGGTCGCGGCGGCCACGCTTGACGACATCACCCGGCGGGCCGGAGTCTCCAAGGGCCTGTTCTACCAGTACTTCCCGTCCAAGGACGGACTGGTCTTCGCGCTACAGGAGAAGTTCGCCATCGAGTTCGCCGCGCACGTCACGACCGCGGCAGCCGAGCGGTCGGACTGGCCGGGCAAGCTCGACGCCGCGGTTCTGGTGTGCTGCGAGCATTTCCGGGCCGAAGAGAAGCTGCACGACGTGCTGTTCCAGCATCTGCCCGGCGCCCACGCGGACCCCCGGGAGGGTCCCGCCGCGCAGGAGTTGGGCCACACCGCCGCCCATCACCGCCTCGTCGAGGCGATCGCCGCTCTGCTCACCGCCGGTGTTGCCGCCGGCGCGTACCACGTCGAGGACGTGGAGGCGACCGCGGTGCTGTTCTTCACGACCATGCACGCCTTCGACAGGGCGTTCCGGCATGACTACCGGCTCAGCGACGACCGCCTTGTCCGGGCCACCCAGCGGCTTGTGCGCGGCGCGGTCGGCCTGATCTGACCGGCCGGGCCGGTCCGGTCCGGCATCCCGACCACGTGGGCGGGATCGGCTGACCTTTGGCCGCCACCGGTGGACCGTCAGGCGAGAAGCGCGTCCGCAGTGGTCCGACTCAGCCGGTTCTCGTCATCATCGAAGGACCAGCCGCGGTCGCCGAAGGCCGATGCGCATCGCCGGCGTGGGATCGCGGGTCCCGGCATTGCAGTCGTGGTCGACGGGAACTGCGGGCCAGCCGTTCCGACGGGTTCCGCGGGTCAGCCGTTCCAAAGATTGCGCCGCAGGTAACGCGGCTGCCACAGCAGTCGGTTGAGGAGCCGGGNGGGGGCGGGCAGCCTCGCGAGGATCCGCTGCCGCTCGGCCGGNGATTTCTCCTCGAGGACCCACGGAACGAAATAGGCAGCCCCCTTGACGCCCTCGCGGCGAGCCATGGCGCCACTCATCCCGTCCCATTCCGCACGCGGCAGGACGGCCTGGATGAGCGGAAGGGCACTATCCTCCTCGTGCGTCAGATGATCGCCGAGTACCGCCGCGACATCGCGGATCCGGTCGGCGAGGTCGGCCGCCCGGCCGGCCAGCGCCTCGTCGACTCTGGCGAGCAACGGGTCGAGCTGGGCATGCTCGTCCTTCATGTCCTTCAGCAGGGCCAGGTCGTGGGCCCGTCCCGCCACGGCGTTTTCCACGCGCGGCCACAGGTAGGAATCCTCGACGCCGTGGTGGATGAGGAGCTGGGTCTTGAAGTTCTCCCAGCCGGCCAGGATCTTGGGGTTGCCGCCCTTCCCTGCGGCAGCCGCGGCCTCGAAACGCTTGAGGTCCCGCCGGAAGGCGTCGTGCGTCGCGTACATCATGCTGAAATCGAGCTCTTCTTGCTGCGAAACAGACATGGTCGGTGCCTTTCCGTGCGTCGAGGTGAAGAACTCCGGCAAGCAAGATCATGAAATGTTCTTCCTGCCGCTGGACCCGCGCCGGTATCGGTGATCCGGGTACCTTGTCCTTAACACCCCATACGATACGATATGGGCGATATGGGCACGGTATCACCATAGGAGGCCAGACGCGGACGTGAAGTGTCACCGACGACGGCTGGACGTTTCGATCAAGGAATTACTGCGGGAGCTGGGCATCCAGTCGTCGGTGCTCAACGATCACGTCGGAACGCACCCTGAGCGCAAGGACATCGATCTCGACTGCCTCGACCTCGCCGATCGGTTTGGTCCGCTCAGCCCGAACGCCCTCGCGCGCCGCGTCGGGCTACACCCGGCCACAATGACCGGCATCCTCGACCGGCTCGAACGCAGCGGCTGGCCGACACCTGATCCGACGCAACTCGATGCAACTCGACTCGACTCAGCCAGGTGACCGCGCTCGCCGGGCCTGCGGGTGTCAGGCGAATGCCGACGTGAACGCGGCACGGAACATCGCCCTGGGACATTCCCGCAGGCCGTAATCCTGCACCTCGCCCCCGACCGTCCGGGGGCGCTGGACGGTCAGAGCGGTCCCGGCGGGCGGGGCTGGTCGCGCAGCCGTTCCAGCACCCGGCGGTCGCGCTTGGTCGGCCGGCCCGCGCCCCGGTCGCGCACGGCCACCGTCGGGGTCGGATCGCGCAGCACCGGGGGGCTGTGGTCGACGAAGCACTCGGCCGCGACCGGCGCCCCGACCCGCTTGCGCAGCACCTTCGTGATGACGACGATCCGTTCCCGCCCGGCGAGCCGGATCCGGATCTCGTCTCCCGCGCGCACCAGGTGCGCGGGCTTGATCCGCTCGCCGTTGAGTCGGACGTGGCCGGCGCGGCAGGCCTCCGTTGCCTGCGCGCGGGTCTTGACCAGCCGCACGCACCAGATCCACGTGTCGGCCCGGACGGAGTCCTCCGGTGGCGCCATAGGCGCGACTCTACGAACCCCGAGGGCGATGGGCCTTGGGCAGCGTGGCCGGTGCGTGCCGCTGGGCCGCGCGCAGCGCCGCCCGGGCGAGCTCGTAGCCGGCGATGGGCAGTTTGAGCCACCAGTGGTCGAGCACCTGGTAGTCGTCGGCGGGCACGAGCCGGTCAGCGAGGTCGGGCCGTAGCCGGTGCAGGTACCGCCGCCCNCGCGCCGCGTGNAGCGGATCCGAGGCGATCGTGAGCGTCCGTGCCGACTCGGCGATCGGCACCGCGAACGTGATGTTCTCCCAGGTGGTGCGGGCCGCGGTCTCCAGCCGGATCTTCGCCGCGGGCACGCCGAGCGTGTCCCGTGCGTACCCGGCCATGGCCTGTGCCTCGGTCACCGCGCCGGGCGGCCCGCCGCCGGTGAAGATCAGCAGGCTGTCCGCGTCCGGGGCGAGGGAGCGCACGCCGATCTCCGTGCGCCAGCGTTGGAGCGGATGCAGCGTGCCCGCGCGGGTCGACGGGAAACCGAGGACGATGACCGCCTGAGCGCCCCGCCCCGCCGGGTGGGCCCGTCCATCGCCGCGCAGCTGGCGCGACGCCACCCAGCTCAGCGCCTCGGCGAGGACGACCGGGGTGGAGGCGACGGCGACGGCGACGCTCAGCCGTCGTGCCCATGGTCGGAGCCGGGCGGCGCGGGTCGCGGTCACGCCGGTATACAACACCGAGCCCGACCGCTGTGCGTCGGTTCGGCGGGTGATGCGACGGATGTCCCTGTCGGCCCGTGGCAGACGATGATCATGCTGCGGTCGTTGGCGCAGTAGGGTAATCGTGACGCTGCCGATCGGTGTGGATGCGCGGGCGGGGAGCCCCGGGAACCGGCGCGACGACGGCAGGCGGGCCAGANGGGAAGTCGACCGTGCGGCCGTTCCGGTTCGGAGTGAACATGTTCGCGGTCTCGGCGCCGGGGGAGTGGTCGACGGCTGCCCGCCGGGCCGAGGAGCTGGGCTACGACGTTCTGCTCATCCCCGACCACCTCGGGCTGCCCGCGCCTTTCCCCGCGCTGGTCGCGGCCGGGGCCGCCACCGGCCTGCGGCTTGGCACCTTCGTCCTCAACGCGGCCTTCCACAATCCGGTGCTGCTGGCCCGCGAGGTCGCGACCACCGACGTGCTGACGGCGGGGCGCCTGGAGCTCGGCGTCGGCACGGGTTACGTCGCCGAGGAGTTCACCGCCGCCGGCATCCCGTTCGGCACCGCGCGGGACCGCGTCGATACCCTCGAGCGGGTCATCGACGCGGTGTACGGCGTGCTGGGCGACCCCGCCAGCGCGCCGCAGCCGGTGCAGCGGCCGGTGCCGCTGGTCATTGGCTGCAACGGAAACCGGATGCTCACCCTGGCGGCGCGCCGGGCGAACATCGCCGCGTTCACCGGCGCCTCCTCCGACCCGGCGAACCCGACGAACCTGCGGCTGCTGTCCGGCGCCGCGTTCGCCGAGCGGATCGCGTTCTTCGAGAAGGTCGCCGGCGACCGGGCCGGCGAGGTGGAGCGCAACCTGCTCTTCCAGGATGTCGCCGTCACCGACGACCAGGAGGCGGCACTGGCGGCCTGGGCGTCCCGGCTGCCGTACCTGAGCGCCAAGGAGATCCCCACGGTGCCGGCGCTACTGGTCGGCTCCGTCGAGCAGATCGCCGACCAGGTGCGCGGCCTGCGCGAGCGGTTCGGCATCACCTACTTCACCGTGCTGCAGCCCGCGCTGGAGGCGTTCGCCCCGGTGATCGCCGCACTGCGCCGCGACTGAGCGCGCCACCGGCCACTGGCCGCCGGTTCCGCGGTTCCGCGGTTCCGCGGAACCGCCGGTTCGTGGGTCCGGTCCGGTCCGGCCATGGTCGTGGCCGGGGCGTGGTCGTGGTCGTGGGCCGCTGCATGGCGTGACCGGTGACCGGCGGAAACTCGGTCGTCAGCGGTCGACCTGTCTGCCATGATCGGGCGATGCCGCGCGGGTTCGAGGAGCTGGTCGACGAGGCCGCCGCAGCGCCCGTCGATGGGTGGGACTTCTCCTGGCTGGACGGCCGGGCCAGCGAGCAGCGGCCGTCGTGGGGGTATGCCCGCCTGATGGGCGAGCGGATGGCCCGCGCCGATGTCGCCCTCGACGTGCAGACCGGCNGCGGTGAGGTGCTCGCCGGGGTCGAGCACCTGGCGCGGCACACGGTCGCCGTCGAGTCCTGGCCGCCGAACATCGCCCGGGCGGCGGCGCTGCTACGCCCCCGCGGCGTCCATCTCGTCGCCGCGGACAGTGATCACACCCTTCCGTTCGCCGACGCGACGTTCGATCTCGTCGTCAGCCGGCACCCGGTGGCCACCTGCTGGTCGGAGATCGCCCGGGTGCTGCGCCCCGGCGGCGGTTATCTGTCCCAGCAGGTCGGCCCGGCCAGCGTCGGCGAGCTGTCCGAGTACTTCCTCGGGCCCCAGCCGGCCGCCGTACGTGGCCGGCGCCATCCTGACGGCGCGCGCGACGCCGCCCGCGCCGCCGGACTGGAGGTCGTCGACCTGCGGATGGAGTCGCTGCACACCGAGTTCCGCGACATCGGCGCCGTCATCTACTTCCTGCGCAAGGTGATCTGGATCGTTCCCGGATTCACCATCGAGCGGTACCGCGAGCGCCTCGCCGCACTGCACGAGCGGATCCGCACGACCGGCCCGTTCACCGCCCGTACCACCCNCTTCCTCATCGAGGCCCGCCGCCCGCAATGACGTGACGTACGCATGGCTCTTTTCGGCGCACAGCGTCTTTGCCTGCGTTGACTTGGCGTGCGCTCGAATCAATAGCGTCCTCACCGAGCACGCATTCGTGCCAGCGAGCAGGCGCAGGAGGACATGATGGCTGAACATCTGACTGGCACCGTCGCACTCGTGACCGGGGCGAGCAGCGGCATCGGAGCCGCGACCGGTCGGGAGCTGGCCCGCCGGGGTGCGGCGGTCGCGCTCGTCGCGCGCCGCAAGGAGCGGCTGGAGCAGCTCGCCGCCGAGATCCAGGGCGAGGGCGGGAAGGCGCTCGTCCTCGATACCGACATCACCGACCAGCGGCAGGCGATCGACGCGGTCGAGCGGACCGTCGCCGAACTCGGCCGGCTGGACACCGTCGTGAACAACGCCGGGGTCATGCTGCTCGGCCCGATCGTCGACGCCCCCACCGCGGAGTGGGACCGGATGGTCGCGCTCAACCTGCAGGGGCTGCTGTACGTCGCGCACGCCGCGCTGCCCCACCTGCTCACCGCCGCCGACTCCGGCCCCCGCAACGTGGCGGACCTGGTCAACGTCAGCTCCGTGGCGGGCCGGCGGGCGACGCCGAACTCCGGCGTCTACAACCTCACCAAGTTCGGCGTGAACGCCTTCACCGAGTCGCTGCGCCAGGAGGTCACCGAACGGCACGTGCGGGTGTCCGTGGTCGAGCCCGGCGCGACCGTCACCGAGCTCGCCGACCACCTGCGCGAGGAGATCCGCGAGACGGCGATGCGCGTGTTCACCGACGTCGAGAAACTCGAGGCGGAGGACATCGCCGACGCGATCGCTTACATCGTCACCCGCCCCCGCCGCGTCGCCGTCAACGAGATCCTCATCCGCCCCACCGAGCAGGTGCGGTGAATGACCGAATTGTCCTAATCGGTTCACATTCGGCCTTCTGACGTTGACGTCGGTCGGATTCCGGACAACCCCCATCGGGTGCGATGTGCGTGNCCAACCGTAGATGACCGAGGTGGTCCGTTGTTCTTGCGATGACAATGCCGGTCTCGCTTGCTGCGGGGATAACATCCCGACATGTGCGCTGCGACGGTTGCGGCCACGCGCAAGGGGGAAAACGTTGTCCTCAGTGCCCTGGCCGACGAACTCGGTTCCATCTCGGTCATCCTGGAATGGGCCATCAGGGCGGAGTATCCGCTCGATGCCGATGTCAGCGTTCTCCTGCTGGGGGATGATGGCAAGGTTCGTTCCAACGACGATCTGATTTTTTACAATCAGCCGTCGGGGGCGGGTGGTGCGGTCAGGCTGCGGGGCAAGACCCGGACCCCGGAAGGTCCTTCGGTGGCGTACTCCGACATTGTCGACGTCGACATGGACGACGTGCCCGACAGCGTCGAGCGGGTACTGCTTGCGGCGAGCCTCGACGGCGCCGAGGGGTCCATTCAGGAACTCGACTATCTCCGACTTCGTATGCTGCGTGGCTCGGACGCGGTAGAGCTGCTCAGTTTTACTGTCGCGGCTGCCCATCGGGAGACCGCCTTCGTTCTCGGCGAGATCTACCGCCGCGCCGGGCAGTGGAAGTTCCGCGCGGTGGGACAGGGCTATGACACCGGGCTCGGTACCCTCGTCACGGAATACGGCGTCGAGGTCGACACCGAGGACGAGGCGAGCGACGGTGGCGTGGCCGAGGGCGGCGAACCGGGCGCGGGCCGCACGGATCCGGCCCCGGTGGACCCTCCAGTCGTCGAGCCGCGAGAGATCGCCGGCGTGTCGGGTCCGGTCGACTCGGGTGCCGCCGCGGCGCGGGAGACGCGGGCTGGAGGACGTCGCGCCCACACGGTGACGACGCGTAAGCGACTGCCCGCTCGTCGACTGTCGGCCTCCAAGGGACGGCGGGCCCTCGAGGCGGGTTCGGAGGACCGGTGGCAGCCCGCCCGGCTCTTTCCGGTGGCGGGCATCGGGGGGGCTGCGGAGCAGGAACGGCGCGCGACCTCCGCGTTGCTTGCCGTGATCGGCTCGGTCCGGGAGTTCGGACGCTCGATGACGACGCGGTTCGGTGCGCCCGCCGGTCAGATAACGACGTTCATCGAGGTGCCCTTCAATCGGGATGACAAGCCCTACATTCCGGATGGACTGATCAGAGTCACGAGAGGCCAGCGGAGCTGGACGGCGCTGGTCGAGGTCAAGACCGGAGCCGGCGAACTCACCGCGGATCAGGTCGGCGCGTANCTCGACATCGCCCGGGACCAGCAGTTCGACGCGGTGATCACCATCTCGAACCTGATTACGACCGCGGATGAGAGGCATCCGGTCGGCATCGATGGGCGCAGGACCAGAAAGGTGGCGGTGCACCACCTCTCATGGGCCGACATCCGATTCCGCTGTCAGCTTCTCCTTGAAAACGACCTGGTGGCGGATCGCACCCAGGAGTATGTTCTGGGGGAATTCTTCCGCTATCTGGACCACGCCCGCTCCGGCGCGCAGACGTTTGAGGACATGGGATCTTCGTGGGTGCCGGTGCGGGACAGTGTGGCGGCGGNCACGCTGCTGCCGACCGATCGGGGTCTGCCGTCGGTCGCGGAACGCTTCGATCAACTTGTCCACTTCCTGTGTCTGCACCTCGGCGGGTTGCTCGGCGTCGAGGTGCTTCCGCAGGCGGGCCGTCGCGCCGACGCCGCGGTGCGGCGGCAGGCGCTGGCTGACGAGCTGTGCCGGCAAGGAACGCTCTCCGCCGCGCTGCGGATTCCCGGAACGGTCGGTCCGCTGGCGGTCAGCGCGGACCTGCGGGCCGGTCGGCTCGTCTGGGCGGTGAACATCGACGCACCACGGCAGGGTCGCCCGACGACACGGATCAGGTGGATTCTGCGACAGCTCGGCGATGCGAATGGAAACCTGCGCATCGAGTCCTTCGAACAGGGCTCGCGGGAGGCGGCCCGCGCCGAGCTGCTCGCCCTCGTCCGCCAGAAGCCGGAGATCATGATTTCCGACTCCGGGCGCGAGATACGTGCTTTCCGCATTTCCCTGAGCGCTCCGCTCGGGACAAAACGCGGGGTCGGGAAGGGAACGTTCGTCACGTCCGTGACGGAGACGTTGGAGAAGTTCTACGAGGAGGTCGTGCAGAATCTTCGCGAGTGGAACGGCCAGGTGGGCGGAGGTTCCCCGGCGGACGAGGCCTGACCGGCAGGGCCCGCGACACGTCCGGATGTGTGCTGCGATGCGGTCCCGGTCAGCGGCGGACGGTCCAGCGGCGGGGGTTGGTCGTCGTCGGGATGTGGCGGCAGGTCAGGCCGGTGGTGATGGTGGCCTGCAGTTCGGCGCCGAGGTCCGGATCGGCGGCGGTGATCGCGTCCAGGGCGCGCCTGACCGTCTTGCGCACGGCGGTGCGAGCGCGTTCGGCCGAGGTGCGGAACGCCCGGCTGCGCCCGCCGAGGCCGGCGACGGTGCGCAGGTGGTCGGTCAGGGCATCCCAGTCGGCCTGGAGTGTGCGGGCTCGGTCGGTGTCGCCGTCGGCCTCGGCGTCCTGACGTTCCTCGTCGAGTTCGCGCAGCCGCCGCCGGTAGGCGTCCAGGGCCTGCCGGTCGACCACCTCGTGGTGGCCGGCGTCGAACGGCGCCGCGCCGCAGAGGGCCAGCGCCGTCACCCCCTCGCCGGGGCGTTCCAGCAGCACCGCGAGATGGTGCAGCCCCTGCAGGTCGGCCAGGAACAGTCGCCGGCCGTCGGCGGCCAGCGTCCACCCGTCGCCCTGGCGTGTCAGCGTCCCCGTGCGACCGGTGCGCCCCGCCTCGGCCGTGGGGATCGACGACCCGGCGGTCGTCTCGGCGGCCTCGGCCTCGGCCTCGGCGTCGGCGGGCTTGGCGTCGGCGGGCTTGGCGTCGGCGGGCTTGGCGTCGGCGTCGGCGGAGGCGTCGGCCGCGCGTAGCAGGGCGGCCCACTGGGCGGCGCGGACCGGCAGGTCCATCGCCTCCGCCTCGGCGTGGGCAGCGGCCAGGAGCGTACGTGCCCGCGGGCGGTCCCCGGAGCCGGCCCGGGCGGTGAGGGCGGCGGCGAGGTCGACGCGGGACAGAGCGGTGCCCGGACGGTTGCCGAACCGCCGGTTCGCGGCCACGGCGCGTTCGTGGTGGCGCACGGCCCCGTCGGCGTCGCCGAGTGCCAGGGCGATCAGACCGAGGGCCCGCTCGGTGGAGCCGAAGCAGGTGACGGCGAGCGACGGCATGACCGGCAGGTCGGCGAACGGTTCCACGAGCCCGCGGACCTGCTCCGCGATCGCCCGCTCGCCGAGCAGGCCGGCGGCCTCGGCGACGGCGACCATCCCGGTCAGCCAACTGCTGGACGTGGGCAGGGCGGCCAGCCCACCGTCGCCGGCTACGAGCCGGTGCAGCGCGGCGCGGGCCTCGTCGAGTCGGCCGGCGCGGGCCGCCATCATCGCGGCGCCGGCGGCGAAGGCGAAGTCGCCCGCGGCCAGCGTCGGGGAGGCGGCCGCCTCGGCCGCGAGATCGAGCAGCTCCCCGTCGCGGCCCTGCATCCAGCGGATGCTGGCGAGCTGCGCGCCGTAGAACGCCTCGGCGTCCGCGTCCCCGACGGCGAGGCCGAGCTCCAGGCAGGTGCCGGCCGCGGCCTCGGCCTGCGCCAGCCNGCCCGCGCGCACCAGCCGCATGACGTCCATCGCCGCGACGATGTAGAGGACGCTCTGGCAGGCCAGGGCGTCGGCCCGCGCCCGCAGCTCGGCGAGCGACCGCTCGGCCCGCGCGTCGCCGAGGTGGAACAGGTCCACCGTCCGCCACAGCAGTCCCAGCAGCGCCAGCATGCCGTCCCCGGTGCTCGCGGCGACCGTGAGCAGCTCCTGCGCGAGGGCCAGCTTCACCGGGTTGTGCTCGGGTCCGAGCATCGCGTGATGGGTCAGCGACAGCGCCTCCGCCAGGGCCGGGGCGTCGCCCGTCGCCCGGATCGCCGCCAGCTCCGCCAGCGCCCGCGCGGGCGTCGCGCCGTCGTAGACCGACTCGGCGGCGAGCCGGACCGCCAGCCGCCCCCGCAGCGACACCACCTGCCGCAGAGACGAGTCACTCACCGCCCCCGAACCCGTCGCCGCGCCGTCCACCGCTGTCCCACTGGTCACCGCTGTCCCACTGGTCACCGCTGTCCCACTGGTCACCGCTGCTCCGCCGTGCGCCGTCACGGTCGCGCAGCGGGCTGACGCGCCGGCTGCGGGGACGGCCGCGGCCAGGGCGTCGAGGGCGCTGCGTTGCAGGGCCAGCACGCGTCGACGGTCAATGGGATCGCGGTGCTCGTTGAGCCAGACGCCGCCCAGGCCCAGCGCCGCGCGGGCCAGCAGGATCGGGTCGTCGGATCCGTCGAGGGCCTCGGCCGCGCGGGCGAAGGCGTCGCGGGCGGCGGACAGCCGACCGCAGGCGAGGATCGCCTCGGCCCGCTCGACCAGCAGCGCGGCCCGCCCCGCTACGGCCGGCCACGGATCGGACACGGCGACGGCGGCGTCGAGCAACGCCGCGGCCTGCTGATAGTCGGAGCCGCGGCGCATGGATCGGGCCGCCGCCCGGCAGGCGCCCACGGCGCGCTGCGCGTCCTCGCCGGAGCGGGCGGCCGCCCGCAACGCGTGATGGGCACGCAGCGCCAGCCGGTCCGCCCGGTCCGACGCGCCGATCAGAGCCGCGGCGGTGGCATGGGCGTCCAGGCGCTCCCGTGGTCGCAGCGTCGCGGCAGCGGCGCCGAGGATGACGTCGTGCCCGAACCGGAAGCGGTCGGTGCCCGCCGGCTCGACGAGCCCGATCCGCCGCGCGTCGGCGAGGGCGTCAAGGACGGCGGGGACGGGCCGATCGGCCAGCGCGGCGACGTCGTGGATGGCCACGATCCGGCCGAGCACGGCGGCCAGGGCCAGCGTTCGGCGGCTGTCCGCGCCGAGCCGGCCGATACTGTCCGCCACCGCCTGCTCCACGCCGGCGAGGCCCGACTGCGGGGAGCCGTGCGTGACGACCCGGCTGACGTACAGCGGATTGCCGCCGGTGATGGCGAGTACCGTCCGGGCCAGGTCCTGTCCCGCGCGGTGCCCCCCGCCGCCTGCACCGGTGGTACGGGCGGGGTCGCCGGCACCCACCCGGTGGCCGGCACTGATCGGGTCGCCGGCACTGATCGGGTCGCCGGCACTGATCAGGTCGAGGGAGCCGACCGGAGGGGCGTCGGCCGCCCGTAGGTCGTGCAGGCCGTGCGCGGCGAGGTAGTCCTCCGCGTCGGGGAGGGTGAACCGGCGCAGGGCGAGGACCGTCGCCTCGCGCTCCACGTCGGCGGCGAGCCGGGCCAGCGCCGGGTCGCCCTGGTCGTCGGGGCGGCGCGTGAGCACCAGCAGCAGCGGAACCCGGTCCAGCGCCCGGGCGAGGAAACGGGTCAGCAGCAAGGCGTCGGCGTCGGCAGCGTGCACATCGTCCAGCACGATCATGGTGGGCCGGCCGGCCAGTCGCCGCGCCACCAGATCGGCGACCGCCTGGAACCGGGTGAACCGCTCCGGGGCGGCCGCCTCGCCGCCGAGTCCCTCGGCCAGCGAATGGCCGCCCGGCGTGCCGCTCACCGCCGCCAGCACCGCAGGCCAGGGCCACAGGGGCGGCGCGCCACCGTAGGGCCAGCAGCGTCCCCACTCGACCCGCAGACCGGCCTGCTCGGCCTGCTCGGCGGCCCGTTCGCACAGGTACGTCTTGCCGATCCCCGCCTCGCCGGAGACGACGACGACCTGACGCCGCCCCGCCGCCGCCCGCGCCGCGAGCCGGGCCAGCAGCGCCAACTCCTCCCGGCGTCCGACGAACACCCCCGCGGCGCCCGGCTCCCGGGCCGGGTTCTCGTCGGCGGGACGCGCGACCGGGCGGAGCAACACGGGTTGGGGCGGCACCGGCTGGGGCAGCACCGGCTGGGACAGCGCGGGGTGGGACAGCACGACGGCGGCGCCCAGGCGGTCCAGTGCCAACGTCGCCCTCTCCCCACCATGCCCCTGCGCAGCACGCCGACGCGGCCGAACGCGGCCACTCCCGCCGATCCTAGGAACGCCCGGGCGCCCGTGGATCGCCCTGTCGTCAGCGCGACGCGCCGGCGGCGGCACACCCGTGGCACATCCGCGGCACGCCCAGACGGACGACGGCCGAGGTCGGAACCGGTCGGCGACGGCCGTCAGGCGCGGCCTCGGCCGGACGAGCATCAGGACGAGAAACAGGAGGGCTGTTGTGGCGAATCATCGGGTGGCGATCGTGGGCACGTTTGTCGAGCCGATCGGCATGGTCCGGTCGGCGGTGGGCGGCGCGATCGGGGGTGCCGTGGGCGCGGCCGTGGCCGCGAGCGGCTCCGCGGACGGCGCGATGCTGGCCCGAGGCCAGATCGGCTACCTCGGAGTGTTCCCCGGCGAGGTCATCCTGTTTGCCGCCAAGCGGGGCGCCTTCCGGCCGAAGCCCACCGAAACGATGATCGCGGCGGCGCCGCGACCCGCAGTGCGACTCGCCCAGCTCAACAAGGCAAAGGTGGCCGGCGTGTTCGAGATTCACCTTCACGACGGGACGGCATGGCGTTTCGAGGTGCCCCGAGTGCATCTCGGTGGCGCGCAGAAGGTCGCCGCCATGCTTTCC
This sequence comes from Frankia sp. CpI1-P, assembly GCF_001421075.1. NCBI lineage: Bacteria > Bacillati > Actinomycetota > Actinomycetes > Frankiales > Frankiaceae > Frankia > Frankia sp. CpI1-P. Next base: position 45,677 of record NZ_LJJX01000015.1, on the reverse strand, counting down.
CAGAACACCTACTGAGTGGAGCCGTTCCGACACGTCGGTTCGCGATCGACGGTGACCAGCTTTCGCTGGCGGCGGGTCTCAAGCCGCGGCGGGTCTCAAGCCACGGCGCGACACCGTGTCCGCCGGCGGGAGCGTCGGGCATGATCGGACGGTGGGCGGGAGATGGCGCGGGCGGCTGCGGCGCGCCACCGACGTCGGGATCGTGCTCCTGATCGGCCTGTTCCTGGTCGCGGTGGTGCTGGACGAGCACGACCGCACCCGTGAGCCGCTGTTGATCGTCCTTGGCCTGCCGCTCGGGGTCGGCCAGTCGCTCGCGCTGTACTGGCGCCGTACCCGGCCCGGAGCCACGCTCGCCGCCGCGCTGGTCGGCGGCCTCATCATCCAGATCCTCGTCCCCTCGGTCGTGATCCCGATCGCGGCCCTGATCGCCATCAGCTCGTTCGCCGCCGCCCGACCGCCACTGCGATCCCTGCCCGCGCTGACAGCGCTGCTCGGCGTGTGCGCGGTCGACTTCGCTTCCGCCAGCCGCGAGGACACGTACTTCACGATCGTCCTGGCCATCGCCGCCTGGGCCATCGGAGAGATCGCCCGTAATCGCCGGGCCGCCATCGAGGGGGAGGCCCGGCGGGCGGTCGCCGAGGAGCGGGCCCGCATCGCCCGGGAGATCCACGATGTCGTCGCGCACAGCGTGTCGGTGATCATCGTGCAGGCAGCGGCCGCCGACGACGTCTTCGACACCCGTCCCGACCAGGCCCGCCGCGCCCTGCGCTCGATCGAGACCACCGGGCGGGATGCGCTGGCGGAGCTACGCCGCCTGCTCGCCGTCGTCCGTCCCGGCGGCGACGAGGTGGGCCCGGTGCGCCCGCAGCCCGGCCTGGCCCGGGTGGACGAGCTGGGTGAGCCGCTGCGCGCCNCCGGGCTGCAGGTCGCGATTCGCGTGATCGGCGCGGCACGCCCGCTGCCCGCCGGGGTGGACGTCTCGTCCTACCGCATCGTCGGCGAGGCGCTGACCAACACCCTGCGCCACGCACGCGCGTCCCACGTCGAGGTCACTCTCGCCTACACCGCGGCCACCCTCGACCTGGAGATCGTCGACGACGGCGTCGGCACNCCGGGCACGGGGTTCTCCGGCGGAGGCGCGCCGACCCCGTGGCCCACCACAGGTGCCGCAACCGGTGCGGCCATCAGCACCGGTGCGGCCATCGGCACCGGTGCTGGTTCCGAAGGCGGCCCTGAACCGGTCGTCCGCGCCGGCCGGCGCGCCGCGACGATCACGACGGCGCCGGCGCCGACAGGCAGGGGCGGCGGGCACGGCATCATCGGCATGCGGGAACGCGCGGCCATGCTCGGCGGAAGCCTGGAGGTCGGCCCGCGTGACGGCGGCGGATTCCGGGTCCGGGCGAGCCTTCCGCTGCCGACCGAACTCGGCGGGAGACCGGTATGACGACCGAGGCGACCCCGGCGATTCGGGTGCTGCTGGCCGATGACCAGGCGCTTGTCCGAGGCGGGTTCCGCATGATCCTCGATGCGCGGCCCGGTATCGAGGTGGTTGGTGAGGCCGGCGACGGGGCCGAGGCGGTCGAGCTCGTCGGCGGGAGCACACCCGATGTCGTGCTCATGGACGTGCGGATGCCGACGATGGACGGCGTCGAGGCGACCCGGCGCATCGCCGCCTCGGGCAGCGCGGCGCGGGTCATCATCCTGACCACGTATGACCTCGACGAGTACGTCTTCGCGGCGCTGCGGGCGGGCGCCAGCGGGTTCATGCTCAAGGACGTGCGGCCCGCCGAGCTCGTCGACGCCGTCCGCGTCGTCGCCCGTGGGGACGCGCTGCTCGCGCCCACGGTGACGCGGCGGCTGCTCGACCGCTTCGCGCAGACGCTGCCGTCCGTCGCCGATGCCCCGTCTCCCGACGGTCCGGCCGGGCGCCGCCGCGCCGGCGCCGGCTCCCTCGACCGCCCGGTCCGTGCGGTCTCCCCGCCCGAAGTCGGCGGGGAAGCCGGGCGGGGCGCCCGGATCCGGATCGGGCTGGAGGAACTGACCGAGCGGGAGGCGGTGGTGCTCCGGCTCGTCGCGCTCGCCCTGTCGAACGCCGAGATCGCCGCCGAGCTCGTGCTCACCGAGGCGACCGTCAAGACGCATGTGTCGGCCGTGCTGCGCAAGCTCGGCCTGCGCGACCGCGTACAGGCCGTCGTCTTCGCCTACGACCACGGGCTGGTGCGCCCCCGGCCGAACTGACCCGCCGTGGGCGACCGGCCGTGGGCGACCTCGCCCGAGCGGCCCGGCGCCTCGGGGCATCCGACCGGCGGACTGCGACTGTAGTAGGAGGCAGGTCCATACCTGCGGCGGATGTGCCCGGACCACCGTGGATCTAGCTTCCCGAGCATGGACGAACCCGACGACCCCGCCGCCCACGAGCCGGTGCCAGCCGTCTTGCCCGTGCCTGCCGTGCCGCCCGTGCGTTCCGTGCCGCCCGTGCCTGCCGGTTCAGGATCGGTCGACCCGCCTGCGACTGCCAACGGTCCGCGGCCGGGCGGCCTCGGTTGGTTCGGTCGCCCGGCCGATTGGGCGCGTTGGCGGCTTGCCAGGGTCGCCTCGGCCGTCGTGGTCGGGCTGCTCGTCGCCGCCGTCAACATTCTGCCCAGGCTGGCCGGCGACCTGCCGCACGTCGGCCTGCCCGCGATCGACCTGCCAGATATCGAGCCGCCCGACTGGGTCCGCGGAACCTTCGACGCGCTCCGGCCGGTGCGGATCGCCCTGCTCGGGCTGTTCGTGCTCGCCGCCGCGTTCGGTGAGTACAGCCGGCACCGCAGGTCGGCGGACCGTTCCGCCGGCCGGCACTCGCCTGCGCCCCGCGGCCCGTCGGCTCCGAACGCGTCCCCCGGACCGGCGCTGCCTGCCCCGTCCGCCCCGCCGTCGGGTTCTCCCACGCTGCCGGGTTCTCCCACGCTGCCGGCGTCGGGTTCTCCCGCGCCGGACGGCGACGACCCGTGGGACGGGAACGCCGAGCGGTGATCCAGGTACGCGAGCTGACGAAGGTGCACGGCGACACGGTCGCGGTGGACCGGTTGACCTTCGACGTGACGCCTGGCGTCGTGACCGGGTTCCTCGGCCCGAACGGCTCCGGCAAGTCAACCACCTTGCGCCTGATAGTCGGCCTTGACCGGCCCACCAGCGGCCGGGCGACGATCGGAGGCCGCGCGTTGCGCGATCTCGCCGCGCCGATGCACGAGGTCGGGGTGCTCCTCGACGCGAGGGCCGCGCCGGCCGGCCTGCGGGCCCGCCAGCACCTGGCCTGGCTCGCCCGGGCTGGCGGCGTGCCCGCCCGGAGGGTCGACGAGGTGCTCGCCGAGGTCGGCCTTGCCGACCTCGGCAGGCGCCGTGTCGGCGGGTTCTCGCTCGGCATGCTCCAACGGCTCGGCATCGCCGCCGCGCTTCTCGGCGACCCGGCGGTGCTGATCCTGGACGAGCCGGTGAACGGCCTCGACCTCGACGGCGTCCGCTGGGTCCGCGGGCTGCTGCGGCGCTGCGCCGCCGAGGGGCGCACCGTGGTCGTCTCCAGCCATCTGCTCAGCGAGATGGACCAGACCGCCGACGAGGTCCTGGTCCTCGGCCGCGGCCGCCTGCTCGCCCATGGCAGCGTCACCGAGATCACCCGGGCGGGTGCCGGCACCCACATCCGGGTGGCATCGCCGCGTGCCCCCGAGCTCGCGGCGGCGCTGCGGGCAGCCGGTGCCTCGGTGACCCCGGCACCGGACGCCGACGGCGCGCTACTGGTCACCGGCATGACGGCGCCGGCCATCGGCGATCTCGCCGCCGGCCGCGGGTTCGCCCTGCACGAGCTGACCGAGCGGCGGGCAACGCTGGAGGACGCCTTCATCGAGCTCACCGACGACACCGTCGAGTACCAAGCCGTCGACCGGCGAGTTGTCAACCACCAGGGGACCGGTCACCGGGAGGTCGGCCGCCGGGGGGAGAAACCATGAGCCGGGCCCCCGCCGCCCCGCCGCGGTGGACGGCCACGGTCGCCGGGGAATGGCTTAAGCTGCGCGCGATGCGCGGGACCCTGGTGATCGCCTGTCTCGGCCCGATCCTCGGGACGGCGCTGTGCGTGCTGCTCGCCGTCGCGGTCGGCNTCGAGTCGGACGGCTGGTCCGAGCAGGACCGCGCCGAGTTCGACCCCGTCCTGTTCCCGTTGGTCTCGGGGATTGTCAGTGGCGTCCTGCTCGTCGTTCTCGGGGTGCGGGCCGGCGCCTGCGAGTACCGGGCGGGGCTGGTGCGACTGACCCTCACGGTGACGCCGCGCCGTGGTCGGGTGTTGCTGGCCAAGATCGTCGTGATCGCGGTGGNGAGCTGGGTGGGCTTCACGGCCGTCACCGCGCTGGCGGCGCTCGCGGCGCAGCCGGTGTTTCACGCCTACGGCCTGCCGTACGTGACCAACGCCGACCTCGCCGCCGGCAGCGAGGTGCGCACGCTCGCCGCGGCCATCGGGCTGGCCCCGGTCTTTCCGTTGATCGGGCTGGCCCTGGNAGTCCTCACCCGCAGCGCGGCCGGGGCCCTCACCTCGGTGCTCGCCTTGCTGTTCGCCCCCGCGATCGCAGGCGGGCTGCTTCCGGCCTGGTGGGCGGCACACGTGCTCAGCTATCTNCCGGGCCCGGCGAGCGACAGCCTCTCCCTGACCGGGTCGGACGACGCCGGCTTTCTGTCGCCCGGTGTCGCCGTGCCCGTGGTCGCGGCGTGGCTGGCCTTGTTTCTCGGTGCCGCCTGTCGCTGCCTGCAACGCCGCGACGCCTGACCCTGCGGGGCCGGCGATCGCGGCCACGGTGGTGGTGCGCGGCGAGGCCGCGGGCCACCGCCCGGCCGAGCAGGAACAGCACGAACAGCATGCCGGCGGCCGGCAGCGCCAGGATGACGGCGGCTGCGGCGTCGGCGACGGCGGTCAGCACCTGCCCGTCACCGAGTGCCGAACCCGCCGGCGCGAGCTGCGCCCAGACGGCACGCGCGGTGCGGGGCACGACGAACGGCACCGACACGAGGAGCAGCACCAGGTTGACCAGAATCGCGGGCGCGGCCAGCAGCGCCCAGGCGGTCACCACCAGCCGAGCGCGCCGGGTCAGGCCGGTCAACCGCGCACCGCCGCCCGGTCCGGCAGACCCCGCGCCGCCGGCCTGCCCGGCACCGCTGGCACCGCCCGCCGGGGTGGCGCTGCCGCCGGCCGGCTCTCCGGGGGACGGCGGCCGGCGCCGGGCGGGCCGGGCGGAGCGCAGCGCCGGGATCATCCGGCTGAACAGGTCGGGGACGCCGGCGAGGTCGCCCATGATGTAGTAGCCGTCCAGTCGGACGAACGGCGCGAGCTGGCGGGCGGCGTCGAGGTGGGCGAGCACGATCGCGGTCACCAGGACCTCGGCGTGGCTGACCGCGAGCGCGCCGCACAGCATCAGCGCGTACAGCCCGTTGAAGTAGATGCCGCCGAGGTCGGTGCGCAGGCGGCCACGCCGGGAGAGCCGGTAGGAGTCCGTGACGTCGGTGAAGAACGCCGGCCACACCAGGTACATGCCGAAGCCGATCACCCCGGGCCGGGCGCCGCCGTAGCGGCAGGCGGCGGCGTGCCCACACTCGTGGACCAGGGCGCCGGCCAGGGTCAGCCCGACGACGGCCAGCATCAGCGTCGGGGTGGCCAGCACCGTGGCCGCGCTGTCGGCGACGCTGTGCCGGCGCAGNATCCAGCCGTCCGCCGCCACCAGCAGGGTGAGCAGTCCGGCGACGACCGGCGGCCGGAACAGCACGGCGAGGACCCCGCCCAACCGGGTCACCACCGGCGCGGGCAGCAGGGTCCGCCGTCCGGCGAGGGTGAACATCGCCGCCGCCCGGGGCGTCGGGGTGGCACCGGCCGCGGCGGCGATGAGGCCCAGCGGCATCAGCCGGTCGGCGATCAGGTAGCGGACGTCGGCCCCGCTGACCGTTCGCCCGTCGCGCGCGGCCACCCGGCCGGCGATCGCCTCGATGTCGCGGGTGCCGTCGGCCGCCGCCAGGATGTGTGCGAGCAGCTCGGTGAGCGCGACGACCTGGCCGTCGCCGCGGCGGGCGAGCTGGACCGGTCGGTCCAGGCCGGAGCCGGCGAACTCGCCGAGCAGGGCCAGGCCGTCCGCCCGGCACGGTCGGGCGGGCACCGTGCCGGGCGTGGACAGCGGGCGGATCTCGGTCATTCTCGGCCGTCCGTCGTCGCAGGTTGGTCAGGATTTGTCGAACTGGAAGATGATGTTGATGCTGGGTACCAGCGAGATGAGGATCGGCAGGATCCCGCCGAGGATCTGTGGTTCGCCGTGCGCGTCGATGTGGGCCATGTTCGACCAGGGCGAGTTGACCGGGAAAAAGGTGGGATCGAATTCCCGGCGGCCGATCTCCACGGCCGCCAGAGTCAGTCTTTCGGGTAGCAGCTCCGCCTTCTCCAGGATGAACTCCGGGTGTTCCACGCCGAGCCCATCAGGTGAATTATAGCGCATTCTTCCCCCGTCGTGATCCAGTCTTTATGACTGCTCGGACGGGTGGCACGCTAGCCGCACGAGAACNTGGCGGCGGGGATTTCAGCCGGGCGTGTCACGCGGTCATCTGCGTACGGTTTAATTGCACTGTGGCCNGCACGCGCGTCGGTGGACAGTGTCACCACTGGTTGACCTGGCTCCAACTGTTGACGATGGACTCGACGACCGATCCGCTGCTGTAGGCGATTTGGGGTTCGCTGTGGTTCTCGATGTAGGAGTTGTTGCTGCCCGGCGAATTGACCGGGTAGTTGCTCGGATCGAACTCGTTGCGGTTGATCTCGACGGCGGCGAGGGTGAGGCGGTCGGGTAGCAGCTCCGCCTGTTCCCGGGCCAGGTCGGCGGCGTTCAGTCCGCTGCCGGTGCTCATCATCTGGCTCCGTTCGGATCGCTCGGGTGCGCGACGCGCGCGCGGATCGATGCACCGGCCGGCTCCGGACCGCGCCGGGCGAAAAGGTCGGCCGAATACAGAGGTCGATATCCGCCTCGGCCGATCGGCACCTCTGAACTGTAGGAGTGATCATTACCTTCCGCAACCTGGCGATGTCGCCCGGTCACGGGTCGGCATCGGTGCCCGGGCGGGCCCCGCGGCGGGAGGCCGGGCGCCCCCCGGCCGCCGCCGCGGGGCCGGGGGCGGTGTCCGGCCGGTCGGACATCAGCATGGAGGCCATGAGTTCCCCCGCCGACGCTCACGACCAGCACCGACACCCTGGCGCTGCCGGCCGTTCCCGTTCCCGCGCCCGCATCCGCAACGAGCGGGTCGTCTTCACCCGGATGAGCTCCCCCCAGGACCGCGCGGCGGACCTGATCACGGCGTTCGCCGGATCGCTGCCCTTCGTGTACCTGCACGCCGTCTGGTTCACCGGCTGGATCCTGCTCAACGAGGGCGTGTTCGGTGACGGCGCGGTGTTCGACCGCTACCCGTTCGGCCTCCTCACGATGATCGTCAGCTTGGAGGCGATCTTCCTGTCGACGTTCGTCATGGTCAGCCAGAACCGGGAGGCCACCCGGCAGAACCTGCGCGCCGATCTGGACTTCGAGACCAACCTGCGCGCCGAGATCTGGTCCGTGCACATCGGCCGCGCCCTCGGCCTGGACCCCGCCGAGATCGAACGGCACGTCCAGGAGACCCTCGCGCACGCTCGCACCGAGCTCAGCACCGGTCACCCCGAGCCGACGGACGCCGGCCATCTCTGAGCCGACGTCCGGCCGCCGCCCACCGTCGCCGATCTGCCAGGCGGCGACCACGCCGGCGATGCGGCCGGCGGTGCGGCCGGTTGGCCGGGCGTTTCAGCGGTCGGCGTCGCGGCCGTCCAGCGGGCCCGGCGCGGGACCGGAGATCTCCTCGAGGCGGGCGGCGTGCTCCTCGGGCAGGGCAAGGTCGAATCCGGCGAGATTCTGTTCGTACTGTGCGAAGGTGCGCGGTCCGATGATGACCGATGTGACGCCGGGACGGGCGGCGGCCCAGGCGAGCGCCACCGCCGCGGGCGTCGTGTCGAGCTCGGCGGCGACCACGGCCACCGCCTCGGCGATGCCCAGCCCGCGCTCGGTGACGATCCCATCGGCGAAACGCCGGGCGGCCGGGGCGCCCCACGCGCGCAGGCGGGCGACGCGGGTGTCGGCGTCCGGATCTGCGCCGCGGCGATAGCGCCCGGCGAGGATCCCGCCGGCCAGGGGACTGTAGATCAGGGTGCCCACGCCGTGGCGGGCGCAGACGGGCAGGACCTCGGCCTCGATGCCGCGCGCGACGAGGGAGTACTGCGGCTGAAGGCTCACGAACGCCGTTCCGTGAATGCGTTCGGCCGCCCACTGCGCCTCGACGATCCGGCTGGCGCTGTAGTTCGAGCAGCCGAGGTAGCGCACCTTGCCGGCGCGGACGAATCCGTCCAGGGTCGCCATCGTCTCCTCGATGGGCGTCTCGTCGTCCGGCTGGTGCACCTGGTACAGGTCGACGTAGTCGGTGCCGAGCCGGCTCAGGCTCGCGTCCAGGGCGCGGGTCAGGTGCACCCGGGACGAGCCGCGGCCGTTCGGGCCGGGGCCNGCGGGCATGTGTCCCTTGGTGGCGAGGACGACCTCGTCACGGCGGGCGGCGATGGCGCGTCCGACGATCTGCTCCGACTGCCCGCCGCTGTAGATGTCGGCGGTGTCGATGAAATTGTGCCCGGCGTCCAGGAAGGCATTGATGATCCGGGTGGCCTCGGTCTCGTCGCAGGACGCGAGGCCGACCGCGCCGAAGTTCATCGCGCCGAGGCANGCCTGGGAGACCTTGAGGCCGGACCGGCCCATCGTCCGGTANTCCACGTCGATCCTGCTTTCAGTCGTCGCCCGTCGGGAAGGCTCGGTGCCTGCCGGGGTCGGTCGGTTTCCCCGGGGCAGTTCGGCCGGTGGTGCCCGCCACCTCCGCACCGGATGCCCTTCGGGCCGCGTCCTCGTGACGGGAGGCTCGGTGGTCGTCGCCTGCGTAGCCGTCGTTGGTCGAATAGTCGTCGTCACTTGCGTAGCCGTCGTCGCTTGCGTAGCCGTCGTCGCTTGCGTAGCCGTCGTCGCTTGCGTAGCCGTCGTCGCTTGCGTAGCCGTCGTCGCTTGTGTGGCCGTCGCCGGTCTCGGTCGGGTAGGCGGTGAGGTCGCCGGTGTCGGGCCCGCCGGCGGTCTGCGCCCCGGGCGTGGCCGGGGTCGCGCGCAGGCCGGTCAGGGCGAATGCGACCAGACAGAGGGTTCCGGCCGCGGCGAGCGCGAACCACGGCGACCAGCCGCCCGGGGGGTTCCACTGCGACCGGCCGAGGAACCAGACGGGTCCGCCCGTGCCGACGGCGTAACGGCGGGCGTTCGCCCACAGCCCGACGAGGTGGACCGCGGCGACCGCCAGCGGCACCGCGACCTGGATCAGCCGGCGGACCGCCCCCGGCAGCCGGGCCGCCTGCCGGGTGACGATCTCCCCGGCGGCGAGCGGCAGCAACACCGCGAGGGGCAGCAGGTAACGCCCATACACCGGGAAGCGGGTCTGGCGCAGCACCACGACGTCGAGGCCGACGGCCACCACCGCGGCGCCGACGAGCACGGCCACGAACCCCAGCCGGGCCCGCCACGGACCGGTGGCCAGCGCCACCAGGGCGAGGACGACGACGGCGAGCCACCAGATCCGGTACGCGTACGTGGGCATCGGCAGGCTCGCCCAGCCGAACACGCCGACCCACTGCCGCACCCAGGCGTCGGCGTCGTGGGGCAGGCGATGCAGCCCCTCGACGACCAGCGCCCGGCGGATCCCCGGATGCGGCTGCACGGCCCGTTCCCACAGCGCCGTCGCCACGACGCCGCCGGCAGCCAGCCCCAGCCAGAGCACCGGCCACGCCCGCCGCCACCGGGTCGCGCTCCGCCACCGGTCCGCGCTCCGCCACCGGTCCGCGCTCCGCCACCGGCCCGCGCGCCGCTGGGCGAGCACCAGGCCGACGAGCGGGGCGAGCAGCACCCAGGCGGGTCCGGTGGGTCGCGACAGCGCCAGCAGTGCGCCGACGACGCCCACCGCCGGCCAGGCCCAGCGGGGCGGACCCGTCGCGCGGCCCATCCGCAGCACCAGCGCGAACAGCGCGGTGCAGGCCGCGATCTCGATGCCGTTGGTGCCGAGCACGGAGCCCATGAACAGCACCATGGGCGACGCGGCCAGCAGCACCCCGGCGACCGAGAGCGGGCCGGCCGGCCCGCTCCACGCCGCGGCGACCGCGACGGCGAGCAGCCCGGCCACGAGGGCGGCGGTGACCGCCCGCCCGGTGTAGAGCGCGCCGAGCGCCGTGTCGGTGTGCGCCATCGCCGCGCCCGGGACGGCGTAGACATACGGCTCGTAGGTCCCGACATAGCTCAGGGCTCGCGTCGCCGGTGGGCGGGGGTGCGGCCGGTCCAGGCAGCTCACCGACAGCCAGTTGCGGAACAGGTTGCAGGGGAAACCGGCCCGGCCCGGGTCGAGCCCGGCCGGCAGTCGGAAGACCCGGCTGTTGCGGTTGATCCAGTCGATGCGCTCCGGGGCCCCGGGCTGCGCCCCGAACGCCGGATGCGCGAGCCGCCCGGGCGTGCCCGACCACTGGCCGGTGCCGGCGCCGACCTCCTTGACGAAGTTCGCCGGCTCGTCCGGCCCGAAGCCCGGCGCGTTGCTGCCGACCCACGCCGCGAGCAGCAGGCCGAACCCCGCCACGAGCAGGAGCCGGGCGAGCCGGCCACGACGATGCATGCGCGACGTCCCCCGCCCGCGCCCCGGCGGGCGCGCAGACTGCCGTCCGGGGCGAAATTCTCACCCATGTCACGACAAGTATGGGCGACAGCGACGGATCGGTCGCCAGGTGGGGACCCGGACCCGCCCATTTCGGGCGGCGCGAACCCGCCGAGGGCGGCGACTTCTATAGCCTTCTGTCATATATGTCCCATACGTTCCTACTTGGGAAATATATACCTGATGTCCTATGACGGCGGTCCGCCCGATCCCTGGGACAGCGCCGGGCGTTGCTGTCCAATGGTTACGCGCGACTGGGTGGACCATCACAGAAAGAAACTCGTCCGCCGTCCGGATCGTTGGGTTCAGTGCAAACCCCGTCACCATCCGCGGTAGACCAGGTGGGCGTCGTGCACCGCTGACTGCTGGTAGTGACCAGAACGAGAACCATCGGCTACGACGCCACCCTCGGGCCNCCCGTTTGGGTGACCCCCTTCATTGCGCCGATCCTCGAGGAGTTTGGACATGACCCCACCGGTCACCCCGCCGTCGCCGTCGCGGCACAGCCACTCGCCGCCGGTCGAGGCGAGCCGGAAGACCCCGCCGCGCGGCTCGCGCCGGTCGCGGCGGGAGGCGGCCCGCCGGGAGGGGTGGCGTCCCGACCTGCAGGCCTCCCTCGTCGTCTTCGTCGTCGCCCTGCCGCTGTCGCTGGGCATCGCCGTCGCCTCCGGTGCCCCGGTCGCGGCCGGCCTGCTCGCCGCGGTGGTCGGCGGCATCGTCGCGGGGGCCCTCGGTGGCGCCCCGTTGCAGGTCAGTGGGCCCGCCGCGGGTCTGACCGTGATCGTCGCCGATCTCGTCAACACCTACGGGTGGCGGGTCACCTGCATGATCACCNCGGCCGCCGGCCTGCTGCAGATCCTGCTTGGCCTGTGCCGCGTCGCCCGGGCCTCCCTCGCCGTCTCACCCGCCATCGTCCACGGCATGCTCGGCGGCATCGGCCTCACCATCGTCCTCGGCCAGATCCACGTCGTGCTCGGCGGGAAGGCCGACAGTCACGCCCTGGAGAACATCCGGGCGATACCCGAGGCGATCATGAGCCCGCACGGCCCGGCGACCGTCGTCGGCCTGGTCACGATCGCGACGATCCTGCTCTGGCCGCGGCTGCCGCAGGCCGTCCCGGGTGCCCTCCGCCGCATCCCGGCCTACCTCGTCGCCGTCGTCGTGGGCACCGCGTTCGCCGCCGCCGTCGGCTTCGACGTCCCACGCGTCGAGCTGCCCGCCTCCCTGTTCGACTCGATAGCCCTGCCCGAGTTCCCCCACGGCGACTGGTCCGGCATCGCGCTGGGGATCTTCACCGTGGCGATCGTCGCCAGCGTGGAGTCGCTGCTGTCCGCCGTCGCCGTCGACCAGCTCGCGACCTCGAAGGGCTGGCGGGGGCCGCGGGCCGACCTGGACCGCGAGCTGCTGGGCCAGGGCACGGCCAACCTCGTCTCCGGCCTCATCGGCGGTCTGCCGATCACCGGCGTCATCGTGCGCAGCTCGACCAATGTCATCTCCGGCGGGCGCACCCGCGCCTCGGCGATCCTGCACGGCCTCTGGGTGCTGGCGTTCGCGCTGTTCCTCGGGTTCGCCNTGGAGTGGATTCCGCTGGCGGCCCTGGCCGGCCTGCTCGTCGTCGTCGGGCTGCGCCTGGTCGACGTGGCCCACCTGCGTCATGTCNGCCGGCACGGCGAGCTGCCCGTCTACCTGGTGACGCTGGTCGGCGTCGTCTCGCTGGACCTGCTGCAGGGTGTCGCGCTCGGGCTGGTCACCGCGCTGGGGCTGGTCCTGCGTCGGGTCCTGTGGTCGAGCGTCCGCCTGGTGCGCTCCGGTGAGCTGTGGCAGGTGGAGGTCGAGGGGACGCTGAGCTTCCTGTCGCTGCCGCGCCTGGCCCGCGTCCTCGGCCGGATCCCGCTCGGCGCACCCGTCTCGATCGAGCTCATCGTCGACTACCTCGACCACGCCGCCTTCGAGCACCTGCGCGGCTGGTGCGCCAACCACGAGGCGTCCGGCGGAGTGGTCAGCATCGACGAGATCGGCCAGGTCTGGTTCCGTCGGTCCGACCACACCGAACGGCGCCGTTCGGTGACGCCGAACCTGCCGCGCTGGTTCGCCCCCTGGTCGCAGTGNCAGGAGCTGGACGAGATCGACCACCAGGAGGCCGGGACGGCCGACCACGCGCCGTCCGCGGCGGTCCAGGTCGACCACGTCGGCACGATGCTCGTCGGCGTCAACGAGTTCCACCGCCGCGCCGCGCCGCTGCTGCGCGGCACCTTCGACGGCCTCGCCGAAGGACAGCAGCCCTCCGCGCTGTTCCTCACCTGCGCCGACTCGCGCATCGTCCCCAACATCATCACCAGCAGCGGGCCCGGCGACCTGTTCACCGTCCGCAACGTCGGCAACATCGTTCCGCGGCACGCGAGTCACCGTCCGCCGCTTGGCCGGCCCCTCGCCCGCGACCTGGGCCGACTCGCCTCAGCCAGCCCGACCGGCACCGGCGTCGGCATGGCCTCGGGCGTCGGCATGGCCGCCGGCGTGAGCATCGCGCCCGGGGTGGAACTGCCACCCGGTGCCGCCTCGGGGCTCCGCTTCGGCCTGCCGGTGTCCGGCGACCTGTCCGTCACGGCCGCGCTCGACTACGCCGTCGACGTGCTGCGGGTACCCGCGATCGTCGTCTGCGGCCACTCCGGCTGTGGCGCCATGAACGCGCTGCTGACCGGCGCGCTGCACGGTCAGCCGGAGTCGGCGCTCGCCGGCTGGCTGTCCCACGCCGCCGCGTCGCTGACCCGCACGCCCCCGGCGGGGACGGAGGACCTCGCGCCGGTCGAGCGCCTCGGCCGGGCCAACGTCGCGCAGCAGCTCGACAACCTGCGCGAGCATCCGGCCGTGCGCCGGGCCCTCGAGGACGGCACGCTCGAGCTCGTCGGCATGTACTTCGACATCGGCGCCGCACAGATCTCGGTCCTCGACGAGGAGACCGGACGCTTCGTCGACCCGGCGGATGCCCGGGCCAAGGCACCCGCCGACCAGGGCCCGGGTCGGCGCTGGGACACGCCGGCACGCGGAATGACAGCACTCGACGGCCAGGACACCGCCGCCGTCGAGCAGGCGTCACCGGCCGCGTCGGGCGCTCGCCGCGGGCGCAGGTCGGCTCCGACGGGATAGCCGGCGCTCAGGCGTCCACGTCCCCGCGGCCCGGGACCGCCGTCGGGGACGTGGACGCACGCCGCTCCGGTGTCGCCAGCTCCGGTGTCGCGAGCCCCGGTGACGGCAGGTCCGGCGGCGGCCCAGCCGCGGACAGGCGGTCAAGCATCGCCGGCACCTCGCTGGTGTGCAGGACGCCGAGGGACCGCGTCGCCCGGGTCAGCGCGACGTAGAGGTCGTGCGCGCCGCGCGGGGACTNGGCGAGGATCCGGTCCGGATCCACGACGAGCACCGTGTCGAACTCCAGCCCCTTGGCCTCCCGGATCCCGAGCACGACGACCGGCGCGGACAACCGGGCGCCGCCGCCGGTCTCGGCGTCCGGCACGGCCGCCCGCACCGCGGCGGTCAGCTCGGCGAGCCGCCCCGCCGGCACCAGCACGGCAAGCTGGCCGGCGGTCAGCCGGTCCAACTCGGCCAGGACCGTCCGGGCGAGTACCGGGCCGAGTTCACCCTCGCTGACCCGCAGCCGCCAGGGCTCGAGGCCGAGCGCGCGCACCGACCGCGGCGGCTGCTGCGGCGGTCGCAGCGTCGCGAGCACGTCGGCGGCCACCGCCATGATCTCCGCGGGAGTCCGGTAGTTCACCGTCAGCGACTCCTGCCGCGGACGTGGGCCCGACGCCGTGTAGGGGGCGAGGACCCGTTCCCACGACGTCGTGCCGGCCGGGTCGCCGGTCTGGGCAATGTCCCCGACGATCGTCATCGACCGGGTCGGGCAGCGGCGCATCACCATCCGCCACGCCATCTGCGACAGCTCCTGCGCCTCGTCGACGACGACGTGACCGAACGTCCACGTCCGGTCCGCCAGCGCCCGCTCGGCGATCGTCCGCAGGTCGGCGTCCTCGTGCCGGTCGGCGAGCCGGGACGCGTCGATCAGGTCGGTCGCCATCATGATCTCGGGGTCGTCCTCGACGTCGCGGGAGATGATGTCGAGCACGCCCTGGGCGTAGGCCACCCGGGCCAGCCGGTCGCGCAGCGCCGCGGCGCGGGCCGCGCGGTCGTCCTCACCGAGCAGCTCCGCCGCCTCGTCGAGCAGCGGGATGTCCGCCGCCGTCCAACCGCCGGCCGGTCGCGGCCCCTCGCCGGGGCCGGGCTCACCGCCGTCGCCGCTGACATCGCCGCTGACACTCTCGGTGCCGGTGCCGGTGCCGGTGCCGGCCGCGGGTCCGCCGTCCGCGCCGGGGTCAGCGCCGGTCGTGCCGTCCGCGCCGGGGCCCGTCGACGCCGCGGCGCCGGCGGTGGCGTCGCGCAGGTCGCGCAGCCAGGCGTCGTCCGGGTCGGTGCCGTCCTCGGCGAGCGGCCGGTGCAGCAGGCGGCGTTCGGCGGCGGTCAGCTCCGGCGCCGCGGACGCCAGCGTGCCGGGGTCCGCGTACAGCTCGGCGACGAGCTGCTCGGGGCTCAGCACCGGCCACAGCTCGTCCAGCGCCGCCCGCACGGCCGGATCGGCGCGCAGCTCCCGGCGCAACTGGGCCAGGTCCTCGTCGTCGAGCAGGCTGGTGCCGCCGAAGCCGGCCGGGGCCAGCAGGTCGAGCGCCTCCGGGTCCGCCTCCAGCACCTGCACGGTGATCGTCTCGGCGGCGTAGCCGTCGGCGACCTGGCGGGCCAGCGCCTCGATCACGGCCCGCACGAAGATGGTCCGGGCCTGGTTGTGCAGCTCACCGGATTCCCGGGCGAGCGCGCGGGCCCGGGCACAGGTGCTGCGCTCGAGCAGCAGCAGGCGTTCCTCGGTGTGGATCTCCAGCGTCTGCCCGCGGGGCAGCCGCTGTCGGTCGCGGACGGCCGCGGCGAGGACGTCGGCCAGCACCGCCCGGCCCTTGAGCTCGGCCAGCGCCGGCTCCTCCGGCCGGTCGGCCCGCGCTCCCGGGTAGAGCGCCTCGACCGTCGCACTGACCACGCTGGTCTCGCCCAGCGACGGCAGCACGTTCTCGATGTAGCGCAGGAACGTCGGGTGCGGCCCGACGACCAGCACGCCGCTGCGGGCGAGCCGGTCGCGGTGGGTGTAGAGCAGGTAGGCGGCGCGGTGCAGGGCGACCGCGGTCTTGCCGGTCCCCGGCCCGCCCTGCACGACGAGGATCCCGCGGTGGTCCGAGCGGATGATCCGGTCCTGCTCGGCCTGGATGGTCTCGACGATGTCGCTCATCCGGCCGGTGCGCGCGGCGTTGAGGGTGGCGAACAGCGCCGGCTCGCCGACCAGCTCGGTGGCACTCGGCTCCCGGACGGCCAGCTCGAAGACGTCGTCGTCGAGGCCGGTCACCTCCCGGCGGCGGGTCGTGATGTGCCGCCGGCGCCGGACGCCGAGCCGCGCGGCCCCGGTCGCCACGTAGAACGGCCGGGCGGCCGGGGTGCGCCAGTCGATCAGCAGGGGCTCGTAGTCCGCGTCCTCGTCGAAGATGCCCATCCGGCCGACGTAGCGCCGCTCGCCGCCGTCGAGGTCCAGCCGGCCGAAGCACAGGCCGTTCTCCGCGGCGGTGATCCGGGCCAGCGTCGCCGCGCACTCGGCGCTGGCCGCGTCCCGCTCGAACCGGGCCCGGGGCAGGCTCTCGGAGTGCCGGAGAACCGTCCGCAGCCGGGACGTGGTGCGCCGGCGAATCCCGTCGAGCCGATCGTAGAGAGCAGAGACGTATGCCTGCTCGGATGCAATGTCATCTGTTGACAAACCGGCCCCATCCCTGCTATTGTCGGGCGCGCATAAATCTATTTCATAGGCTGCCTCTGGTGAAGTCTAGTCAGCCGGTATCAGGCTTCCACAATCGTGCCGGTCTGGCAGCCCCGGNGGGCGATCGAAAGCCATGGCCTGTCGATTCTCGTGGCCATGCGCCGGTGTTCAGGTTCGCGCGCAGCGGGCCGCCAGCCGCTCGTAGGCGTCCAGCGCCCGCTCGTCCGGCCCGTCCATCGCTTCATTATCCGGCACCGGCGAAATGCTCGGCGGTGCCGCCCGTTCGGGGTATCGGCACCGGGAGGCGGGCCGGCTCGGCGTAACAGCCGCCGATCCACGCGAAGACACGCCGATCCCCTCCAAAGCGGGGGTGAGCGGGCGCGGGAAGGGCGACCCTCGCGGATGTGGAACGCACTTCCGAGAACGGCCCGGTTCCCACCCAGCGGAAGGCACCGTCGGCGCCGCTCGCCGCCGAACACGATCCGGTGCTCACCTACGGCAAGGAGGACGACGACGGGGTCCGGCCGTGGGCGCGCCACGACCGGACGATGGCGCAGACCGGGGTGCGCACGATGGCCCGGCGGCTGCCCGGACTGCTGCGGCTCGCCTGGTCGCTGGCCTGGGAGGCCGATCGGCGCGGCCTCGTCGTCATGGTCGTCCTGCGGGTGCTCGCCGGGGTGATCGAGGCGGCCGGCCTGCTCGCGGTCGCCGGCGTGCTGACCGCCGTGCTGCGCGACGGCCCGACGCCGCAGCGGCTGCACGACGCCCTGCCCGCCCTCATCCTCGTCGTCGCCGCCGGAACGCTGCGCAGCGGCCTGGCGGCGGCGACCAACCTGGTGCGGGTCCGTCTGGGCCCCCGGGTGGACCGGGTCTGCCACGTTCGGCTGCTCGACCTGTCCACCCGCACGTCGATCATGGCCTTCGACGATCCGCGCTTCGTCGACGACCTTGACGCCGCGGAGCGGGGCGCCGCCAGCGGGCGCCAGCTCGTCGACAACGCGATCGAGATGCTGACGTCCGCCGTCCATATCGCCGCCGCGGGAGGTGTGCTGGGCGTGCTGCACCCGGTGCTGCTGCCCCTGCTGGTGCTGTCGATCCTGCCGGACGGCTGGGCGTCGATGCGCTCGGCTCGGCTCGCCCACGCCTCCTGGCTGGGCCGGCTGCGCCAGGTCCGGCGCCAGTACATGCTCCGGTACCACATGACCGCGCGGGAGTGTGCCGCGGAGATCCGCTCGTTCGGGCTCGGTCGTTTCCTGCTCGACGAGTACACGATCCTTGCCCGCGAGCAGGAGGCCGAGCAGGTCCGCGTGGGCCGCGGACAGGCGCGGTACCGGCTGACCGGGGAGGCGGTGTCCGGGCTCGCCCTCGGCGTCGTCTACGGGACGCTGATCCTGTTGCTCAACGCCGGGGTGATGCCACTGGCCGCCGGCGGCACCGCGGTGCTCGCGATCCGCACCGGCCGCAGNGCACTCGCCTCGGCGCTGACCACCCTCAACACCGCGTACGAGAACTTCCTCTACTTCGATGAGTATCGCGCCTGGATCGCGCAGGCCAGCGGGCTGGTGCCCGAGCCGCGCGACCATGCGGCGCCGCCGCGGCCGGCGGTCGTCCGGGCCGAGAACGTCGCCTACACCTACCCGCGCACCGACACCCCGGCCCTGCGCGGCGTCACCGTCGAGCTGCGCCGCGGCGAGGTCGTCGCCTTCGTCGGGGTGAACGGCAGCGGCAAGTCGACCCTGGCGAAGATCCTCGCCGGCCTGTACGAACCGGACACCGGGACGGTGAGCTGGGACGGCGTCGACCTCGCCGGCGTCGACCCGGACAGCGTCCGGGAGAGCATCTCCGTGATCCCGCAGGACTACACGCAGTGGCCGATGTCGGCCCGGCTCAACATCGCCGTCGGCCGGATCGGCCGGCTCCTCGCGGACGGCCCGGACAGCGTCATCCCCGCGGCCCGCGCGACCGAGGCCGACGAGGTGATCGAGAAGCTTCCGCACGGCTACGACACGTCGCTGGCCCGCCAGTACAACTCCGGCCACGACCTGTCCGGGGGCCAGTGGCAGCGGATCGCCTGCGCGCGGGCGGTCTACCGGGACGCCCCGGTCCTCATCGCCGACGAGCCGTCCGCCGCCCTCGACGCCCGCGCCGAACAGACCCTGTTCACCCTCATCCGCGAGCTGGGCCGGGACCGCACCGTCCTGCTCATCACCCACCGCCTCGCCAGCGTCCGCACCGCCGACCGCATCTACGTCCTCGACGGCGGCCTCGTCACGGACCAGGGCAATCACGCCGAGCTGATGTCCCGACCCGGCATCTACCGCGAACTGTTCACCCTCCAGGCCAGCCAGTACGTCGACACTGAACCGCCCCGGGTCTCGTAGAGGGCCGGATGCTTAGACTTCGGCCCTGCCCACCACCGTGCCCTCGCCGGCACAAACAAGTGATCCGGGTAGGTCGAGTGGCGCTCGGCGTGCTTCCTGGCTGTCTCGGCGGAGCCGGTGTCTTCGAGGCGCTTCTGGTAGCGGCGTTCGTACTCCTCCTGGAACTCGTCCGAGCTGCGCTTGAGGAAGAGCATCCCGAAGATGTAGTCCCGGTACTCCGGGCCGGTCATGCGCCCGCGAAGGACGTCGGCGGCACCGAAGAGATGGCGCTCCAGCTGGGGGAGAGTGAGCAGAACCACGCGCGATGTCCTTTGGCTGATCACTTCTGAACAGAGGGGGCTCTGACGAGTCCGGATGGCGACCGTCCGCGAAGGTATGCCATCCACCCGTGGCCTTCGTCAGCGGGCAGCGGGGACGATGCCGAGCGAGACCAGCAGCCGCCAGACACCGGTCGACGGGTCCTGTCGCAGCGGCGGACAGTCCAGAGCGTGGCCGGAACGCGCAGACCACGCCGGCCAGGCCAGCGGCGGGGCACCGGCAGAACCATGATCCACCCGGTCGACGCTTGCCTGGCTGGCNCTGCAACCGCTGTGCGCACAGGCGTTGACGAGTGCTCGCGCGTTGGCGACCGCTGCCCGCTCTCTGCCGCGAAGGGCATCGCGCCGTCGAGACGTGATGCTCTTATCGTTTCGCTTGTCGTAATCTTGGAACGCTTCGGCGCCCAGAGCGCTGCGTAGCTTCTCGACCACGATCTTACTGCTGCCGCTCTGTGCGCCGGAGAACGGCTGGAAGTGCAGGAGCAGCCAGAGATCGAAGGACGGATGGGAGAAACCGATCTCGGCCTTGGCCTCGGCGGCGTCCTGGAAGGCTCGCTGGATGTCGGCGTCACGGTCGGTGCCGTCCCGGTCGAAGAGCACCCACGCCTCGTCCTCCGGCTCCGCATGCTGACGGGCCGCTGCCACCGTCGCGGTGGNCAGCATGCCGTTGCGCTGCCAGATCGGTTGGATGCGGAAGGGCGGGCGGTCCTTGTCGCCGTCTCCGAACTCCTTGTTCAGATAGTCCAGATAGCCGGGTTCGGTGGACTCTCCCTCGACAGCGACGTAGATGACCCGGACTCGCCGGGACCTGAGACCCGGTCCGCGATCCAGAGAGCGTTCGTCGTCGACTGACCCGCGTCGGCGCCGCCGCTGCGACGCTCCGCCGGCGTGACGGGCACCCCGCCCACCTCGCGCACTCACGCCGACGCCCTCGCCTCCTGCCGGGCCAGTTCACGCATCAACTCTCCCGCTGTGAGCCGCGGAGTCCCACCGTACCGGCCGCGCAGATAGCCGCGTTCCAGGTTCTCCTCCTTGCGCGGCTTGGCCTCGGTCAGGGCGTAGAGCTCGGTCTCTCCGGAGCGTCGCTTCGTCGTAATCCACACCTGGTCGCGGTCGAGGGGGCGGTCCAGCACCGCGTTACCCAGCAGCGTCGCGTCATGCGTCGTGAAGATCAGCTGGGCATCGCGGGGGTTGGATTCGGGATCCTGGAAGATCCTTACGACCTCGGCGGCCAACGTCGGATGAAGGCTGGAGTCCAGTTCGTCGACCAAAAGCACCGTTCCTTCGTCCAGGACGGTCAGCAGAGGGCCGAGGAAGGCGAACCAGGCGTGGGTCCCCAGCGACTCCTCGGTGAGGAAGTCCAGCGAGACCTCACCGCCGTGCGGCGCGCGATGACGAAGACTCACCTTCCCGCTATCCCGGTCGACGTCGATGCCGGTGAGGCCGAGGTCCGCCACGGCCAGCAGGCGAATGATCCGATCTCGGTAGCTGGCGGACTTCTTCGCGTCGGTCAGTAGGCGCTGCGTCCACTGGGTACGTGCGGCGATGTCGGCGCCCGGTGTCACCAGCCACAGGTTGTCCGTGAACCAGCGGTACAGCGCCGAGAGCTGCGGATCGTTGAGAGTCGCCCCGACCGTGAGGAAAAGCGCGTTGGGGCGGGTGAACTGGACGAGGGCATCACGCGTGCCCTTGAATCCGCTTCCTTTGAAAACGAATTCCTCCCCGCCGTCGTCGGCCCGCCCGGCTTCTCGGTCGAACCAGACATTGCGCTTCCCTCGCGGGTACGCGTGGAGCCATTCGGCTTCTACGCGCTCGTCGGACAGCTCGAATCCATAGGTGTAGCGGATGGGTTCGCTACCGAGTAGAAGATCCACTTCGAAGAGGCTCGTTTCCTCTCGGCAACTCGGGTCGAGTCCGAACGGTTCACGCGGGACGGCCCCGGGAGCCTTCGCCCAGTCGGCGACCGAACTGCGGACCGCCTCGCGCATGAAGCGGAAGGNGTTGAGGAGGTTCGACTTCCCGGACGCGTTGGCCCCGAAGACGCCGAGAACGGGGAGCACGCTCACCGACCGTCCCTGGGAGCGCAGCGGCGTGGCGCGCGCCGTGCCCTCGTTGAACTCGGTGCTGATCAAGGAGAGCTCGTGTTCGTCGCGGATCGACCGGTGGTTGGTCACTCGAAAGTGGAGGAGCATGGTCACCCTCCCGGCTGACACGGTCGCTGGTCGCGTCGTGAGCGACTCTACGCAGAAACTCTGCACTGAGCAGCCTATGACGTCGACTATCTCGCTGTCAGGCTGTCGACTCGCGTCGTCGAGCTTCGATCGGGTCCAAGGGGCGAGGAGTGCTGGTAAGGGTTCGAATGGGTTAGACCTGCAGATCTCAAGACGGGTTGGACTGAGGTGGTGGACAGGAATCGTTGGGCGCCTGCGNGGAGCCCTCTGGAGGCGGCCCGACGTCGACCCGGTTGCCGTCTGGACGGGTGACGCCCCCACCGTCCCGAACGCGAGAGGTGTCTGCGTCGGTACCGAGGGTAGTAGGCCTGGAGTCGACGGACCGTGGGGGGGACGCGATCACCATGACCGATCAGCAGACGGCGCCGCTCTACCTGCGGCGGGTGGGGTTCGATCCCGATCCCGAGATCATTCGTTCCCGGGACGCCGGCGGCGGCTGCCCGGTGATGACCCCGTTCGGGCTGTCCGCCGAGCTGGTGAGCCGGTACGACGACGTCCGCGCGGTGCTCGCCAACGCGTCCCGGTTCAGCAACGCCGAGACGGGCGTCTTCGGCGCCGCGGCCGCCGCCGTCGCCGAAGCCGGCCAGCACACCGGGCGCGGGCCGCACGGGGAGCGGCTGGCGGATCTGCGCGCCGGTCACCTGCTCGCCTACGATCCGCCCGACCACACGCGGCTGCGCCGGATGCTGACGCCGGAGTTCACCGGCCAGCGGATGCGCCGGCTGGAACCCCGCGTCGCCGCCATCGTCGAGGGTGCCCTCGACGACACCGAACGCGCCGGTCGCCCGGCGGACCTGGTGTCCACCTTCGCCCTGCCGGTGCCGTCCCTGGTGATCTGCGAGCTGCTCGGCGTGCCGTACGCCGACCGGGCGCAGTTCCAGGGCCGCACGCGCCGTCAGCTCGACGCGTCGCTGCCCGCCGCGCAGCGGCTCGCGCTGATCGGCGAGAACCGGGAGTACATGGCCCACCTCGTCGCGCGGGCCCGTAACGCGCCGGGCGAGGACATGCTCGGCATGCTGGTGCGCGAGCACGGCGACGAGCTGAGCACCGCCGAACTCGTCGGCATCGCCAACCTGCTGCTCATCGCCGGGCACGAGACCACGGCGAACATGCTCGCGCTCGGCACCCTGGCCCTGCTGCGCCATCCCGACCAGCTTGCCGTGGTGCGCGACGACCCGGCCCGCGTCGGCCCGGCCGTGGAGGAGCTGCTGCGCTGGCTGTCGATCGTGCACGCCGGCGCGCCACGCACGGCGCGGGCCGACGTGACGATCGCGGGGCGCACGATCGCGAAGGGCGATCACGTCCTGCTGTCGCTGCCGGCCGCCAACCGGGATCCGGCGTTCCTCGACGATCCCGACCGCCTCGACATCACCCGCGGTGCCGTCGGCCATGTCGCCTTCGGCTTCGGGCTGCACCACTGCCTCGGCGCGCCGCTGGCCCGGTTGGAGCTGCGCGTCGGCCTGCCGGCGCTGCTGCGCCGGTTTCCGGGGCTCGCGCTCGCGGTGCCGTACGAGCAGGTCGAGTTCCGCCCGCACTCCGTGGTCTACGGCCTGCGGTCGCTNCCGGTCACCTGGTGACCCGCACCCGGTGGGACGACGGGGGGCCTGGGGGCGGGGGGCGGAGTCGGCGGGCGGGGGCGGCGGTCAGGACGTGCAGACGCTGTCCGGGTGGCCGAAGCCCGGGGCGGCCAGGTCGAAGTCGACGACGTTGTTCGGTCCGCGGACGCCGTAGCGATCCAGGACGCAACTGCGGCCGGTCGTGGTGTCGGTGACGGTGATCCGCTGGTTGCCCGCGTAGAGCGGGCTGGAGATCCAGGTGGGCGCCCCGCTGCCGGTGTGAACGGCGAACGAGGAGATCGGGTAGCCCGTCGACGAGCGGGCCGCCCCGCCGAAGATGACGACCTTCGCCCGGCCGGGGGCGGGCGCCCGGCCGCCGACGGTCATCCGGCCGCCGAGGCGGGCAGTGCCCGGGTCGGCGAGCGTGGTGAGCGCGATCCGACCGACGGCCGCGGAGTAGGCCCAGCCGTTGGCCCGGTGGGTGAAGCGGTCGAGGTAGAACCGGGAGTGGACGTAGTCGCCGTCGCGACGCAGCTCCGGGTAGAACTCGAACGACAGCCCCGCCGTGCGCGACCCCCAGCCGGTCGACAGGCCGCCCCCGCGGACCAGGTCGGGTTGGACGTTGCCCATGAAGTAGCCGGCCGGGAAGACCAGCCCGCCACCGGCCGGGAACCGGGTGTAGGTGGCGTAGCTGCCCCGCTCCTGGCAGGCGTTGACGAACGTGTCCCCGGTCCGGGTCCGCGGGTCGTAGTGCTGGCAGGGCAGGTAGGGCCGGGCCGTCGAGCCGAGCACCAGGTCGACGCCGACCGCGCCGCCGATCGGGACGGGGCCGCCGCGCCGGTCGGTGAACCCCTCGAACGGCACGGCGACACCGTTGCCCCGGCCGGCGTCGCCGGTGAACCCGATGGTGTCCGCGGCCCGCGCCGTGCCCGGCTGCGTGACCACGAGCGCGAGCAGCCCCGCCACGAGCAGACAGATCCGCCGCCACCCGCTGGCCATCGCGGTGCGCACCGCGTCCCGGGACCGTTTCACCGTCATGTCGCCCGCCCCCGTCCGGGCGGCCCGGGCGGGCCGCCTTTGTCACAGCACATCGACCTTGACCATCCCGGCGCAGGCTTTTAGCTCAACTGACACCCAATCGTTGTCGATGCGCCATGTCGGTCGGGAAACCGAAGCCGCAGAGCCGTCGACCCGCCGCAACCGGGGTGCTGACGACGGCGACCAGCGTGTCTGGGGCGTGGTGACGAATCGTGGCAAGATTGTGCGATGAATGCGCCTGGACGCGGCGGCGAACGGCCGTCCGGTATGGATGCGGAGTCGACCGAATCCGCGGCGCGATGGGACTTCTTCATCTCNTACACCGCCGCTGACCGGGAGTGGGCGGAGTGGATCGCCTGGCACCTCGAGGTCGCGGGGTACACGGTGCTGGTGCAGGCCTGGGACTTCGTGCCCGGCAGCCATTGGGCGAGCCGGATGGACGAGGGCATTCGCGCCTGTGCCCGCACCCTGGCGGTGCTGTCCCGCGCCTACCTGCGCTCGGTCTACGGGCAGGCCGAGTGGGAGGGGGCGTACCAGGCGGACCCCGCCGGCTTCGCCCGCCGGCTGGTCCCGGTTCGGGTGGAGGACTGCCCTCGGCCCGGCCTGCTCGGCGGCGTGGTGTCGTTCGACCTGTTCGGCCTGGCCGCCGACGAGGCGCGCACGCGCCTGCTCGCGCAGATCGCGGCGATCCGCCGCGGCCGGGACAAGCCCGCGGCCGAGCCGCCCTTCCCCGGCGGCGCGCCCGCCGCCGACCCGTCGCGAGCGACGGGCACCCCCCGCTGAACCGCGGTCAGTAGGTGTGCCACTTCCGACGGGCGGGGCCGACGTTGCCGGTGGCGACGGGCCCGACCCAACGCAGGTCCGGGAGGTTCACGACGATCGCCTCCTGGGTGGTCCGGGCGATGACGACGACGGCCTCCTCGTCGGGGTCCGGGTTCTCCTCCCGGTGCGGCACCCACGGCGGCACGTAGATGTAGTCGCCCGGGTTCGTGTCGAGCCGGATCTCCTCCTCGTGCTCCAGGAAGACGAAGCTCGGGTGGCCGGAGACGACGTAGATGCCCGTTTCCGAGCGGCCGTGATGGTGGTTTGCGGAGGAGGTCGCCGCGGCGACGTGGGTCTGCCCCATCCACAGGTCGACGGACCCGACGGTCTTCCCGGACAACGCCTCGACCCGGCTCATCCCGGCGGTCTGCGAGGTCCGGTTGGACAGGCCGGCGGGCGTGACCTGATGCAGCCGCTGATGGAAGCTGTCCGCGGGCGGCGTGGACATGAGAACCTCCGAGAGGGAGTCGGTTCGGGGTCGACGGTCAGGGCTGGGAGCGTGCGGCGCGCCGGCGTCGGTAGTTCGCTGCGGCGGCCCTGCCCCCGCAGCGGCGCATCGAACACCAGCGCCGCCGCCCGGAGGGCGAACGGTCGAGGAACAGCGTCGCGCAGCCGTCGCTGTCGCAGGCCCGGACGCGACCGAGATCCGGCCCGGTGAGCAGGTTGATCGCGTCGCGGGCGATGACGGAGAGCGCGGCGCCCGCGTCGGGTTCCGGGACCGGGGTCCGTGTCCGGCCCCCCGGGCCGAGCAGGAACACCGGTGTCGGACGCCGGCCCGCCGCGTTGATCAGCCGGATGTCCTCGGGGGTGGGCGGCCGGCTGGCGATCAGACCGCGGGTGGTCTCGTTCACCGCCCCCCGCAGGTCACGTGCGGCGAGCAGGTCCGGCTCGGTGAGTCCGCCGGCGGCGGCCGGCAGCCCCTGTTCCTCGAACCAGCCGGTCAGCTCCGCCGGGGTGGCGAGCAGCTCGACGCGGCGCCCCGGCCAGTCGCGCACGGTCGCGACGAAGTCGAGACAGAGACTGCCCGCCCCCCGGTCGAACTCGGTCATCGTGCCGGACGTGAGCATCGGACGACCTCCTCGGGTAACGACGATCTCCGCGTGCTCCGCGTGTAACGATGATCTCCGCGGGTGAAGATGATCTTCTTGGGTAACGCTGCGTACGAAGATCACTGCAGTGCTACCGACCCGCCCTCGTCACCCCATCATGGGTTGACGAGGCCCCCTGCAGAGGGACGTTAGCACGAGAGTCTATGGAGGCGTGGGCTGATCGTCGCGGCGGGCGTCACCGGTTGATCTCTTGGTGATCCTCCTCGGTGGCGCGTCGCACCTGCCTCACCCGCGGCGCTGTGCGGTGCGGGGGAGTCCGACCGGCCGGTGCCGTCGACGCGGGCCCGGAGCGGACGGCGGGCCTGGAGCGCGGGATCGTCGGATGCGCACCGAGGGCCCCTGGGGGCGATGGGAGCCGACGGATCCGCCGGAGGTGACGGTGCTGTTCGCGGTGCTGGCCGAGCCGTGGTGGATCGCGGGTGGCTACGCGATTCAAAGCGCGGTCGGCCGGGGTCTCCGTGAGCACGGAGATATCGACGTGGCCGTCCTGCGGCGCGGGACGGTTACTGGGAAGGCCGGTGTGACCGGCGGGTCCGCCGTACGGTCGCAGCGCTGAGGAACGTCACCCCGGACGGCATTCTCTACCTCGCCCCCTATCTCGCCCCCGAGGTGCAGTTGTTCTACAAGGCGGCGGCACTGCAGCCGAAGGGCGAGCGCGACCTGGTCGCGGCGCCGCCGGTCCTCACCGCGGCGCGGCGCCGATGGCTCGTTGACGCGCTCGCCTTCGCGCATCCCGGACATCCATGGTGCGACCGCCTTTCGCCGTCACGGCATTAGGTGNGGGGACGGGCCGGTGGGGCGTCTTCGGGGTGCAGTGCACGACCCGGGTCTTCATTCATTTGTTCGTGATTGTCCGGCTCGGCCGCCGACGGGCTTTCCGGGCATGGCGGGGGCCGCCGGGGCCCGGCCAGGACCCTCGCACCACCCGGCCTGGTGCTGTGACGCCGGCCTGGTGCCGCAGCACCGATCCCTGGTGCTGGCGACCGCCAGGCGTCCGGCTGGCTGCTTGCGGTCAAGAAGGCCCGACGCGATTCCCGGTCGCAAGGTTGCTCCGGTGTGGGGGAATGTGACCTGGACTACGAGCCGAATGGCCGGCCGGTGCGATGCCGACCGGCCCGGCCGAGGGGGGAATTGTGACCCGCGCGACGCGGACACATTGTCCCTGCCTTAATGGGTGTGACCGGTGTTACGAATCGCAGCGATTGTGAGCGCCATTACTGTGGGCCGGGTCATAGCGGCTGTCCGGAAGTGTCGGACTGCAGTCCAGATCACGTCCACGGCGCTGTCGAAAGTCGCCCAGCGGGCGCACAATGGAAGCCGGAGGGTGACAGTGGCCCACCCTCCCGTGGCAATAACTTCAAGGAGTTCTTCATGCGTACCCAGAATTCCGTTGTTTCCTCCCTGCGTACGTCGCTCACCTCGCACCGTGCTGCGCGGGCCCAGCGTCGCGAAGTGGCGATGCTGCTGTCCGACCCCGAGCTCTCGCCGTCCACCCGTCAGGAGATGGTGGCGATCCTCACCCGCGACGAGGACGTTCGGACTTCCGTCGCCGTTCCGTCGCAGCGGCGCGGGGGGGCGTCGCNCGAGCACGCCGACGCGGGGTCGTTCCGCTCCGCCTGAGCACTCCGCCTGAGCGCTGCGCCGGAGAAGGCCCACCGTCAGGCCCGACCTCGCTTTTCCGGTTCTCCGTTCCTCCCGGTAGCCCGCCGCGGACCGCGGCCTGCTTCCGTCCGGGAGTCGCGGCATCACGAAGCCTCCGTGGATCCCCTCCGCCGCGGAGGCTTCCTCTTTCCTGCGGTGCACATCGTCAGATTTCCTGCGGTGCACATCGTCAGACGGCCGACCAGCCGCCGTCGACGCTCAGCGTCGCCCCGTGAATGTTGGCGGCGTCGTCGCCGGCGAGGAACACCACCGCGCGGCCGATCTCCGCCGGCCTGCTGGGTCGCCGCGAGGGCGCCCGCGCGACCAGGGGCGCGATGCGGTCGGCGTACTGCTCGATGCGGCGGGTCAGCGTGGGGCCGGGTGCGACGGTGTTCACCCGCACGCCCGCCGGACCGTACTCGGCGGCCCACGACTTCGTCAGCGAGTGCACGGCCGCCTTCGTCGCGCTGTACAGGGCCGACCCGCCCATCCCGACCAGGCCGTTGATGGAGCCGATGTTGATGACGGCTCCGCTGCCGCGGGCCGCCATGGCGGGTGCGACGACGCCGGTGAGCAGGAACGTCGCCGTGACGTTGAGGGCGAGCGCGGCGGTGATGAATGCCTCGCCCACCTCCGCGGTGGGCTTCGGCGAGATGATCATAGCCGCGTTGTTGACGAGGATGTCCGGCACGCCACCGACGGCGTCGCGGGCGGCGTCGGCGAGCGCCTGCACGGCGGGCGCACCGGCGGCGAGGTCGGCGGGGACGAACGTGGCCCGCCCACCGGCCGCGCAGATCGCCCGGGTGACCTCGGCGCCGCGCCCGGCGTCACGACCGCTGACCACCACGTGGGCACCGGCTGCGGCGAGCTCGGCGGCGATCGCCGCGCCGATGCCGTCGGTCGAGCCGGTGACGAGAGCGCTGCGTCCGGCCAGGGGTGTGATCGACATTCGGGGTTCCTTCCGGCGGTGGTCTGCTCCACCGCTGCAGGTCGTGGGCGTCGGCTGGTGCGCGGCCCAATCTGCCCGGGATAAACTGGACCCGCAAGTCCAGAAATGGCTGGCGGGAGGAGCGGACGTGCCGACCAGGCTGACGTCGAAGGGCAGCGCGACCCGGCAACGGATCATCGAGGGGGCGGCGGCCGAGATCCGCGAGCGCGGGGTCATGGCGACCACGCTGGACGACGTCCGCGCCCGCACCGGCACCAGCAAGAGCCAGCTCTTCCACTACTTCCCGACCGGCAAGGAGGAGCTACTGCTGGCCGTGGCCCGCTTCGAGGCCGACCGGGTCCTCGCCGACCAGCAGCCCCAGCTCGGCGAGCTCACCTCGTGGCCGGCGTGGCTCGTGTGGCGGGACAAGGTCGTCGCCCGCTACCGCGAGCAGGGGCGGCACTGCCCGCTGAGCGTCCTGGTGTCGCAGCTCGGGCGGAGCACCCCCGGCGCTCAGGCGGTCGTCACGGAGCTGATGAACCAGTGGCAGGCGCAGATCGCCACCGGCATCCGCGCGATGGCGCGGGCAGGCGAGATCTCCCCGCTGCTGGACGCCGAGCGCCACGCCGCGGCGCTGATCGCCGGCATTCAGGGCGGCGTGCTCATGCTGCTGTCCACCGGCAGCACCACCCATCTCGAGGCGGCCCTCGACGTCGCCATCGACGCGCTACGCCGCCCCTGACCCCCGCTGGATGTCGGCCAGGTGATGGATCCCCTCGTGCAGCGCGTTGCGGAGCAGCCAGCGGGCGGTGCGTTCCTCGCCGGGTAGGCGCGCCACCGTCCGTTCCCAGTCCTGCGGCTCGACCCGGCCGGCTTCGTCGCGCAGGCCCTGAGCGTTGGCGGCGAGCTCGGCCAGCACCGCCGCCGGGTCGAGCTCGTTGTAGCGGAACCGGCGGGCGCGCAGGTCGTTGAGCATCGGCTCGACGACGGGCCGGACCTCGGTGCGGGCCCGGTGCAGCCGGATGGTGGAGGTCGCGAGGACGTCCCGCAGGTGGCAGGCGTACTCGAGGACGGACCACGTGCCGGGCGAGAGCCGTTGCCGCAGCAGATCGGGGCCGGCGGCGGTGACGGCCTGCGCCACCCGCGCCGGCAGCGTCGCGAGTTCCGCCAGGACATCGTCCACGGTGCGCGTCGGGTAGGAGAAGCCGCAGTCGGCGCACGCGTGCGTCTCGCCCACCAGTGCGGGCGGGCCGGTCGGGTGCCCCGCTGACGGATAACTGATCATCACGCCATCGTAGGCGGCGCACGGGGCCCACCGGCCGGCGAGAGATCGCCGCCGACCGGCCGAGGCGGTGCCCATGGCGGCGGCCCGGGAGGGGGCCGGGGGAGGCCCGATGGGACTCGATCGCTAAAGAATGTAGTGAATTATGCGCATCGCTCGACACTGCGCCCGTCGACGGGAAATGCTGGCCCTCGCGCTACAGCTACAGGTGGGAGGCGGCGGTGACGACGGAATCGACGACGACCGCGGGCGAGACGACCGCGGGCGAGACGGCGGCGGGCGAGACGGCGGCGGGCGAGGCGGCGGCGGACAAGGCGGCGGCGGGCGAGGCGGCGGCGGACCGGTCGGTGGTGGCCGAGGGGCCGGTGCTGCTCGACGTGGGCGGCGACGGCGTCGGGGTGGTGACGCTGAACCGGCCGGAGCGGCGCAACGGCTGGAACCCCGAGATGGAGAACCGGTACTTCGACGTCCTCGCGCAGGCCGATCGCGACCCGGCGATCCGCGTGCTGATCGTCACCGGCGCGGGCACCACGTTCTGCCCGGGGGTCGACACCGGCCGGCTCGGCCAGATCGCCGGCAAGCCGATGGACACCACCGGCCGCCGCTCACCGGTGCGGGCCTGGTCGGTGCGCAAGCCCATGATCGCCGCTGTCAACGGGGCCTGCGCCGGCATGGGCCTGGTCCAGGCCCTGCTGTGCGACGTGCGGTTCGCCGCCCGCGGTGCGCGGTTCACCACCGCCTTCGCCCGCCGCGGGCTGGCCGGCGAGTTCGGCATCACCTGGCTGCTGCCCCGCCTCATCGGGCAGGAACGGGCGGCGGACCTGCTGCTGTCGTCGCGGGTGTTCGACGCCGACGAGGCCCGCGAGCTCGGCGTCGTCACCCGGGTCGTGGAGCCCGCGCAGCTCCTGCCCGCCGCGCGCGCCTATGCCGCGGACATCGCGGCGAACTGCTCGCCGGTGTCGCTGGCGCTGATCCGCCACCAGCTGCGCACGGACAGCACCGGCGAGCTCGACGCGGCGCTCGGCCGCACCTACCGGGCGATGGCCGCCGCCGCCGTCGGCCCGGACTTCCGCGAGGGCATCGACAGCTTCCTGGCGAAGCGTCCCGCGTCGTTCCCCCCGCTCGCCGACGACCTCGACCCGGCCGCGATCACCGGCGCCCCCCTGCCCGAGCTGGACTTCGACCCGTCCGGCGCCGTGAGCCGGTCCTGACCAGCAGAAGGAGACCCCGATGACGGCCACGGTGCACATCGACATGTCTGGCAAGGTCGCGCTGGTCACCGGCGGCGGCTACGGGATGGGACGGGCCTCGGCCCGGCGGTTCGCCGAGTGCGGCGCGGCGGTGGTCGTCGCCGACATCAACCCGGACACGGGGGCGGAGACGGTCGAGCTGATCCGGGCCGCGGGTGGGCAGGCGACGTTCGTCCACGCCGACGTCGGTGAGCCGGACGCCGTGCGGGACATGGTCGACCGCANCGTCGCCACCTACGGGGGCCTGGACTACGCCCACAACAACGCCGGCATCGTCGAGTCCCAGGACCCGGTCGTCAGCTACCCGGAACAGCTCTGGGAGCGGATCCTGCGCACCAACCTGACCAGCGTCTTCCTGTGCCTGAAGTACGAGATCCCGCGGATGCTGGAGCGCGGCGGCGGGGCCATCGTCAACGTGGCGTCGGAGTCCACCTACAAGGGCAACGTCGCCGACATCGGCTACACGGCCAGCAAGCACGGCGTGGTGGGCCTGACCACGGCCGCCGCCCTGCAGTACGCCCGGCGCAACATCCGGGTCAACGCCGTGGCGCCCGGCAACGTGGACACCGGCATCGTCGAGCGGGCCCGCCAGTACCTGACGCCGGAGCAGTTGCGGGCGATGGAGCAGGCCCAGCCGATCCGCCGGCTCAGCCGCCCCGAGGAGATCGCCGAGGTCGTCGTCTGGCTGTGCTCGGACGCCGCCGTGCTCGTCAACGCCGCCAGGATCGCCGCGGACACCGGCTGGCACGTCGCCTGACCGAACGCCGGGCGGCGCCGCCGACGTTGCCGCGGCGCCGCCCGGCGAACAGCGTCAGCGCCAGGTCCAGTGCGGCTCGCGCTTCTCCAGGTAGGCGCGGCGAGCCTCCCCGGCGTCGTCGAGGCGGCTGACCCGCGCGGTGTAGTCCTGCTCCAGCCGGTAGCCCTCGTCGAGGGGGAGGTCCTCGACCCGGTTCATCGACTCCTTGGACAGCCGCAGCGCCAGCGGGCTCTTCGCCGCGACCTCCGCGGCCAGGGCGCGCGCGGTGGCGGCGAGCTCCGCGCGGGGCACCAACGCGGCGGCGGCGCCGAGCCGGTAGAACTCGGCCGCGGGCACGCGCCGGCCCGTCAGCGCCATCTCGCGGGTCTTCATCGGCCCGACGAGGCGCTGCACGTGCCGGGTGCCACCGAGGACGCCCACGTCGATCTCCGGCAGGGAGAAGAACGCCTCCTCGGCGAGGACCACCAGGTCGCAGCAGCCGACCAGGGCGGCCCCGGCGCCGACGCACGCGCCGCCGACCGCCGCGACGACCGGCAGCCCGCCGTCGCGGATGCCGGCGAGGCAGCCGCGCACGACGGAGCCGGGATCGATCAGGTCGGTCAGGCTCTCCTCGGGCAGCAGCTCCCGGCGGGTGTAGCGGCGTTCGGACTCGGTGATGTCGGCGCCGGCGCAGAAGACACGCTCGAAGTCCGAGGCGAGGATCGCGACGGCGGCCTCATCCCCCCGACCGAGCTCGGTGAACACCTGCCCGATCTCGCGCATCATCGGCGCGCTCAGCGCGTTGCGCGGGGGGCGGGCGAGCGTGACCGTGGCGATGCGGTCAGCGATCTCGACCCGGACGAACTTGGGTTCTTCCACCGCCGGGGCTCCTTCGGGTGACGGGCGAATGTTTAAACGATATGACTATCGGAGGGGTGCGTGCGACGCGAACGGCCCGGTGACGACGCAAGCGGGAGGACACCATGACGATGGGACGCGCGGNGACGACCTGGCCGGGAGCGCGGCGGTGACGGCGCCCGCCGCCGCGGGACGCCTCGCCGGCAAGGTCGCCTTCATCACCGGAATCGCCCGCGGGCAGGGCCGCTCCCACGCGGTCGCGCTCGCCCGCGAGGGCGCGGACATCATCGGCATCGACCGGGCCGCCGACGTCGCGACGATGGGCTACCCGCTGGGCACCGCCGACGAGCTCGCCGAGACCGTCGCCCTGGTCGAGAAGGCCGGCCGGCGGATCATCGCCCGGGTGGGCGACGTGCGCGACCGGGCGGCGATCGTGGATCTGCTCGCCACCGGCGTGCGCGAACTCGGCGGTCTGGACATCGTCGTGGCGAGCGCCGGAATCTCCCCGCCCGCGCGCCGGCTGTGGGAGATCCCGCCGGAGCAGTGGGACGACGTGATCGGCATCAACCTCACCGGCGTCTTCCACACCCTCGCCGCGTCCGTCCCGCACCTGCTCGCCGGGCGCAGGGGCGGGTCGATCATCGTCATCAGCTCGGGCGCGGCGCTCAACCGCGTCCCGAACCTGTCCGACTACGTCACCACGAAGAACGGCGTGATCGGGATGGCGATGTCACTGGCCAACGAGGTGGCCCACCGCCAGATCCGGGTGAACGTCATCGCACCGGGCACGGTGAACACCCCGATGGTCACCGAGAACACCCAGCAGTTCCACCTGTTCCGCCCGGACCTGCCGAACCCGACGGTGGACGACTGCCGGGAGGGCTTCGCCGCGTCGATGCCGATGGGCCGGCCGTGGCTCGAACCCGAGGACATCTCGCAGGCCGTGGTGTTCCTGTCCAGCGACGAGGCCCGCTGGATCAGTGGCGTCGTCCTGCCCGTCGACCAGGGCAACACCAACCGTCGCTACTGACCCGGCTGCTCTGCCTGACCCGCCTGCCCTGCCTGACCCGGCCGGGTTCGGGCGGGCCGCACGAGGTTGACGGTCTCGAAGACCGCCCGCAGCCCGCCGTCGGCGCCGTAGAGCTCGCCGCGGCCGAGGATCCGTCCCCGGGCCGCCTGCGGAGTGTGGACCCGGTAGAGGTGCCAGTCGCGGACGTCGAGGTCGTCGAGGTAGGTGACGGTCTGCGTGAGGACCACCGCCTGCAGCTCGGCGCGGGGTGGCAGCGGTATCCCGCCGTGGAGCATCCCGTCGGCGATGGCGAGCGTTTCCACGGTGTGCGCGATCAGGNCCCGCCAGAAGGTCGGGTCCTCCGGGGCGTCGGCGATGCGGGTCCACAGGTCGAGCTGGCGTGGCGCCCGGCGCGGCATGATCGCCGCCTCCCAGGGCAGCAGCGCGCGGCGGACGGGTTCGGCGTCGGCCGGGCGTCCGAGGTCCGCGGCGGGGGAGTCGAACCGGTGCAAGTCGGGGGCGTCCCCGGTGAGCATCACCTGCGCCCGGCTGAGCTGGTCGCCGCCCTGGCGCAGGGACAGGGCGAACGACTCCACCGACCGGCCTCCGGCGAGCCGCTCCACGTCGATCTCCAGCGGCAGGTCGGCGCGGCCGCCATGGATGAAGACCGTCTGCAGGGTGTGCAGCCGCTTGCCGGACGCCAGCCGCTCGGCGAGGACGACCTGCTGGCCGAGCTGCTGCGCGCCGAGGACACCCCCGTGCCCGCTCGGCACGCACCGCGCCGCCNTCGTGGGCAGCGCCGGCGTCAGGTCGAGCACCCGCAGCAGCTCCGGGAGGGTGAACAACGTCTGCACCCAGTCCGGCTCGTAGCGCGCAGCGGCCACGTCAGCGGCGGCGAGATCGTGCCCGCCGCCGGCCTGCGCAGCGACGATGATCTCGTTCGTGAGCTCTGCCACGTCGATGTCCTCGCCCTCTGCCGCCCGACCCGGCGCCTTACTCCCATGAATACCGGGGGACACCGTCGGCGGAGTCGTCGAGTGGCTGAGTGCACACGGAAAATGATCAGCGGTTGCCGTCCGGTTCACGACGGTTCGTGCACGATGTCCCCCGGAGACGGCATGCTCTCGCGCAGATGGACATCCGGGCGCTAGGCGGACATCCGGGCGCCAGGTGGACATCCGGGCGGACGTGCGCAGGATCGCCGGGTCCGGAAGGCCGGGACAGGACGAGGACGGAACGAGGGGCGAGGCATGCCGACCACTCGGACGCTGAAGACGCTGAACACCGTGCACCGGGCTCTCGTGAAGGTCACCCGTGGCCGGCTCGGCTGGCGGGCGGGCGGGATGCCCGTCCTGGAACTGACCACCACGGGCCGCCGCAGCGGCCACCCCCACACCCTCCTGGTGACCTCGCCGCTGCGCGAGGGATCGACCATCGTCCTGGTTGCGTCGCGGGCAGGCGATGACCGTCATCCGGACTGGTTCCTGAATGTCTGTGCGAACCCGGAGGTGACGGTGCGAGCCGGGGGCGGCCCGTGGCGGCCGATGCGGGCCCGGGCGGCCACCCCGGCGGAGCGCGAACGACTGTGGCCGCGCGTCATCGCCGACAACCGCTGGTACAGGGGCTACCAGTCGAGGACGGACCGGGTGATCCCGCTGGTCCTGCTGGAACCGAGCTGATCGACCGGCCGAACCGTACGCTGCCCGGGGTTCCGGTGGACAGCGTGAGACCGAGGGAGTGAGGAAGGTTCTCCACACCGACAACCCGCGCTGGACCGTGGCCGACGTGCCCGATCAGCGTGGACGCACGGCCATCGTCACCGGCGCCAACTCCGGCCTCGGCTTCGAGACGGCGAGGGTGCTCGCCGAGCATGGCGCCACCGTCATCCTGGTCTGCCGCGACGCGGCGCGGGCCCGACTGGCCGCGGCGCGCATCCGGGTCGGCATTCCCGCGTCGGATGTCCGGGTGGAACAGCTGGATCTGGCCTCCCTTGCCTCCGTGCGCTCGGCGGCCGAGCGGATCCGGGCGGCACACCCGCGCCTGGATCTGCTCATCAACAACGCCGGGGTCATGTGTCCGCCCCCGGGGCGCACCGAGGACGGCTTCGAGCCGACGTTCGGCATCAATCATCTCGGTCACTTCGCCCTGACCGGCCTGCTGCTCGACCGGCTGGTGGCGACGGCGGGATCGCGGATTGTCACCGTGAGCAGCCTCGTTCACCGGTACGGGCGGATCGACGTCGATCACCTGCGCCGGCTGCCGTCGGGCGAGCGGCCGGGCGGTCGCAGGCGCTCCCGTCGGCCCTACCCGGATTCGAAGCTCGCCAACGTGATGTTCACCTTCGAGCTGCAACGCCGCCTTGCGCAGGCCGGCGGGTCGACCATCGCGGTGGCCGCGCATCCGGGCATCGCCCGGACCGAACTGGGCCGCGGTCTCACGCCCGCGGCCCGGGTGTTCCTGGGCGCGCGCATGGCACCGGTGATGTCCTGGCTCATCCAGGGTCCGCGGGTCGGCGCGTTGGCGACGGTCCGGGCCGCGGTCGATCCGGGTGCCCGCGGCGGCGAGTACTACGGCCCCGGCGGACTGCTGGGCAGCACCGGTCTGCCCGTCGTCACCGAGGCCAGCGCGCGCGCTGCGGACGTCCGCCGGCAGCGCCGGCTGTGGGAGGAGTCCGAGCGGCTCACCGGAGTCACCTACGACCTGCGCGAACCGGCCCGGCCNCCCACCACCTCGCCCGCACGCCCGTCGCTCGTCTCACCGTGACGTCCTCCCCCGCCCGACCAGGCGTCCTACCACCGCACAGTCCGCTGGAGCTTCGANCTATCTGGTTGGTGATTTTGCTGCTTTGAAGATCAGGGTGCACGCAAGAATCCCGGAGCTGCCGGCGGTGATGGCGGACCTCGTGTCGTCGAACGCAAAGATTTCGAAGGAGACTATGACCGCGGTGAGTAGCAGGAGAAGTGTGCCGCAGATTCTGGCGCGTTTCCTGGTGTCCAACCGTTTGGCCATCCTTACGAAGCCGGGCCTCGTGGGTGCGAACTGTTCCTCGCTCTTGTTCCCTGAAAGAGGAGGGAGAGTCCGAACGCGCAGTGCATGGAGCCCAGAAGGAGCTCATGTCGAATCACGAGCACGATGCAGCCGTAAACTGCCATCGGTACGCCCAGTGATATGAACAGATGTGGCCGCGATCGTCTCATCTCATTCCGAGGCCCAGTCGACGGGCGGCTGGCTGCTCGCCTGTGCCAACGGATGTGGGTGGGCGTCGCCTTGCGTCATGGGTCTCCGATACTCGTCCGCGGCTGCCGGCAGCCAAAGGTGAAAATAATGCACCTAGGTTGGTGATTGTATTCGCGTCCGCGCCGGTCTGTGGCCGGTGCGCCACTCTGCGCGCAGTGGCAGCCGTGGGACGATCTGCCGCGATGCCGGTGGCCGAAAGCAGCGGACTCAGATCTCCTCGGGCGCCTCGTCAAGGAGCGTGTCCTGGAGGTACAGCGGTACCAGCGACTCCCGCAGCGCCGATGTGGTGCGCCGGATCCGATCGTGGATCGCCAACTGTTCGTCCAGTGCGCCCATCGCCGCGCCGATGCGCCGCTGCCGGTCGGTGTCCGGAAGGAGGAGCGGCAGGGCGCGCATGGTCGCGGCGGTCAGCGATCGAACGGTCGAGCCGCCGGCATTGCCGACCAGCCACCGCTGTACGCGGGGATGTCCCAGATAAAAGACCAGATAGCTCGGGTCGAGGGACGCGTCCGGTCGCAGACGCAGGCAGGACNTGCCGAGCAACCAGCCGTCGTGCTCCTCGGTCACCAGCCCNCACCGGCCGATCTCGCCGGTTCTGGTACATACGACGTCGCCCGGTGCCAGCAGGTAACGATCCAGCGTCTCGGCCACTGACGGATCGACGAAGTCGAGGTGATCCCGCACGATCCGGTTCTCGCTGATGTTCCTCGGCTTGATGACGGGAACATCGGAGGAGTTCCCTCCCCCGGAGCTCACCGCGCCGGAAGGGCCGGCGAGCACGTCGCACACCTCACCCAACTGGCACCGGCTCCAACCGGCGGGAGTCCCGTAGAGCAGATCGGCGGCGGTATCTATCTGACGTTCCGCCCGCTCGTGCGAGTCGATCGACCGCTGTAGCAGGTTGCGTAGGCTGTGGCGCAGGTCATCGGCGTCGGCCCGGTTCCGATNGAGATCGACGGGAGCCGAGGCGGCGATCAGATAGCGGCCGGGATTCAGCACGTATCCGTCGTCTCGTAGCCGATCTCGGGCCACGGCCCGCGACAGCACGTCACCCGAGGTGAACGTCGATCGATCGCGGTACGCCGCCGTGATGCGCTCCAGATCCTCCTCGCGCAGGACCCGATGGTTGCGGCCGTCCATGGTGCCGGCCGCGTGAGCGTCAACGAAGAAGACATCGTCGTCACCGTCCGACCCCCGACCCCGCAGCAGCCAGAGCGTCACGGCGATCGCGGTGGAGTGGAACAGTTGAGGTGGCAGCGCGATGACGGCATCGACCACACCGTCCTCGACCATGGCGGCCCGGATGGCCCGCTCCCGGGAGTTCTCGGATGATCCGGCGCCGTGGGGCATGAGGACGGCGGCACGGCCGCCCTCGGTGAGCAGGGCCAAGGCGTGCTGCAGCCAGGCGAAGTTCGCGTTGTGTCGCGGCGGAATGCCATATCGCCAGCGCAGGTCACCGACGTGGTAACCGTCAGTCCAGTCCGACATGTTGAACGGTGGATTGGTCAGCACCAGATCGAAGCGCCGCTGTGTGTCCCAGCGGTACAGGGGCGGCTCGACCCGCACCTCGCGGGTAGCGATGTCGTGCAGCGTCAGGTTCATCCCCGCGAGCCATCCCAGGTGGCCAACCGTGCCACCGCTGACCTTCAGCTTCGCGGGCGCTCCGCACCGGGTCCGGACATGGTCGACGGCGCCTACGAGGAACTCGCCCAGATGACAGAATGGATCATGAATTCGCTCGCCGCCGATCGGGTTCGTCAGGCGAACTGCCAACCGAACCACCGAGTCCGGCGTGAGATGCCCCCGCCGGCCGTCGGCAGCCGCGAACCGGGACAGCAGATCATCGGCGAGCCAGCCGGCGATCGGCGCGTCTCGGATGCCATCCGGCCCCGACGACGGATCCAGACGATCTAGGATCTGGATGGCCGTCGCCAGATCTGCGTGGTCGGCAGAGGGCCCGCCAGTGGTCCACGCATGCCGCGGCAGCGGTTCATGCCCGCCTGCCAACAGCGCGCTGTTGACCAGATCATCCGCTCGTCGGGGCAGGTCACGGTCGGGGGCGTACCTGAGTTCCCTGAGCTCCGACCATCGTGACGCGTCGTGAAAGCGGAGGTAGAGCAGCCCGAAAGCCAACATCGACGCCTCGGTCCCATTGATCCCGCCGAAGTTGCGGTAGGCTGCGAACGCCCGCCAGAGCCGTCGACCGGTATCCGGGG
Source organism: Frankia sp. CpI1-P (assembly GCF_001421075.1). Lineage (NCBI taxonomy): Bacteria > Bacillati > Actinomycetota > Actinomycetes > Frankiales > Frankiaceae > Frankia > Frankia sp. CpI1-P. The sequence continues at coordinate 6,433 of NZ_LJJX01000015.1, read as the reverse complement.
GANGGGCGACCCGCTCGGGCGATCCCAGGTTTCGACGGAACCGGATCCCATAGGTGATCCCCGCATCCTCAGTAGGCTGTCGATCTTTTTCCGCAACGATCCGATGATCGAGCCAGGCGGCTACCTCTGGGGCGGGGTAGACCTCCCGTCCCATACGCCGTTCGGCCGCGGGAAAATCCGGATGCCGACGTCTCCAGTTGCTGACCGCCGCCGGTTTCACCTCGGCGAGCCGGGCGATCTCGGCGGCCGTGACGAGGCGCACGGATCCGGTCACTGCGCACCGAAGTCCCATCCGGGCGTGCACTGTTTGATCGGAGCTTCAGGTGGCCCGCCTCTACTACGCGGTCCGTAAGACCCATCCCGGTGGTCAGAACCGTACATGATCGTCCCCACTCCAGATTCCGTCCCGGCGGGCCAGGATCTCGGGTATGCGATCAAGCAGCTCGACCTCTCGCACTGCCTCGGGCGACAGGTAGCCCAGCAGGCGGTAGATCTTCGCGCGGTCGGCGCCGAGATCCCGGTGATGGATCGGTTCGTAGTGCATGACCCGGTTTCGGAGATAGAGCATCGTCACCAGATTTCGGTGCAACTNATCGCGCCTTCCCGTGTAGTACGGGAACGCCTGGTGGAGAGCCGGGACCCACAGCGTCCGGTCGTACGACCTGCCGCGGCTCAGCAGCGCGACCCAGAAGCCGAATGTCAGGGCGGNGACGACATCGTCGGAAGTCGGCGGTCGGGTGTTTGCCCGGCGGAGCTTGTCACCGGCCTGCCTGACCTTACGAGCGTCCTCGTCGGCAAGTTTCGCGACGGACCACCAGTCGGGTCGCCCATAGTGCGTGCAGAGCCGGCCGTGCAGCGCGTTCCGCAGCCCTATCTCCAGGCAGTGCAAGGGCCCGTAGAAAGCAGCGGAGACCGCCGCGTTCCACCAGTAGAGGCGTATCGCCGCGTCCGACGAACCGTCGGTCGCATGCAAGTAGGAACGCAGTCGTGGGGGCGAAAGCAGGCGGTGGATCCAGTCAGGTTGTTCGGTGATCATGGAACACTCCCGCGGATCGACGGCTCGCGGCCGGGCGGTGCTTGGTAGAGTGGACCTCGTAGGCCCCGGGCACGCCTCTGCTATGCATGCCGCCCGGGGCACGGCTTTTTTGGGCGCGTTGGGCAGCCTCGACGGCCCACTGCGGCGCCTTCGCTGCGCGTGGCTGGTGTCGGTGTTCGCTTCGGGCCGAACCTGCGCACTCCGTCCGACGTATGCAGATTACGGACGCCACACTCGTTCGTCAAGCGCAGTGCACTGCGCTCGGAAGGACTGTTAACACCTACGAGGCTGGGCGCCGGCGACCGAGGGCCGCTGCGGCGACGCGGCAGAGCGACGCGGCCACGTGGCGAGATCCACCGGGGGTGTCCGCAGACGGTGCTCGGTCAGGTGCCCTCGGCGCTGGGGCCACATGCTCGTTGCCGGCACCGGCGGATCCAGAAGAGGATCACCGCGGTGACGAGAATGACGGCGGGGGCGAGGCCGGGATCCTCGACTTCGTCGCCGACAACACCGGCTGTCAGCTCGGCGGCGCCAGCGAAGAGCGCGGCGACAACTCCGCCGATCAGGTGCTCGCGGGCGCCACCGGTTGCGGGTTGCAAGGAGCGTTCGAGCGTGCCACNGGCGGCGTACTCGGCGGTCCGCCGGGCTCGGCGGCGGCGCACGGGGCCGAGCCGCGAGCCGTCCATCCAGGCGATGTAAAGCCCCCGCAAGGAGGTGGACTGCGCCTCCCACTGCGTCCAGGCGCCGTCCACCGCGGACAGGGCATCGCGCAGTTCCGGGGGCGGGACAGCGGGCTCGCGACGAGGTCCGGCCACTGTCCGCACGAGGTGGCTCACAAGGCGACATTACGCGCGCTCGGTGGAGGCAGGTGTATCTGTCGGGAGTCTGGTCGCCGAGCGCCGGAGGCAGTTTCCAGGTCCAGTACCAGGCCACGTGGCTCAACTCGGCCACCCCGCCGTTTATCAGTCCGTGGCTGGATCAGAAGGGGACCTCGGTGGTACTTTCCGTTGCCATACGCCGGCAGGCGTCGGTTTGATGACGCTTCCGCCGACGTGCGGCCGGAGCCCCGCCAACGCCGTGTGTGCGACTGAGCGTGCGCCACGAACACCGAAGGGACGTGCTGAGGCGAGACGGNGACCGGTGTGCCCCCGGTCTGTGGAATCGGCCTGCTGGACGATGACCGTCCAGCAGGCCGCTCTGGACGGACGACTTCCTCGCGAAGCTACAGCGCTGCGTACACCGCTACCGTCGGGCCCGGAGGATTTCCCGTGTGCCGCGCGCCCGGGTGAGCATCTCTCTTGCGAGTGGGCGCTGGGACGGGCCGGGTGCCGTGCACGCCCCGGCGGGCGCTACCGGTCGACGGACAGCATCTGGATCGGCATCTGCATGGTCGGTGAATCGAGGGCCGCCGCTCGACCATCCGGTGACGGCTTTCCCGGCCGAGTTCGAGGGGCCGTCGCATGGCGGCTCCCACCCCCGAATGGCATATCGTCTGCCGATATCGGCAGACGTAAGTTTGCCGCGTGCCGNGGAGGGGTGGCCATGAGCGTGCCGTCGACAGCGATGCCGCAGGAGTTGCAGCGGCGGTTGGGGATGTTCGACGCGGTGATGATCGGCCTGGGGGCGATGATCGGCGCGGGGGTCTTCGCCGCGGTGGGACCGGCGGCGCAGGCGGCCGGATCCGGGCTGCTGCTCGGGCTGGCCTTCGCCGCAGTGGTCGCCTACTGCAACGCGACGTCGTCCGCACGGTTGGCAGNCTGCTATCCGGCCTCGGGCGGCACTTACGTTTACGGCCGTGAACGGCTCGGTGTCTTCTGGGGCTATCTGGCCGGGTGGGCTTTCGTCGTCGGAAAGACCGCTTCCTGTGCGGCGATGGCTCTCACCGTCGGCTTCTACGTCTGGCCAGGCCAGGCCCATGCGGTGGCGGTGGTGGCGGTGGTGGCGCTGACCGCGGTGAACTACGTCGGGGTACAGAAGTCCGCCTGGCTCACCCGTGTGATCGTCGCGGTCGTCCTGACCGTGCTCGCCGCGGTGGTGGTCGCCGCCGTCACCTCGGCCACGTCGGACGCTGCCCGGTTGNACATCGGCGCGGACGCCACGTTCGGCGGGGTGCTTCAGGCGGCTGGCCTGCTGTTCTTCGCGTTCGCGGGATACGCCCGCGTCGCCACCCTCGGCGAGGAGGTCCGTGACCCGGCCCGAACCATCCCCCGCGCCATCCCGACCGCCCTCGGCATCACCTTGGCCGTCTATGCCGCTGTGGCGGTCGGGGCCCTGATGGTGTTGGGTCCCCAGCGGCTGGCGGAGGCCACCGCGCCGCTGTCGGACACGGTGCGCGCCGCAGGCGTCGGCTGGCTGGCGCCGATCGTCCGGGGCGGTGCGGCGGTCGCCGCGCTGGGTTCCCTGCTCGCGCTGATTCTCGGGGTTTCGCGCACCACCCTGGCGATGGCCCGTGACCGGCACCTGCCTCATGCCCTGGCTGCGGTCCATCCCCGGTTCGCGGTGCCGCACCGTGCTGAGCTTCTGATCGGCGCTGTGGTGGCGGTCCTCACCGCGACCACGGACGTGCGTGGGGCGATCGGTTTCTCCTCCTTCGGCGTGCTGGGCTACTACGCCATCGCCAACGCGAGTGCCTGGACCCTCACCCCGGACGAAGGGCGTCCACCGCGCGTCGTGCCCGCGGTCGGGCTCGCCGGCTGCCTGACCCTGGCCTTCGCCCTGCCACTGTCCTCGGTGGTCTCCGGGGCCACGGTGCTCGTCGTCGGCGCCGCCGCCTACGGCATTCGCCGGATCACCATCGCCCAGACGCGGACATAGAGCCCCACCCGACGCGCAGGCACCCGACGCGCAGGCACCCGACGCGCAGGCACCCGACGTGCGGGCACCCGACGGGGCCTCCTTGCACAGGAACGCTGCGTCACCCCGTCCAGTGGACTCGGCGCGACGCCAATCTCTGGCGCCGTCNGGGAGAAGTGTCGCGGCCGAGGACCTCACGGGCCAGCTCCGCCAACGCTCTACGATCTTCAGCCAAAGCACGCTTCCCGGCCTCGGTCGCCCGGTACATTCGCCGGGTGCGTCCGTCAATCACCCGCTGCTCGGAAGCCAACAGACCGTCGGCTTCCAGCCGGTGCAGCGTCGGATACAGCGTGCCGGGGCTGATGTGATGGCCGTGCCGGGCCAGCTCCTCGGTCATCCACGCACCGTGGATCTCCTGTTCGGCCGCGTGATGAAGGATGTGCAGCCGCACCGCGCCTCGCTGGAACTCCCGCACCCCACCCGCCTCCACGCCGCCGGCCCGGCAGTGATGAAACCGATATCGGAATCCGAGTGTACGGTGGCCGGTTTGCTGGCGATGTGATGATCAGAAACGCAGACTGAAGCGATCACGATCATCTTTGCGCTGTGTGCTGGCGGCGTTGACCGGATCGCACTGCTTTACGGGGCCGAGGGGCGGCGGAATGGTGCTGGGCGGGACACGCCGAGCAGGACCGCGAGGCTGGTGAATCCATCCGTTCGGGCGTGCAGCCCAGCGGCGACGAGTGCGTCCGAACCGATCTGGCGGCCTACCTTGAGACGGCTGCAGGCCACGATCTCGTTCCCGACGAAACCCACCAGGCCGGGTGTGATCAGAGCGGCCGTGGGNGTGGGCATGNGTGCCGAGATCATGACCTTGACCGGTGTGCATGTCTCGGCGGTAGCCGGAAACGATCAATGCGGTGTGACGGCGGCTGCCACCGTGTCGCACCTGGCTATCAGTAGCACCTTGCCGAGTAACCCCGCGAGTGCAGTCCACGGAGATGAGGTGGTGGCGCGGATTCATGGTGCGCGCCACCACCTCCGTGGGCGTCAGACCTTGGTGAGCAGGGTCTGCATGGTCGTGATCTGGGTGTTCTGGGTGTTCTGGATATTCTCGGCGAGTCGTTTCGCCGGTGTGTAAAGTCCGTCGCGGGTTTCCGTCTTCGCCATGGTGATGGCACCTCGATGATGCGCGATCATCATGGTGAGGAACATTTTGTCGAAGGCGGGTCCGGTCCCCATCTTCAATCTCGCCATGTCATCGTCGCTCATCATGCCGGCCATGGGCCCGCCCGGCATCATCCCGGTCATGGTGCCGCCCGGCATCATGGTGGTCGAGCCGTGGTCACCCATACCGTGCCCGGAACCGCTGTCNCCGCCGGGGGGCACTGTGGGCTGCTTCCAGGCGTTGAGCCACCCGACCATGGTGGCGATTTCCGGGGCCTGCGCCGCGCGGATCTGGCGGGCGAGGGTTTTCACCTCCGGGTGACTGGCGCGGGTTTCGGCCAGATCGGCCATGTCGATGGCCTGTCGGTGGTGGGGGATCATGTTCTGGGCGAAGGTGACGTCGGCGGCGTTGTGATCGGCGGCACCGGTGCTCGTGCTGCCGTTGCTTCCGTCGTTGCCGCAGGCGGTGAGAACGATCGCGGCCAGGGCCGCCGCGATGAGCAGTGTCAGTCGTCTCATGCTGGTTCCTCGTCTGCCGGAGGTCTGTAGTCCNAAGAAGTTCGGCGCACGTCGCAGGAGCCCGGGTGGCCCGGGCAGGACGTGTCGGTCTACAGACGGAGCACGCAGAGCGAGGCGAGTGAGGGTCGGTGGAGCAACGAGCGATCTGGGGGCGCCCGCCCGCGGTGGGGGGACGCTGCGCGTAGGACTGCACGTCTCACCGACGTCGAGGAGAGCAGCCGGGTGAGCAGCAACGCGATGACCAGCAGGAGCGTCAGGCGGAGAAACGCCAGGCACATCGCACCACCGTGCCCGTCGTGATCCATCTCTGTTGCGGGCGGTGTCATGACGTGCCGTGGATCGGGGTGGCTCACCGGCAGGGCCGACGGTGGGGGGTACATGTCCGCCCCGTACATCACCGACGACCCGATCTGGNCGGTGGTGTCGGCGTGCAGGCNGTGCGCCAGGTGCGCGGACAGGCCGCCATGCATGANCAGAATGCCCAGCAGGACGGGTACGGCGAGCAGGAACAGCGGCAGCCCGGCAGCGGTGGTCTTTCCATGGGGCCGGGCGCTCACGGGTCCAGTCTGCCTGACGGGGAGCTGGTCGGCTGGCAGGCCATGGGTCCGATCCTTCTGCGCCGGGACAGGGTCAGCGGACCCGGCCGACCCAGTAGGTGGANGTGAGGTGCTGCCCGTTTCACGGACACGCGATAGTTGGACTATATCAGCTTTACGCCGCCTCCGGTATTGATGTCTGACTCGTCAGGTAGAGATGTTCGACGTGTTCCGGAGTGTGGTAGCCGAGGGTGGAGTGGAGTCGCTGCCGGTTGTAGAAGACTTCGATGTACTCGGCGATCGCACTGCGGGCGGCGCGGCGGGTGGGGTAGATTTCTCGGTAGACGAGTTCATTTTTGAGTGTGCCGAAGAAGGATTCGGC
>NZ_LJJX01000014.1:0-150017 GCF_001421075.1 Frankia sp. CpI1-P | reverse complement strand
ATCCACGACACCGCGCTGGTCGAAGGGATCGACCCCGACCGGCTCTCCTTCACCCACACCGTCAAAGTCGTCCGCCGCCAAGTCGTGCGCCGGGCGCTTTTCCCCCCTCCGCCGGACGGCCCGGATCCTGGCCGCGGTGACCGCTGAGATCGCCGAACACGTCCTACCGAAACGGCTCCGCTCCCACCCCCGCGTCGTCCGACGCACCAAACGCACCCCGTTCCCCGCCAAGAAGCCGATCGACAAGCACCTCGCAGGACCGCCNNCCACCGTGGTCACAGTCCTGATCCGAACCTAAAGTTCCTGGTATTGCGCCCCGGGAAGGTAGCTCGCCTGGCGGAGGCGAGATCAGCAGTAGTCCGAGGGCGCGGGTGGTGNGGTCGTCCACATCGCCGAGAACGCATCTGCCGCGGCTTTCAGGTGGCGGCGAGGCGGTCGACGAGCACGGCGATGCCGTCGAGCAGGCGGGCGAGCCCGAAGTCGAACTCGCCGTCCATGTCGTCGTCATCGTCGAGCGAGCCGGAATCGATCGCGCGCTGCAACGAGGGGAACAGCGCCGGATCGATGAGCCGCGAGAGNAGCGCGCCGTAGCCCGGCATCATCTTCTCCCCGCCGGACGCCACCGTGAGGTCGGCGGACAGCGTCGCCTCGTTGCGGACGAAACCGCTCAGCAGTAGCACCGAGGACAGTTTCTGCTGCTCGGTCAGGGGGGTGTGCGCCAGGCAGCGCAGGCCGTCGTCCATCCAGGCGACCATGTTCGGGCCGAGCGGCGGGGTGCTGATCGGGACGCGCAGGGCCCAGGGATGACGGTGGTACGCCGCCCGCGCGCCCTGGGCCCAGCGACTGAGGCCCGCCCGCCAGCCGTCGTCGGGCTCGCGCGGGCCGGGCGGGCTGCCCATCGCGGCGTCCACCATCAGCAGCAGCAGCTCGTCCTTGGCGGCGACGTACCGGTAGAGCGACATGGTCGCGGCGCCGAGCTCGGCGGCGACCCGGCTCATCGACAGCGCGCCGATGCCGTCGGCCTGCGCGACGTCGACCGCGGCGGACACGATGCGCTCCAGGCTGAGCCCGCGGCGGGGACCCCGGCTCGGCCGCTCCCGGATCCCCCAGAGCATCTCGACGGCCGGCGGAAGAGCGAAGACGCCGGGCGCTTCCGGCCTGCCGCCCACGGCGGAGGCCGCGGGCACGACACCCGAGGCCGCGGGCACGACACCCGAGTCCGCAGGCACGCTGGCCGGGCCGCCGCCCGGTCCGGGGCTCCTGGCCATCGTCNCCTCCGCGCCGCGTCAGGGATCCGACAGCCGCCCTTCGCCGCACCGCCGTTGACGCCATCCTAGATCTGCGTACCATCTACGCTATTGAACGTACGCCATACGCAGTTCACCTTCGCGACGAGGAGCAGCCCTCACGATGTCCACTGACCTGGCGATCGAGGCTGTCGGGCTGGCCAAGTCCTACGGCTCGACCTCCGTGCTCGACCACGTCGACCTGCGGGTGTCCTGCGGCGGCGTGTTCGCGCTGCTCGGCCCGAACGGCGCGGGCAAGACCACCGCCGTGCGGATCCTGGCCACCCTGACGCGCGCCGACGCCGGGCGCGTCCGGGTCGCCGGCCACGACGTCGACACCCAGCGCCGCGAGGTCCGCCGGCGGATCAGCCTGACCGGCCAGTACGCGGCCCTCGACGAGGCGCAGACCGGCGAGCAGAACCTGCGGATGATGGGCCGGCTGCTGCACCTGCCGCCCCGCCTGGTCCGCCGGCGCGCCGCGGAGCTGCTGGAACGGTTCGACCTGACCGCCGCCGGCCGGCGCCGGGTCGAGACCTACTCCGGCGGGATGCGCCGCCGGCTGGACCTCGCGGCGAGCCTCGTCGGCGAGCCGGAGATCATTTTTCTGGACGAGCCGACGACCGGCCTGGACCCGCGCAGTCGGGCCGCGATGTGGGAGATCGTCAGCGAGCTCGCCGTCGCCGGCGTCACCGTCTTCCTCACCACGCAGTACCTGGACGAGGCCGACCGGCTGGCCGACCGCATCGCGATCGTCGACGGCGGGCGGGTGGTCGCCGAGGGATCCGCGGCGCAGCTCAAGGAGCAGGTCGGCGGGCACCGCCTCGACGTGGAGCTGACGGCGGCCGCCGGGCCCGAGGCGTTCGCGGCCGTCGTGCGCCAACTCGGCCCGCGCGCCGTCACCGCCGATCCGGCTCGGCGCACCTTCGGCATCACCACCGACGGCACGGCGGCCCACGTACGCGCCCTGCTCGACGAGATCGACGCCGGCCGCGATCGCGTCGCCCGTTTCGACGTGCACGGCACCACCCTGGACGACGCCTTCCTCACCCTCACCGCCCGGCCGGCACGCGCCGAGACCCGCCCGTCGCCCACCGAGATCCGCCCGACCGCCCTCCAGAGGGGGAGCGCNCATGTCTGAGCTGGCCCTGCCCAAAGCGGCCGTCCGCCCCGCGCCCCGGCCGGCGTTCGTCGACGCCGCCGGCGACGCGGCGACGATGATCGGCCGCAGCCTGCGGTTGACCGTGCGCAGCGTCGACGGCATGATCACCGCGCTCGCACTCCCGATCATGCTGATGCTGATGTTCGTCTACCTGTTCGGCGGGGCGCTGCAGACCGGCATCGACTACGTGGACTACGTCGTGCCCGGCGTGCTGCTGGTCTGCGCCGGCTTCGGGGCGGCGACCACCGCCGTCACCGTGTCCAGCGACCTGACCACCGGCGTCATCGACCGGTTCCGGTCGATGGACGTCTCCGGCGCCGCACTGATCTCCGGGCACGTGGTGGCGAGCGTGGTGCGCAACCTCGTCTCCACCGCGCTGGTGGTCGCCGTGGCCCTCGCCATCGGCTTCCGCCCGTCCGCCGGTGTCGGCGACTGGCTGGTGGCCGTGGGCGTGCTGGCGCTGTTCGTGCTGGCGCTGTCCTGGCTGTCGGCGACGGTCGGGATCCTCGCCGGTTCACCGGAGGCGGCGAACGGGTTCACCTTCCTCGTCAGCTTCCTGGCCTACCCGAGCAGCGCGTTCGTCCCGGTCGACACGATGCCGTCCTGGCTGCGGGGCTTCGCCCGTGACCAACCCGTGAACACCGTGGTGGAGACGACCCGCGCCGCGCTCACCGGCAGGCCGGTCGGCTCCGTCGCCTGGCACGCGGTGCTGTGGAGCCTGGGCATCATCGCGGTCTCGGTCGTGGCCTCGAGCGTCCTGTTCAACCGCCGGACCCGCTGACGAGCGAGGCGGCGGCCTCCTGGGACGGGTGGCCGGGCTATCCCCGCAGCGCCCGGTAGGTCTCGGCGGCGGCCGGGTGCAGCGGCAGCGGCTCGGTGTTGATGAGGTTGCCGACGTCGAGGTACTGGGTGCCCCGGGCCTGCTTCGGCACGAGCTGCCCGGCGTGCTCGACCAGCACCCGGACGGTGTTGCGGACCACCTGATCGGGGCAGTGCGACCCGGCGACCAGCAGGTTCGGAACGCCGACCGTATGCACGGCGCCCGCCGCCCGGTAGGTGCCGGCCGGCAGGGCGACCTCGTTGTAGTAGCGGCCGTAGCGGCGGCGCAGTTCGGGGACGTAGGCGCCGAGCTCCAGCAGCCGGATGCCCCACTCCCGGTCCGCCTGCGCCAGGACCTCCGTCGGGACCCCGCCCGACCACAGCATGGCGTCGATCATGTCCTCGCGCAGCGCGCCCACGGCGTCCTTGAGCGACAGGTGGCGTGCCTGGCCGAGCATCACCCCCGCCGTGGCGAACAGGCGCTCGCCGAACAGCGCGGCGCCGGAGCCGTTGGCGCCCAGCGACACGGCCCGGCCGGCCAGGTCCGCCACGGCGCGCACCGGACTGTCGGCGCGCACGACGAGCTGCATGTAGTTCTCGTAGACCCGGCCGAGCGCGTAGAGCTGCACCGGGCGGCCGAAGGCGGGCAGACCCTTCTGCGCGGCGTCGAGGGCATCGGCGAGGGCGAGCCCGAGGTCCGCCGTGCCGGCCGAGACGCTACGGATGTTCTGCACGCTGCCGAGCGTCGGAACCACCTGGGCGTGCAGCAACGGTCGGAGCAGGTTCGCGAACTCGATGTAGAAGCCGTCGGGCTCCCCGGCCGCGATCGAGACCGTGGGGTCGTCCGACGAGCAACCGCCGGCACTGGCGACGGTGACGGCCGTGGCCCCGACCGCCAGGGTGCCGAGCAGCACCGCGCGGCGAGAGACGGTCACGAGGCGGCTCCGGGCGTCGTGGCACTCGCCGGGTCGTCGCGCCGTCGGGCCCGGCGGCGCTGGGACCTGGGCAGCCAGATCGTCGGCATCGTGTCGGTCCCGCCCGACCGCGACAGGCCGGGCAACCCCGAGCCACGCCCGCCGTTCGCCGGCGTGCCCGTGGGCGCGGAGTCGACCGGCGGGGACGTGGGCCGTTCTCCGACGGGCAGTTCGGCGGCGACGGACAGCCCGTGCGGCGTCACCGTCTCCAGGATCAGCCGCCCGCCGTTGTTGGTCACCAGCCGCTCGGCGATCGCCAGGCCGAGCCCGGAGCCGGACAGGTCGTGGTTGCCGCGGTGGAACCGTTCGGTCAGGCGCGGCAGCTCGCCGGGTGGCACGCCGACGCCGTCGTCGGCCACGGTCACCCGGCCCCGCCCCGTCGGCCAGCGAGCGGTCACCGTCACGGTCACCGTGCTGCCCGGGGCGTACTTGATGGCGTTGTCGATCAGCACGTCGACGATCTGCTCCAGGTCCGTATCGGCGCACAGCAGCGGGATGGGTTCCGCCGGGACGTGATCGACCAGCGTCACGTCCCGGGCGACGGCGGCGGGCAGCCAGAAGTCGATCCGCTCGAGCACCGTCGCGCTCGCGTCGCAGGCCGCCGGGGTCGCGGGATGGGCGGCGAGCTCGGTGGCGGCCGCGTCGGCGACGGCGAGCGCGCGCATGCCATCGAGCAGGACCTGCAGCCGCCCGGCCTGGGCGACCATCGAGGCGTAGGTGTCGCGCGCCTCGTCCGGCAACGAGCCGGCCAGCATGTCCATCCGCAGCCGCATCGCCATCAGGGGGTTGCNCAACTGGTGGGAGGTGTCGTCGATGAGCGCCCGCTGACGGCGCGCCGAGTCGGCGACCGCGTCCGACATCCGGTTGAACGAGGCGAGNAGTGTGCGTACCTCCGACGGCCCCTGCNGCGGCGACACGTGCGCCNCCACCACCCCCTTGCCGACCGCCCGCAGGCCGTGCTCGAGCTGGGTGATGGGCCGCAGCACCCAGCGGACGATCAGCAGGATCACCGTCGCGAACACCGCGGCGACGGCGAGCACGCCGAGCAGGACGTGCCCCCATACCCGCCCGACGTCCGCCGCGGCACGGCCCCGGCTCGACACCAGCACCACCGCGCCGCTCACCTCGACGCCGTTGCCCACCGGGCGGGCGAACAGCACCCGCCCGGACGACCAGGGCCGGATATCGGGCAGGCTGGCCTGGCGCTGGTTGCGCAGCGCCGCGTCGATCGCCTGCGCGACCTGCCCGCCGCCGCCGAGATCACCGAGGTCGCCGCGCGAGACGATCGGCCGGCCCGCCGCGTCGACGACGGCCACGGCGTCGCCATAGAGGTCGGCATGCGCATCGATCTCCGGTTCGAGCTGGTCGGAGCCGGTGAGCGCGAGCTCGGCGAACCGGTTGATGTCGGCGGTGCGCCGGCTGACGAACCGGTCGGAGCGTTCCGCCGAGGTGGTGTAGAGCAGCGGGACGGCGAACGCGGCGAGCGCGCCGAGACCGGCCACGATGAGGACGATCAGCAGCCGTCGGCGCATCTCAGTCGCCCAGCCGGTAGCCGAAGCCGCGGATGTTGTGCAGCGGGCTCGGCCGGCCAAGCTTCTTGCGCAGCTTCGACAGGTGCACGTCGAACGTCCGCGACACCGCCACGTAGGCGTCGCCCCACACCTCGTCGAGCAACTGCTCGCGGCTGACGGCCGCGCCCGCCTTGCGGGCGAGCACGGCCAGGATCTCGAACTCGATCCGCGTCAGCACGACCTCCTCGCCGGCGACCGTCACCAGATGGGTGTCGAGGTCGATGGCGATGTCGTTCACCTGCACCCGCCCGACCGGGGTGGCACCGCCGCGCTCGGTGCGGCGCAGGATGGCCTCCATCCGGGCTAGCAGCTCGTCCATCCGCACCGGCTTGATCAGATAATCGTCGGCGCCGAGGCGCAGGCCCCGCACGATGTCGCGCTCGTGGGTGCCCATCGCGGTCAGGACGAGGACCGGGGTCGCGGCGAGCCGGCGCAGGCGACGCAGCACCTCCAGCCCGCTGATGTCCGGCAGCCCGAGGTCAAGGAGCAGCAGGTCGGCGTTGCGATGACGGAGCAGGGCGTCCGCCCCCCGGGTCACCCACTCGACCGGGTGGCCGCGCGCATCCAGGACATCCTTGATCGCGCCGCCGACGCCGTGGTCGTCCTCGACCAGCAACACACGCATTGTCAGCCCCGATCTTCAAGCCCCGACTGGTGAGGTCTCCTCCATCAATACGTGGATCAGCAACGACACCAGCAGGCAGGCCCCCGCGTAGTAGCCCGAAAACGGCTTCGGGGCGGCACGTTCGGGCCAGTGCGACGCGTTCGGCCGCGATGCGGCCCCGGCGACACGTCGTTCGGCGATTCCTCGCCGCCGGCGCCGGACCCGCCCGGCCTCGGCCGCCCGGCATCGAGCGACGCCATCCCGACCGCCCTTCTGGATCACGGCGGCCGAGGGCGATCGGTTGCGCCCGCGGGGAGGTGTCGGCGGTAGCGGGGCGCAGACCGCTACCGGTGGCGGCCGGAGGTGAACATCCAGGCCAGGTGTGCTCCCGGCATGTCGCAGACGGTGCGGACGACCCGGTCCAGCCGGTCTGGATGCAGCCGGTCACAGTGCGCCGTCGGCGCCAGGCTCTGCGCGTCGACGAGGAAGGCGCGTTGGGCGTCGTCGAGAGCGCGCAGCCGTCGGGTGATGTACAGGTGGACCTGTTCGAGGGCGGTGCGTTCGTCGCAGCCCGTGGCGCGCTGGAGAACNATGACGTAGTTGGTGGTCTCCCCGAGGGCGGCTTCCCGCGGCAGGGATACCACGTCGTTGGTCCACGCGATGATGTCACTCGACGCGGCACACAGCTCGGTCCAGCTCTTCGTCGCCGCGAGGTCCGGGGGGATTTCCGTCCGGTAGGCGACTTCCACCAGGTCGTACATGAACATGGCGTTGTCGTTCCGGCGCAGCGTCGGGTATTCCTCGGGGGTCGCCACCGTGCCGTTCTGCCGGTGGGCGATCTGGGTGAGGAAGGCGTCGCGGTGGTCGTGGATGTGCTGACGGATGCGGCGACGCCACGGCGCGGACATTCCCCGGGCGGTGCGGGGCCACAGGTCGGCCAGGGCCGTCACCGACGCGGGGGCGCCGGCGGGCGCGGGCTGCCCTTCGGCCGTCGAGGTGATCGAGGTGATCGAGGCGTAGGTCTCGCGCACGATCGCGGCGTCGCGGCCCATGGGCCCTTCGTCCTGCTCGTCATCGAGGTGGAACAGCCACACCGCCCACTGGGCGAAGAGCTCGACGTCGGCCTGCTCGGCATCGGGCAGGATCCGGGCGGCCGCCAGGTGGAATCCGGCGGCGTCCAACCGGGCACGTGCGGCATCGTCGACGGCCAGCCCGAACCCGGCGGCCCAGGCCAGGAGATGTTCGCCGATGCGGTCGGCCGCGGGATGCACCCGTTGGGGAATGCTGATCCCGAAATCGGGTCTGGGCACGCCGGTGGGACAGAGCTGACTCATGCGGTGGCCTCGGTGCAGGGAGGGGGCGGAGTCCGCCCGGCTGACATGCCTACATAGCGAAGACGCTGGTGAGGTGGGGCGAGCCGAGTCGGACCGGGAACCAGCCCCTACGGAAACAGGGCAGGCCGACAGGGAACCGTCTGCCGGTCATTATGGCGCGACAGGATTGCCCGGCGGAGGCATTCAGCCGAACTTATCGAGCATCGCTGGCTGCCAATGCCGACCGAAATCCGGCTCCGGCTCCGACTTCGACTCCAGCTCCAGATCCGGCGTGGATTTCGTCACATCACCACTCGCCGCAAGCGCGATCAGGCAGGCGACCGGGATTCACCGTGGCCGACCGTCTCGCTCGCGGCCCGGGTGAGGCGGATGAACCCTTCGGCGCCCCGGACACTGCGTAGACAACCGTCTGCCATGTCCGCAACCAGGGCCTCGCCGTTGTTGCCCCAGGCGACGACCGGCACCTGGCAGACGAGCTTCTCCCCGTCACGCGTGCTGGCGGNCAGCCCGCCCACGATGTTCTTGTCACCGCCTTCGGAGCTGGGCCTGAAGAAGGCGGTGTAGCCGTGGGCGGGGATCATCGTGAGTCTCCCAGTGGGTCTTGGTCTCGGCGGGGCCAGGGGTGTGGAGCGGCGAGGGGTCACGGCTCGGCCGACCCCGCGGCGCACGTCCAGCGCAACGCCCGACGTGTGGGGACACCTTCCCGCGGGCGCGCACACCATGCGCACCGTGCCGGGCCGGCTCGCCGGGGTGATGCCGCGGCGCTGGTGACGCCGCGGTTGGGGGACGTGCCGCGGCCCCGGTCGACGAGGATGTCGGGCCGGGGCCGCGGGGATCGGGCGGGGTCAGGTTCCCCGCCCGTCATCGACCTGGCGGTCGGGCCCGGTCACCTGATCAAGGTGTTGACGAGCGTGTACCCGCTGAAGCCACCACCAGCGATGGCTTCCGCCCCGGCGACGCCGCTGACCTGGACGGGAAGCAGGCTGTAGGGGGGAGTGGTGCTGTGGCCCAGCTGCCCGAAGAAGTTGCTGCCCCACGCCCACACGGTGCCGTCCGCGCGCAGCGCGTACCCGCTGAAGCTGCCCGCGGAGATCGCGGTGACCCCGACGAGGCCGGTGCTGCCGCTGACCTGGACGGGTACCAGGGAGGTGTCGTCGGTGCCGTTGCCAAGCTGCCCGGTGTTGTTGAGGCCCCAGGCCCAGGCGGTGCCGTCCCCGCGCAGCGCGTACCCGCTGTTGCCCTCGCTGCTGGCGGCGATGGCGGTCACCTCCGAGAGGTTGCGGATCGCGACGGGTACCGTGCTGGACACGGTGGTGCCGTTGCCCAGCTGCCCTTCGTCGTTCGCGCCCCAGGCCCCGACGGTGCCGTCCTGGCGCAGCGCGTACCCGGTCTCCCGGCCGCCGGCGATTGCGGTCACCCCGCTGAGGCCACTGACCCGGACGGGTATCGGGCTGTTGGCGGTGGTGCCGTTGCCGAGCTGCCCCTCGTCGTTGTAGCCCCAGGACCAGACGGTGCCGTCCTGGCGCAGCGCATACCCGGTCAGGCCCCCGCTGGCGATGGCGATGACCCGGGACAGGCCGCGAACCCGGACGGGCACCCGGCTGTTGGTGGTCGTGCCGTTGCCAAGCTGCCCGTAGTTGTTGTAGCCCCAGGACCAGACGGTGCCATCCTGGCGCAGCGCATACCCGTTGGCGGCGCCGCCGGCGAGGGCGACGACCCGGGACAGGCCGCTGATCCGGACGGGCACCCTGCTGTTCGTGATGGTGCCGTTGCCAAGCTGCCCGTAGGCGTTATAGCCCCAGGACCAGGCGGTGCCGTCCCGGCGCACCGCGTACCCGGCGTACCTGCCCGCGGCGACGCCGACCACGTCGGTCAGGCCGCTGACCCGGACGGGTACCGCGCTGTTCGTGGTGGTGCCGTTGCCCAGCTGCCCGAGTCCGTTGTAACCCCAGGACCATTCGGTGCCAGGCCCCGCGACGGCTAGGTGCTGCCTGGAGGGCGTCCCCCATGCGGGGGCCGCGGTGGCCNCTGCCGGCAGGGCCACGATGCCGGCGGCGGCCAGCGCCACCGCCCCCATCCCCAGCCGTCCTCGACGAAACATGTCCGCTCCTCAGAACCATGGGTGCCGTCATCGACACCCGTTGGCCACGAAGAGTAATCACACGGAGCCACTACGCCGTTATCTGAGTGATATATTCGTTGCGCTGCGTGTTGCTCACACTCCTGGACATACGACCGCCGGGCGATGGGCCGTTGCTGCGCGGACGACGGGGGAGCCCGCGGCGATCGGGACCGGTCGAGCAGGGGAATCAACCGGCATGCCGACCACGACTATGATTTTTCATCGTCCTCGGTGGCATTGCGGTCTGTGATGGCCGGAAATTTACATGGCGCCAGCGCCACGTTTTCGCCGGGTGGCGGCTCTGCAGCGTCCTTTCGTCGACCGCGAACCGATACTGGCGGCTTTCGCCGAGGACATGACGCGCATCGGCGCGGGACCGCGCGTCTTCAATGCCACGGGTGTCGGCGGCATCGGCAAGTCGCGGCTGTTGCGCGAGTTGACCGACCGGGCCGCAAGCCAGGGCCNCACCGCCTCGATCGACCTTCAGGTCCACCCGTTGTGTCAGCAGGAGGATGCGCTGCCGATTTCCTCGGNGAGTAGTCGGCGGCTTCGGCTTCGACTCCTCAGGTGCTCTCGCTGGCCTGGAGTTTCTGCACGTCCTCGGTGGTCAGGCACCGTCCTCCGATGCCCCAGTCCCCGCTACGAACCTCCTCGACGACGACATGGGTCACTGATCGCGTCGCCTCGCCCTCGATGCCGACCATGACCTCGGTCAACTTGGCGATCATCTCCTGCTTCTGCTGGGGGGTGAATACGCCTTCGATCACTTTCACGTTGACGAACGGCATGTCCGTTACCTCCACCTACCTCCAACGCTGTGCCCCTGACCCCAGCCGCCGTCCGGCAGCCGGGCTGACCAGGGTGTACCCAGGCATGCCGACGAAAGTCAGGCGTCTTCCGCACCGTCTCGGCCACGGTCATCCTCGGATCAGCCTGACATCGCGCAGGCACGAACGGCCCTGGTGGGCGCCTCCGCGTGGTCAGCTCGTACCGGCCGTCTTCGCCATCCTGGGCGAGANCACCGATCTCGATGATGCAGATCTTCGGATTTCTTGCTCCAGGAAGCAGTGCAAGGGCTGGTCAGGGCTGGGTTCGGTCCGNGCGGAACTGGTCGATGACGACGGTGAACTGGCCGTTGACCGCTACGGCCACATTCTGCCTGGTCAGCGGCTTACCTACTCCCCCACGGTCCGNNATCCGTCCGCTTGATCTTGCGGGTCCGCCGGCGCCCACGCTGCATCCACGATCCGACGCGTCCGCTCCGCCGAGTCCGGGAACAAGTGGCTGTATGTCCTCAGTGTCTCGGCCGGGTCGTTGCCGAGCCGGGCCGCGACCACCGTCACGGACTCCCCGCCATCGATCAGGGTCGACGCATAGTGATGGCGGAGATCATGAAAGGTCGTGCCGGTCGGCACGGACGGAAGCTCCGGTGCGGTCGTCCGCCGGGCCTTCCGATCGCGTTTGCGCCGCTCGGCCGCCCGGTTCACGACTTCGACGGCGTCCGCGAACGCGAGGTGCACCATGCGCGCGGAGATCGGCTCCCACTGCTCGTCGCCGCGGTGCAGCAGGGTCCCCAGCATCTCCCCCGCGGTCAGCGTTGACAGCGCGTCGAGCACGAACGCCGGCGCGGGTACCTCACGGACACCGTTCGTAGTCTTGACGGGCAGCAGCTTCCAGGGGGGCGCCTCGGAGAGCTGCCACCGGACGTCGAGGTCACGCGCGAGATGCCGGACCGCCGNCTCGGTCAGCCCCAGGACCTCACTGATCCGCAGGCCGCATCCGGCCCCGACGAGGATGGCCGGCCGGTACGCCTTAGCGATCGCATCGTGCAGCGCCCGCACCTGCTCGACGGTTAGCGGCACGACCGCTTCTTTCACGATCTCCGGCAGCTTGATCCGGACACACGGGCTCCTGCCGATCACCCCGTCGTCTACCGCGCTGGCGAACATCGCCCGCAGGAAGGCGAACCGCATCACGACCGTCCGGGGCGCCGCCGTCGAGGCCCAGGACGTCACGAGCGCCTGCACCGCGGTGCGGCTGACCGCCGACATTCTGTGATCGCCGAGCGTCGGATACGTGTGCACCCGCATNACGATCTCGACCTGGCGGGCAGTACGCGGCCGATGCTGCACCTGGGCCGTTCGCCAGCGTTCAGCGAACGCCTTCACGGTTTCGCGGCCTGCGCGCGGGTCGACGTGCACGCCACGCTGCACCGCGGACTCCTGGTCGGCGGCCCAGCGCGAGGCATCGGTTTTCCGGGCGAAGTGCCGCGAGTGCTCCTTGCCGGCCGCGTCGTAGTAGCGCGCACGCCACTTACCGTCCGGCCTCTTCTTGACGCTGGCCATCGCCCCCGGTCTCCCGTCGTCGGATCTCCTCGGTCACCTGGTCGACAAGCTGACGGGTGACCCGCTCGCGTAGCTCGCGCCGCCGGTCCGGGCTCGCGTCGGGTTCGCTTTCAGCCACAAGCCGGTCCCGCTCATTGGCCAACGAATTACCCCAGAGATCCCGGGCAACAAGCGCGACGAAGGCCGCGCCCCTGCCAGTAGCTTTTTCAATTTCCCTGTTTTCTCCAGCAAGCTCACGCAACCGAATATCGCCAGAAAGCTGATTCAGCAAGTTTCGGGTTATTCTCCCACGTACGGAGCGGACCGTATCGCGTGTCGCCGCGCTCGGGACACTCTTTTCACTCAGGATATGGTCCCGTTCAGCGGACAGGGTCCGACCCCACAACGCGAGCGATAGCGCCACGATGATTGCCGGCGGTTCACCGAGTCGGCGTCCCGCTAGTTCCTCGGTCTCGCCACCTAGCCACGCCCAGCGAGTGACGTCGCCGACAGTGCCACCGCGCGGCCACAGCCCCAGTTCGAAGGCACGGCGAGCAACTGGCATCGCCTCTAAGATCGTCCGCGCCGCGAGGTTCCGGATCGGCTCCCTTACTTGGGCATCGATTTCTTCATCGGCCCCGCCCGCCAATTCGGGGCTCAGCGGGAGATCTGTGAAGGAATGTGCTCCCGGGTCACTCGGTACAGGTGGCGGGCCGGCTATTCGGCCGAAATCCCAGGTACCGCGCCCAATAGCGTCCGCGACGCGAGAGGGCACGATNATGTCCTCCGGCGTCTCCCCGGCAAGGATGTCCGCTATATCTCGCGCCGATCCGTGGATCTGAGGGGTCAACGCCACAAGATCCGGCGAGTCGAGTAGCTCTGACACGGTGACTTGGCGCTCGCAGGCCACACCAAGTACAAACGGCAGAACAACAAGCTCTTCAATGCTGATTGATTTCGCTCCGCGCTCCAGCGCGGCAATCCTCGACCGATCCCAAGCGAGTCCGCAAAGCCGAGCCGCGTCGGACACGTCCTGCTGCCTGCGACCAGCCTCTCGTCGAATCCTTGCAGCCGCACCACCGATCACAGTGCGTAGCGAATCGACCGTAGCCCGAGGCGGATCGGCCGGATCTTCGGGAGTCACAGGCCGAACGTACCAGGGTCGAGCGGGTGAAGCTCCACCCGCTGGACAGAACCAATCGAACGCGTGTATGACTGGCCTGGATCGGGTGAGAAGTCACCCGTACGAAGGGCTGGAGGGCCAAGTCGGTGAGCGACGACGAGATGCTGCGGACCAGCGAACTCAGCCGATTGATCAAGGTGCCTGTCGGCACGCTTAGGCAATGGCGTCACCGGGGGTTCGGTCCGCTCGGCTTCCGGGTCGGCGGGACCGTGGTGTACCGGCGTAGCGAAGTCGACCGATGGTTGGCGGAGCAAGAGCGGGCCGAGCGGGAACGCGCGCCCTACTGCGCCGGCCGGGCGTCGGCATGACCCCGACCCCCGCTGACCCTGGCGTCGTGGCCACGGCCGGGTGGGTCGACCGCCCGGCCGTGCCCCGGGTGGTCGTGGCCGCCCGGCCGCGCCACCCGGTCGAGTCCGCCCTCGCCACCGCAGTCTCGTGGGTGGGCTACCGGCTGACGCCCTACGTGATCAGCGAGGCCCGCCCGCTCCTGGACCTCGCGACGGTAGGGAGTTTGCTCGGCCATCCGGCCCTGACGGTGCCCCTGCTGGCCCCGCTGTATCGCGTCGGTCTGATCGCCCCGGATGGATCTCTTGTCGGCAACCTGTGGCCGTGGCGCTGGATGAGCATGGACGCTCGCCGGTCCGCGGTCGACGAGCTTGCGGGGCTGATCTGCCTGGCGGACGATGTGGCCGCGACGCTCGCCCGCCTCGGCGCGCCCATCGAGCCGTCCTGGCCCGGGGACCGGATCACCCTCGCGGCTCTGCTCGCTGCGGACGTCGACCCATGGCAGCCTGCGCGGCTCCTTGCTGAGGCCCTCCAGCCGATGACGCCCTACGCGGTGAACCCGTCCGGACTNGTTGTCCGGTACCGCCCCGGGGTCCGCGGGGAGGCCGAGCGGGAGGCCGCGGTGCTGCGGCGCCGAGTCGAGGCACGGGCTCGCNCGCGCATAGGCCGTCCGGCCCCGCACGTC
This sequence comes from Frankia sp. CpI1-P, assembly GCF_001421075.1. Classification (NCBI taxonomy): domain Bacteria; kingdom Bacillati; phylum Actinomycetota; class Actinomycetes; order Frankiales; family Frankiaceae; genus Frankia; species Frankia sp. CpI1-P. The sequence goes on along the minus strand of NZ_LJJX01000014.1, from coordinate 135,671 downwards.
CTGCCGTACGCCGGTGGGGGACAGCGTCGTCCGGGCGCGCAGCAGCGCGGCGCCGAACTCCGCCGGGACGCTCTCCGCCCGGTACTGCGCCGCTGGCCCGAGGTCACCGCCGCCGAATTCAAGATCGAGTCGGGTAGTCGGCTGTCCCCGCAGGCCGCCGCGCTCCAGCAGGAGCGGGCCGCGCTCGGCCTGGACCGTCTGCCGCTGGCCGCCTACGGCGACAGCGCGACCGGTGTGGCGACCCGCCAGCGGATCGGTGACGACCTCCGCACCCTCCGCCGCGAACTCCGCCGATCTTGAAATTGGCTGTCGCGCGAACGCTGGCAGCGTTCGCGCGACAGCTACCCGGCGCACGGTGGGGTCATGGCAGAGATCGACAACCCGGTACGTGGCCCGGCAACGCTGCGGTACTGGGCGGATGCGCTCGACCCTGCGGGCGATCTCGACGAGGACACCCGCACCCTGCTGGCGAGCAGATGCCGGACGAAGTGGATGGCCACCGTTGGNCGGCTCGGCGGCCAGGCCGGCAAGGGCCGTCGCCGCACCACCGCCCCCGAGGCTCCTGCCGCAGAGGCGGCCTGACTAGCCCCGGAAATGACAAAGCCGACGCTCCCCAGCGCCGGCTCCGCCCNCCCCACAGACCCGCCAGGTCTGAGATCCCGCCCGCCATCACACGATCAGGACTACCTGTGAAGATACCCGTCATCGGTCGGCGTGACGATACCGCCGACACCCCCGACCACCCGGCCACCGACCCCATCGAAGAACTCCGCGCTCAGCTCCGCCGCGTCTGCGGCGGCCGGCTGCGCACCCTGGATGCCGAGCGGGAGCACCTCGACGCTCGCCGGCGGGGCGAGGCCGCGCGGATGCGGCGGGTGGGCGAGTGACCGTAAGCCCGATCCGGGCGGACGTCGGTGATGATCTGATCCTCGCTGAGCGGGTGGTCGTCGGGGCGATGATGTCCGGCGACCTGGAGACCGCGGTAGACCTCGCCGCGACGCTGACCGCCGAGGACTTCCACCGGTCNGCGCATGGCCTGGCGTTCCGGGTGTCGTGCGACCTGCGGTCGGACGGTCTGCTCACGGACCCGCTGCCCGTGTGGACCGAGATGCTGCGCCGGTCGGAGGTGGAGACCTCGAGCGCGGCCTACGGGATGCAGGTGGTCTACCTCGTCGAGTGCGTCGAGGTCGCCGCGACCGTGGGCAACGTCGGCTGGTACGCCCGCCAGGTCGCCGACGCCGCCGACCGGCGTCGCACCCGGGAGACGTTCCTGTCGGCGCTGGGCTACCTCGACAGCCCGGATGCCGACGTGGCCGAGGTGATCGGGTGGACCACCACCGAGCTGTCTCGAACCGTCGCCCGCGGCCTGGCCGGGCCCGCCGCGGTCGACGATGAGTCGTTCTGGTTTGCCCGGCCGTGCCTGGCCCATGTGCGCGAGTTCGCCCGTGCGCGGATGGCGTCGCCATGGGCTGTCCTCGGTGTGGCCCTGGTGCGGGTGCTGTCGCAGGTACCGCCGGAGTACGTCCTGCCGGCCACCATCGGCAGCCACGCGAGCCTGAACCTGTTCCTCGCGGTCGTGGCTCCCTCGGGTGGCGGTAAGGGCGCGGCGATGGGCGCGGCCCGCGACGCCTGCGACGTCGGCGACGTCAACGTCTGGCCGGTCGGGACTGGCGAGGGTCTGGTCAAGACCTTCGTGCACTACGACAAGGACGCCGAGGACATCGTTCAGGACGAGACGTCCGCCGTCATCGAGATTCACGAGGTCGACCAGCTCGGCGCGGTCAAGGGCCGTACCGGCGCAACGATCCTCTCTGTCCTGCGAAGCGGATGGGTCGGCGAAGAAGTCGGTTTTAACAACGCCGATGCCACCCGCCGGCTGAAGGTCGCCCCGCACGCCTACCGCCTCGGCCTGGTCGTCGGGGTGCAGCCCGGTCGGGCGGACGTCCTGCTCAACGAGGCCGAGGCCGCCGGGGGCACCCCGCAACGGTTCGTGTGGCTGCCCGGCACCGACCCCGCGATGCCCGACGAGATGCCGGCCGAACCGAAACCGTGGGAGTGGGACCTGCCCGGCTGGCCGGACGACGTCGAGTTCCACCCGGGCCGGCTGCGTGTTCTCGACGTGTGCGCCGAGGCCATCGTCACGATCCGGGAGGCACACCGCCGGCGCCAGCGGGGGGACGCCGAGGCACTCGACGGGCACGCCCTGCTGTGCCGGCTGAAGGTCGCCGCCGCGCTCGGTCTGCTCGACGGGCACGCCCGCGTCACCGCCGAGGACTGGCGGTTGGCCGGGACGCTGATGGACATCTCGGACCGGACCCGGCAATCCGTAGTGGACACGCTGCGCCGGGCCGCCGCCGAACGGAACCGGGCCCGCGCCGAGGCGGACGCCGAGCGGGCCGTCATCGTCGCCGACCGGACCGACGGCGCCCAGACGAAGAAGGCATGCGCGGCGATCATGCGATGCCTTCACCGGGCGGACGGGTGGGTGTCGCAGTCCGATCTGCGATCGGCCGCGCGGCGGTACCGCGACTACCTGGACGACGCCGTGGGGCGGCTCGCCGAGGCAGGACAGATCGAGATCGAAACGGTCGTCTACCAAGGTCAACAGGGAAGAAAGTACCGCCGTGTCCCGACCTGAAATTCCAGGGGGGGCAGGTGGGGACGCTGTCCCCCCTGTCAGCAGATTTCCGGTTCCTTGCTCACAGAAAACCCCAGGTCACAGGACTACAGCTCACCCGCGGGACACCGCGCGTCAGGCCCAGGGGTGGCCGCCACCCCTGAATGTCCCCCCCTCGTGGCCACCCCTGAAGGGCCGAAAGTGATCACCGATAACGACTTGGCCGAGATCGACAAGGAGACCGAGGACCGGGTCGCCGCCCGCATCACCGACGCCCGGAAACGCGCCAACGCCCGCCGGGCTGAAGACCTCGCAAAGCAGGCCGCCCGCACCGCCGGACTCGCAGCCCGGCACGACCGCAAGATCAACCGACTTGGAGGCGCCCCCACCATGCCCACCNTCACCCCCGGCGCGTCGCCGGCCCACGGAGCGCCCACCGCCCGCACCCTGATCGACACCGGCGGATGCGCACCCGGATGCCTGCTCGCCGTCAGCCCGCCCCGGACCTGCACATGCCCGTGCGGCGGCCGGCACCACGGTGCCCTCGGCACCGCCGCCGTGCCCACCCTCGACCCCACCCAGGCCGCAGCATGAGCGCCCCTCGGCCCGCCCGGGAGTGGACCGGCCACGCCCGACCCGACGGCACGCCCAGTGCCGAGGCACGTGCCCCGTGGGCGGGCTTGCGCTCGCCCACCGCCTGGACCTGCCCGTCCTGCCGGACCCCTGCCGAGCCCGGCCCGCACGGTGCCCTGCTCGCCCGCCACGCCGGTGGCTGCCCGAACGCCCGGCCGGCACCGTGACGGCCGCCCCTGGACCGTCCCCGCTGACGGAGACAGAGGTGGCGCACCGGCGGGCAACCGCCGCCCTCGCCGCCGGCCGGGATGATCTCAAGCAGTTGCACGAGCTCTGGGCGACGTACAACGTCCGCTACTACGGCGGGGCGATGGCGCCGCCGTACATCCTCCTGGACGAGCCGTCAGTGCCCCGGCGCTACGGCCAGTTCGCCGCCCGCGGGGGACTCGGCGGGCGCGGTCAGATCATGATCCGGCCGTCCCTGCTGGCAGGGACACACCCGCACCTGCGCGACGCAGACGAGACGACGCGCCGCCGGTTCGTTGCCGACGTCCTACTACACGAGAGCATCCACCAGTGGCAACACGAGGTCGCTGGCCGCACCGACCGCGGATACCACGGGCACGGGCCCGCCTTCCGCGACCGGGCCAACGAGATCGGTGCCGCCCTCGGTCTCCCCCCGGTGCGCACGGCGAAGCGCCGCGGCCCCGACGCCGACCTCCCGAGCTGCGCGCAGTGGCCGCACTGCGTCCGCCCCGTCGACCACTACGCCGGTAGTTACGTCCCCGCCAGTGGGGACACCGATCTGATCGCGCAGATCATCGAGACCACGACCCACGCCGCCGCCCTGTGGGAACAGCTCGGCCCGCACGACCTCGACGACCTCGACGTCAACACCGCATGCGAGATCAGCGCGGTACTCGCCCGGCATGCCGTCGCCACAGGCGGCTTCACCCACGTACTCAAACGCCAGCGGAACCCGGGCAAGACCCGGCCCCGATCCTCCGGTGACCCCCTGAACACGACCAGTAGGACCAGCCGGTGACCCGACCTGACGACACCCCACCCGACCCGAGAGGACGACCCCCACATGATCCCCGCGAGCATGCAAAACGACCACGGCCGGAAGATCTACCGGACCCTGAAAGGGCTCGCTGCCCGCGCTGTGGACGACCGCGCCGACATGGCACCACCCACCCAGGCCGAGCAGGACGCGGCAGCCAACTGGCTCCGCCGCCTCCTGCAAAGCGAGAAAGACACCCTCGCCAGGGATCTCTTCCCCTCCGCCGCGCTGAACGGCTTCCCGTCCCCGCTGATCTTCGACCTGTTGATGCAGATGGAAGGCGTCATCGTCGGCTGGAGCACCACTGNGGACGATCTCGCCTACCGCNTGCTGACCGTCACTGAGCTGCCCCGCCCCGCTTAGTAGCACGCCATCCGTCGCGCCGGGCGCGGCCATCACCCCGCCCGACCCCATCCCCACCAGCCCGAGAGGACCAGCAGCAGCTCACCGTGGCCTGCCACGACCCCGCCAGCGTCGCGCCCGACGCTCCGGCAACGCTTCGGCCACGACCTCGGGCGGCAGATCCCGGTCGTACGCCTCGTAATCCGCATCCCCCGGATACAAGATCGTCGGAATGAAGCAGGCGACGAACTCGTCGTTACCCTCCGACGTGAATACCCGGATCCCGAGATCACTGAGCCGCCGCGGAACCNCCCCNCCCGGCTCGCGCGCCACGTCGTACCGCCGCACCCGCGGGCCTGGCGCCTCCTCCTCTTCCTCTGCGGCCCAGTCTTCCCCGTCGCCATCCCACACATCCCCCGTCATCCGGCCACCGTGCCACACCCCGACACGGGAGACGGTGGCGGGCGTCCGGTCGCTCGCGCACGCGCGCGAGGCTGACAGTGCCACGGTCTGTCACCGGCAGGCGGAGGGCTAACGTATGAAACACCTGTTCGATAGGAGCATGTCCCGAAAATGAGTACGGAAAGTAGTGGCCGACTAGGCCGCGCCCATCTGCGACCGGTCGCGGACGGCGAGGCCGAGCAGGTGCGCGCGTTGCACGCCGAGGGCTTGAGCCGCAACAAGATCGCCGAGCGGCTGGGCCGGTCTCCGTCGACAGTCTCGAAGCTCGCTCAGACGCTCGGTCTGGAGTTCGATCGAGCCGCCACCCGCGCGGCTACCCGTGCGGCCGTGGTGGATGCTGCCGCACGCCGCGCGGAGATCCTCACTGCGACGTACCAGCGGCTCGGCGAGGTGCTGTCCCGGCTGGGTGCCCGCCAGCCGCTGGCCCACGGTGAGACCAAGGACGGCGAGATCGTGGAGAGCTCGGTGACGGTGCTTCCTGCCCGCGACGTCCAGGCCCTCGCGACCGCCTCGGATCGGCTGTCGTCGGTGATCTCCAGGTTGGAGGCCGTCGACGACGGCGCCGCGTCCATGAGCGCCGTCGATGAGTGGCTGCGTGCGATGTCGGGGAGGTCAGCGTGACCCGGTTGCGCGTCGTGGGCCCGGAGGACGAGGACGCCGTGCGGGAGCTGCACGCCCGGGGGTTCAGCCGGAACGCGATCGCCCGGGAGATCGGCCGCTCGCCCNCCACCNTCAGCAAGATCGCTAAGGGTCTGGGGCTGGAGTTCGACCGTGNCGCCACGAAGGAGGCCACCGCGGCGGTAGTCGCGGATGCTGCCTCACGGCGCACCGCACTGGTATCCGAGATGATCGACAAGGCGGCTGAGCTCGTCTCCCAGATCAGCGGCCCCTACACCGCGGTGTTCTCGGACAAGGAGGGCAACGCGGTCGAGACGCCTCTCGCGCGGATCACCCCGGGCGCAGCGCGCGACTTGTGCTCGGCGGTGTCGAGCCTGTCGGCGAGCATCCTGCGGCTGTCCTCCGTCCCCGCCAGCGACGGCGCGGCCGAGGCCCGGTCGATGCTGGGGGATCTTGCCCGCGCGCTGGACGTCGCTGCCGCGAACCTGCCGGACGCCTCGTGACTGGCCGCGGCGAGCATGCGGGGGACGTGGTCGCCGCAACGCTGCGGGCGGCCGAGCTGGTGGGGACGGCCCGGCACATGCCCCCGGCCGACCTCGAACGTACGTTCTTCAGGATCGTTCGGGACCTCGGCGAGCAGTGCGGACTTGCGTCCGAGGAGTCCGGCGTACAGGTCGCCGCGATGGTCATGACCCTCGCCAGGTTCACAGCGGAGATCCTGGACGAGTGGTCCACGGAAGACCCGGACGCCGCGGAGACGTGGCTCTCTGACGTGGTGGCCGGAATCGTGATGGAGGCCGAGCGGCGACGGGACGCTGATGGCTGACGCCGGTGGCGGCCTGGACGTGGCCGCACTCGGCCTGGTGGACCTCGACGCCGTCGCCCGCCGCGTCGCACGGTACGAGCGGGCCATCGCGGCGGTGCGGGCGCGGCTGTGGGGGGCCTTGGATCCGCGGGTGATCGACGCGCTCGACCGGCATCTGTGCGAGCTTCCCGCCCGGCCGGTCGTCGCCTTCGCCGCCGCGATCGCCGAGGCCGACCTCGACAGGCTGCGGCGGGTCCGCGACCTGCTCGGCGCTGACCCGCCGGCAGCGTGGGGCCCGGCCGCGCTCCTCACCGAGGCGCTCGTCCGAAGGGAACAGGCGTTCGGCGGCGCCGTGATCGTGCCGGCATCCCTGGCCGGTGCGGTGCGGGCGCTGCTCGCCGAGGGCCTGACCGCCCGCGCTCACCGGGACGGAGGGCTCCCGCGATCCGACGGTGTGGTCGCCCTGCTCGACCAGCTCGGCCGCGCCGCGTCCCGGGAGCATNCCGGTACCGACATCGGTACCAGCGGCCAGCCCACCGTGCAGCGTGGGGTCAGCGTCACCGAGATGGCCGGCCGGATGGGCTGCACCGAGTCCTACGTCCGCAGGCTGGCCCGGCGGGGCGTGATCCCCGCTCGACGGTCGGGCGGGGTGTGGATCCTCGAGGAGCCAGACGCCGATGACCCCCGCACCACCCACCCCTACCCCTGATCTGAGCTCGATGTCGGCGGCCGAGCTCGCCGAGTACCAGCGGGACGCCGAGACATCCCACGCCGCCGCCCAGGCGCTCGTCGAGCGGGCCGCCGCCGGCGACGCCGACCCCGACGACGTTGAGGCGCTCGGTCTGTTCGCTCGGGCTCGCGCCCGGCTGCGCGGCAGCGAGGCCGAGGCAGCCCGGCGGGAAGCAGTCCGCCGGGACCGGCGAGACGAGCTCGTCGCGTCGATCGTCGACCGTCCCGGCGACGCCGCCCGGGTCGTCGAACACCTCGAAGCCATCGGCCAGGCCGTCGCCGGGCTACGTCGCATCGCCGAGGACCGGCGGACCTTCATCAGCCGGACCGCCACCGGTCTGCGGGCCTGCGGGATCCCCGCTGGGCCACGGGGCGCGGCTGGCGTGTGGCACGCCGACCCCGTCTCCGGATGGGCCGTCGGGGCGGGCGGACGCCGCGTGGACCAGATCAACCCCGAGCTGCTCGTCGCGCTCGCACTGCGCCGAGCCTTCGGAGGCGCGCCGTCCGGCTGGACGCTGCCGCTGCCCTCCGCCGCCTCGACCGACGCCGCCGACAGCGACGAGCTGACCGCGGTCCTCCGGCGCGAACTCGGTGAGGACGCCTGATGGCCACGCCCGCCGAGGCGGAGACGCTGCTCGCCGACCTCGACCAGGCCCCCGACGGTGCGTCCGTGGCGCGAGCTGAGGGGCTCCTCGGCCGGCTGGTCGCCGCCCGCGCCGAACGGACCCGCGCACGGCTCGCCTCCGAAGCGAACGCCGAGCGACTCGCCCGGCTGGAGGCTCTCGCCGGTGAGATCGGGGCCGCGCACGTCGATGCCGAACGTCTCCACGATCTGCTCCAGACCGCCACCGACGCTCTCGCCGCGCTGCTGAAGGCGGTGGACGAGCGCGGACGGCTGCACGACGCGTGGCGTGCCCGGCTACGCGCCGAGCAGGTCCCCGCCGGTGCGACCGGCCGCGCCGAGGACGCCGGCCTCAGCTGGCTCGAGTCGGGTGGTGAGGTGATCTTCGACGGACAGCGGATCGGCCGTCCGGACGCCGGACAGCTCGCCGGCCTCGTGATCCACCAGGCCGTCGCCACCGCCGGGGTCAACCCGGAGCTGCGGTCCGGCCACCCCCTCGCCGAGCATTGCGAGCCCTTCCAGCGGGCTTTGGTCGATGACCCGGCCGGCTATCTGCGCTCCCAGTTCGGCGCCCCGGACCGGCCGTGACCGACACCCGGCGCGCCACCCGCCCGGTGGTCCAGCGGGACGCAGAGTGGCTGGGCTCGGCGAACGCCGCGGAGATCGACGCCGCGCGGCGCCGCGGCGAGCTGGCCGACCTGTTCGGCGCCACGCCGGCCATCGACGTCCAAGACGGCGTGCAGTGGGTGACGGCCGACCTGGAAGGGGCCAGCGCCGACCAGATCGCCGCCGCGCTCGGCCGCGGTGACCTCTCCGAGCTCCTCGCCGGCGGCGACCCTGACGAGGCGGCCTGACGTGGCGACACTGCCCGGCCACAGCCCGAAAGCCGTCCCCGCCGTCGTCAACGGCTCCGGTGACTTCGGCCCCCGCCGCGGCTCCGGGCTGTCCATCGCCCAGCTGGCTGGCCGTGCCCGTGCCGAGCACGCCGATCCGTTGCGCGCTCAGGTCATGGCCGACCCGAAGATCCGCAACCCGGAGGGGTTCCTGATCTGGTTGGGCCGGCGCAAGGGCGGGCTGAACAGCCACAAGGGCCGCTCCCGCCACCCGGGAGTCGGCACTCGCCGGCTGGCCGGTCACGACCCGTCGAGCGTCCACGCCGCTCCCCGGGCGCACCGTGGTGGTGGGGATGCGCCGACGATGCGCCTGTCCCGCACGGACATCGGCCGGGCGTTGCACGGGGCCGCGCCGACGCTAGTCCTCCCCCGCGAGACGTCCCGGTCGGCACCGAAGACGCTCCGCCCGCTCTCGCCGCCCCGTCCGGCCGTCCAGGACGCGCCTACGGTGGCGCTCCGCCGGCCGCCGGCCCGTGAGGCGGACACGGTCGCGCTGAAGCTCCCGATGAGCCAGGCTGCCCGCGCTACGCGAGCGAAGCCGGGCGGGCAGTGGAACGCCCTCGCGGTCATTCCTCGCACGCCCGAGCCGGAGCCGGTGAAGCTCCCGCCCGAGCTGGCGAAGTTGCGCGTCGGCAACGTGAAGATCCACAAGAAGACGAAGATCTCGAAAGCTTGGCGGCTTGGTCGCCGCTGACCCTCTGGAGCACAAATGACGACACCGTCGGGCCCAACCAAGGCCCACACGATCCCCAGCCCACCCGACTGGCCTGACCCGTACCTCACCTCGGTCGAAATGAACAAGATCTCGACGATGCTGTCGTTCCTGTCGTTCCGAGCAGGAGGGTTCTGCCAGCTCACCAACACCGTGCCCCACGACATCCCCCCGGACTCCGACTATCCGATCGCCATGGAAAACGAGGAGGTCGACCGGGACGGCGGCCACTCCGACCAGGAAAACACCTCCCGCTACGTCGTGAAGACCCCGGGGAACTATCTCATCGCCGGGACGGCGGCTCTCGCCGTCAACGGCACCGGCTTCCGCGCGTCGAAACTCATGGTCAACGGCGGCGAAGCGAACCCGATCACGCTGGCCATCACCCAGCGGGCCGCGATGACCGGCATCGAGCCGTTCATGCCCGTCGGACCGCGCATCGCCCGGCTCGCCGTGAGCGACTACGTCGAGCTGCGCGTCCGGCAGAACAGCGGGAACACCATTCAGACGTCGGTGGCGGACGGCGGGTCGAGCCTGACCGTCGTGTGGATCGGAGCCTGATATGACCAGCATCGACAGCGGCCTCGCCGCCCTCCTGCCCGCCGCCGGGGTGTGCCACGTCCGTGCGACCGCCACGCAGACCCTCACCCCGGGCAGGGACAGCCCGGTCGTGTTCGGCGCCGCCGCGGTGGACGACGAGGGGATGTGGGATCCGGCCCAGCCGACCCGGATCACCGTGCGCACCGCCGGGGCGTACGCGGTCTACGGGATCGTCACGTTCGCCGCCGGCGAGGCCGACCGGCGGGCGACCTATCGGCGCAACGGCACCGACGTCATGTCCGCGTCCACCGGCCCGGCCGCCGACGGCGCGGAACTGGAGCTGGCCGTCACGATCGTCCGCCTGGCCGCCGGCGACTACCTCGAGCTGACCGCCACCGGCCCGCTGGCCACCACGCTCGCCCAGGACGGATGTCAGCTCGCCGTCGCCCGCCTGGACCGACGATGACCGCCCCGGCGGATCTCGTCCCGCGGACCGAGGTGCCGAACCGCTGGCCGGCGATCAGCGAGCGGATGGCCCGCAGGCTCACCGACGAGCGCACGATCCCCTGCTGGGTGGTCGGCCGACGGGTGTACGTCTCGGCTGCGGATGTCGAGGCGTATCTGGCGTCCTGCTACCGGCCGGCTGGGTGAGCGCGGTCTACCGCCAGGCCCCGAACATCGGGTGCGACAGCTGCGGCGGGGNGGNGACGTACACCGTGGTCTCCCACTGCCGCCGGGCGTCGTCCCCGCAGATCACGCGCAGGCATATCCGCTCGGACCGGTCCTCGAGCACGCGCACCAGCCAGTCCGTCTGATCACCGGTACGGAGCGCACCGTGCTGGACCCGCAGGCGAGGGACGGACGAAGACGGGTCGATGCTGTCCTGGTCAGGGGTGAACTCGACGCCGTGGCCCTCGATGACCGAGGCGGTCAGGCGGGTGAGCGGCCACGGGGATTCGAGGCGCAGATGAAGGTGGGAGTACCACCCGCCTACCGACTCCGGCTCCATCTCGATCGTGCCGCTGAAGGTGGGCTGGCGTTCGTCGCGACGGCGTTCCCGCTCGATCCGGGCGACCTGCCNGGCATAGACCGCGCTGCCGACCGCGACCAGCAGAGAGATGATCGAGACGATGAACGCGGTGCCCTCCATGCACGGAGCCTAGGGACACCCCGGTCACGACCGGTCCGCCAGGGTCCTTCACGGATACAACAGAACGGTGATTCTGTTGTATCTTCGGATCATGATTCCCGAGTCCGCCGCACCGTCCACCGACGTCGCCCTTGCTGAGATCATCGAGCCGGGCGCGCTCATGCCGGCCGACGGCGGGGACCCGTGGCCGCCGCTGGTCGCGCTCTGGCTCGATTCCGGGTTCGCGGCGAAGACGCGGGAGGCGTACGGCCGCGGGGTCGCCGAGTGGACGAGGGCCTGCGCCGGGTGGGACGTCCATCCGCTCGCCGCCCGCCGCCAGCACCTCGACCGGTGGGCCCGCGAGCTGGAAGCCGCCGGGCAGGCCTCCACCACGATCGCCCGGAAGCTGTCCTCGGTCGCGTCGGTCTACAGCTACGCGGTGGACGAGGGCGTCATCACCGCCTCGCCGGCCGCGCGGGTCCGCCGGCCGAAGACCGGCGACCGGCACCAGGCCCCCGGCATGTCCCTCGACGAGGCCCGCCGGTTCCTCGCCGCGGCGGCCGCCGACGGGCCGCGCACCGAGGCGCTTATGGGACTGCTGCTGCGCAACGGGCTACGGGTGTCCGAGGCGATCGGCCTGGACGTGACCGACCTCGACACCGAACGCGGCCACCGGATCATCCGCATGGTCGGCAAGGGCGCGAAGGCCGCGGTCATCGTGCTCGCCCCAACCACCGGCCACGCCCTCGACGTCTACCTCGACGGCCGCGCCGACGGTCCGCTGTTCGCGACGTCGACCGGCCGCCGCCTCGACCGGCCGGCGGTGTGGCGCAAGGTCCGCCAACTTGGCCGCCGGGCCGGCCTGCCCCAGACCCGGCTGTCTCCGCACTCGATGCGGGCCACCGCCATCACGCTCCTACTCGACGCCGGCGCGAGCCTGCGCGACGCCCAGGACTTCGCCCGCCACGCCGACCCCCGCACCACCCGCGGCTACGACCGCGCCCGCGGCAACCTCGACCGCCACGGCACCTACGCGCTGAGCGCCTTCCTCGGCGAGTAGAGCCAAGAAGCCTGGGCCCCTGCAGGTGGCGATCATCGGCCGCTGTCTGAGTAGACGGACCTGCGTGCGTCAGCTGACGGCGATGNGACCCTCGCGCTGGATCAGCGATGGAGGCGAGCCGCCAGGGGTTGAGCTGATCTCGGCTGACTGACCAGACAGGCCCCTGAGGTAGCGCTCCAGCGCCGATCGATCAGTCGCGGGGATGTGCATCGCCATGATGTCGCTCGTTGGGAGCGCGCGATATGGATTGATGATCTCGATGCCTACGACGACATCGAACCCATCAACATCAACTAGGGTGCCTGAGTCGAGTTGCACTGTTCGGGAGGCGGACTGAGCAGTCTCACCCATCGCGAGATAGATCGCGTTGGCCGTCTGGTCCCACGTCACCAACATGGCTNCACCCTAACTCATCCGTCCGGCCAGGCTACCGTGATCACAAAACGATTATTGCCTGCGACGGGTGCGCTCACACACACCTTCAGGATGCCCTGATCGGTCTGCCCGTAGATCCAGACCGACCCAGGCTGGCCCGGTTCGCGTCGAAGCTCCCTGCTCAGGGCTTGCTCGACCTGCGCATGCGTGGCTCGGCGCAGGATCATGCGTTCTCTACCGTGGTAGCTGATTGTGACGGGCATAGTCGGCTTCGTTAGGAAGTTTCCGTAGCTACCGGCGGTGGCGTGACTACCCGATAGTTGATCTTATATGGCTCGCTCTGATCAAGTGCCAGCTGGATGAGATGGTCACCCAGCTCGGCAATCGGTAGAAGCCCATTGATGGCCATCACGACGCGCACCACAGCGCCGGGCGGTGGAACAGGCGGCCAGATGGGGGTGGTTCGCACCTCCATGGTCAGGTGAGTCTGGCCCGAGGGTGCGGTCGAAATGATCGTCAAGAGCTGCTCAGCTCCGCATTTCTCTTGGGTGAACAGGAGCTCGACGAGCAGAGCGAACGGCCGCGCCCAGGGCACCGCTGGAACTGGCACGATCGGGCTCGCACCGAGTAGGTGGGCCGCGTCGCCGTCCACCCGGGCATGATCGGCAAGGATCGCATACTTGATCAACGGCACCTCCTCCTGAATTTAGGCAAGATATCCCCTTGACGTGGATCCACCTACAAGGGGCGCCGTGCGCCGGACATCGCGAGGGCAGCGAGGCGAAGAACGCACGGCGCTCGTTGCTCCTCGTTACCGGTCCGCCCGGCGCGAAGGCCATCACGGCACCGACGCCGTCGCGATCCCCGGGCCCGGGAAGCGTCGGCTACTCCGGCCGCTTCGGGGCGTGCACGGTCCGGCAGTTCGGGCATTCCTTGGACGACGGCGGACGGCGGAACGTCAGCTTCACCCCGGGCCCGGTCTGCGGGCGGCGATGCTTCCGGCAGCGCAAGACGATCGCCGCCGGGTTCTGCGGCTTCGCCGCCGGATCATCCATGTTGCTGAGGATGGCCCGTTCCGTCGGTCCGCGCCGTAGTCCCCACGTGATCCGCTATGCGACCGGGATCAGCGTGACCGACGGCTTCGCCAACGGTCCACCGCCGTCATCCTGGTCGGCCTCGACCAGACGCTGCACCAGAGCGAGGGGACGGTGTACTCGGTCAGGCTTCGATGGTTGGCGCTCGTGAGACCCACTCGGAGCGGGCGATCGCGTAGATGCCTTTCTCTGCGCCGTGAAGGCGTTCGGTGCGCGTGAGGTGCATGCCGAGTCGTTCGGCGAGCCGGATCGAGGCGGCATTCGTGGCCCGGATGACCGAGACGACCTCGGGTAGATCGGGGTATTCGTCGAAGGCCCAGCCGATCGCGGCGGTCGCGGCTTCAGTACCGAACCCGTGGCCCCACCAGGGGCGACCGATGAACCAGACGGCTTCGATGCCCGGCCAGCCTGGTTCGTTCCACAGGCCGGCGCGGCCGATGAGCGTGCCGGTGGCGCGTTCGACGACGGACCAGGGGCCGACGCCTTCGAGGGTCCAGCACCCGATGTTGCCGGCGAGGTTGTGCCAGGTGCCGTGCCGGTCAGATGGACCGCCGANGTGCCTGGTGAACTCCTCGTCGCTCCATATCTCGGCGTAGGCGTCGAGGTCGGCTCGGGCGATGGGACGCAGGATCAGCCGGTCGGTGGTCAGGGTGGGAATCGTGGTCACGGGGCGCCCGTCCCCGCCGGCAGAGCCCGGTATGCCTCGACGTAGGCGGCGACTTCGGGGAGCTGGCGGTGATCCGCGCTGAATGCACGGCCGAGACTGCGGAGCTTCCCGCTGACGGTGTGGGCAGGAACCGGGCTCTCGGCCAGGACGGCGCTCGCGATACGCGCCGCCTCNTCGGGCTCGGGTCTGCTGCCACGCAGGTGCGCGAGCGCGAGAGTCAGCGTCGCGTGGTGGGATTCCTCGGCCGAGTAGTCGCCGCCGCGCCGCTGGTACCCGTCGACGGCGATCGCTGCCCACCGGCCGGCATCGTCCATGTCGCCGAGCGCCAGCGCGGCGCCCGCGCGGAACATCGCGACGCCGGCCGGGCCCACCGGCGTTGACCCAGGCCTGGGCGCGAAGGTGTCCGCGGTCGCCTCCATCCGGCCGAGCGCCTCGCGGGCCGCGGCCGCGTTGCCGAGAGCGGCGTGGGTGCGTGCCTCATAGGCGGCGATCCGGGCCGCCATGTACGGGTCGGTGATGTGGCTGACCGCCTGAAGGTCGGCCAGCGCCGGGCCGTAACGCTGCCGCCAGTAGGCGATGCTCGAGCGCAGCGCCGCCACCGACAGGATCAGCACCGGGTCACCGACCTCGGCGGCATACCGGCCGGCGAGGCCGGCGAACCGGCGCGCCGAGCGCATGTCGTCGGTGTTGAACGCCAACCGGCCGAGGAAGTAGGTGAACTGGCCACCCAGCAGCGTGATCCGCGGCCGAGATTCGGGGGCGACCGGGCCGCCGAGGATCGTCGTGATCTGCCTCCAGCGGGCGCCGACCTCGGGCAGCAGAGACGCATGCGGTGCGGAGCCGTAGACCCGGGCGATCTCGTCCGCGTCGGCCTCCAACTCGTCGAGCGTCGCCGCGGTGACCGCCTTGTCCATTGCCGTCTGTGTCGATGCCGCCAGCGCGGACAGGGCGGCCAGCTCCACGAATTCCCGCCGGTCCGTGGCCGTCTCCTCTCTCAGGATCCCCTCTGCCACTGTGGGGGCGAGAGACGGTCCGCGTCCACGATCCAAGTTGATCTCGTTGGCGGTGTGCTCCATCATCGCCTCGCGCCACAGCGCGAGCAGACGGCCGGCCGCGCCCAACTCCCGGTCGAGCCCGTCGACGACGTGCGGTGACGGCAGCAGTTTCGGGCTCCCGTGCTGCTCACCGCGGACAGCGGCGGAGACGACCATCCGGTTGACGCCGATCTTCTTCGCGAGCTGGGTGCGGTTCGTCCCGCGCTCGCCGATCAGCTTCCCCAGCTCGGCGACAAAAGCGGCACGAGCAGGTGCCATGGCCATTTCCCCGTCCTGCATCTCGGCGCGAGAGGGCTTCCTCTCGCGCGAGAGATTCTCGCAGTCTGTACCAGATCTGTCGCGCGTTGTGTCATATCCACACCGGCAGCCGGCCACGACGGGAGGAGACAGGATATGGACTCCCTGCCCCTTCCCCNGCCGGCCGGGACCGCGGGACGGGACGGCGGGGCCGCTCCTCCTCATGTCGTCCCACCCGGGCAGGGACACGGCGGGACAGCGCCGTCGCGCCGTGAGCTGCTCCCCGCCCGGGCCCCAGCCCCGGAACGGCCGGGAGACGGCACCACCGTCGTCCCGATCGTCTATGGGGTGCTCGTCGTCTGGACCAGCGGGGACACCGAGGTGCATGCCGGCTGGTCCACCGTGGCGGAGGCGGAGGTGCACTCCGCGCGGCTGCGCGGCCTCGCGCACTCCGCGGTGATCCCGATCCATCTGATCAACCGGGCCGCCGGCCCCTAGATCAGCCCGGCGTGTTCCCCCCGAGCGCGCCGGGCATCTGACGCTGCCCTACCCGCGGCCCGCGACGTGCCGGACTGGACTCCCGCGCCGCGGGACCACCGTGGGTAGGGCAGCCNCCATCTACCAGCGAAAGGCCGCGCTCTGTGCCCATTGCCGCGCTGCTTGCCACCGCCGCCGAACTGCCCGCCCCGGTCGACAACCTGTTCGTCGTCGAGCTTCACCACGCCGATGCCCTCAACCTCACCAGCGCGCAGGCCGAGGGGCTGCGGGTGCTCTGCCGCTCCTACGCCGACCAGCGCTAGGCCGCCGACGTCGAACGTGCCGCCCGCGCCGCCGACCCCGACAGCCTGTCCGCTCTCGATTTGGCGATCACCGAGTACATCCGGGTGACCCGTAGCGTTCTCGGCCTGTGGACCTCTCTGTTCCAGGAGGGCTACACGCTGCTCGACGGCGAGCAGCGGCGCGAGGCGGTGCGGATCCGCCGCGGCCAGGCGGCCGACGCGTTCGCCGGGGTCACAGGCGCCGCGGGCGAACCTGCGGCCATTTGACCTGCCCGCCCATGAGCCTCCCCACCACACGGGAGCCCCTGCCTGAAACCAGGGACGGAAGGAGAACCATGTCCACCACCCTTGCCCTGCCCCGACTCGGCCGGGACCTGATCCCGCAGAAGCTCTACACGCGACTCGTCGCCCGCCTCGAAGCCGACCATCCGGAGGTCGGCGACGNCGCCGGTCGGATCATCGACCAGGCCCTGGCGTTCCTCGCCGCGTGCGGCCCGACGCTCGACCGCGGTCTGCGTCCATCCCGCGCCGTTGACCTGGGCTGGCATACCTTCCTGCTGTTCACCAAGGACTACGCGCTGTTCTGCCGAAAGGTCGCCGGCACGTTCATCCACCATGCCCCCGACGACAGGCCCGTCAGCGCCGGTGCTTGCGCCCCCGAACCGGAGGGATGCCAGGCCGGCGGGGACCTCAGCGGGCATCCCGGATCGATGCGGATCGCGCGGACGGTGCGGGCGATCGAACGTCTCGGCTACCAGCTTGAACCCGACCTGTGGGCGACCGCGGCCGACTGCGCCGACGATGGAAACTGCTCGGCGAGCGGTAAGGACGGCGACGAGAACCAGGGCAGCCGTATCCCCAAGTAACGGACCATGGAGCCATATCAATGATCGAATGGGACGATCTGNCGGGCGAGGCGCGGGCCGCGATCATCGAACAGACCGGTCCGGTGACCTCCACCGCGGATGTGGGCGGAGGGGACGGCTGCGACGTCGCCGCGGTCGTGACCACCCCGGCAGTCAGGATGTTCGTCAAGGGCGTCCACGGCGGTGGGGTGCGGGCCAGGCGTCTGCGCGCCGAGTACACCAACGGTCGGCTTGCCCCGGGGATCGCGCCGACACCGCGGTTCGTCGTTGACATCGACGACTGGCTGTTCGTCGGATTCGACCACGCCGCCGGACGGTCGGCTGACCTGCGCCCTGGGTCGGCCGACCTGCCGGCGGTCGCCGCGGCCGTGGACGCCATCGCGGCGCTTCCCGCGGGTGAGCTGCGTCCGCTTGAGCTCCGATGGTCCGGGGCGGACTGGTGGGACGAGATCCGGGCGCTGCCCGCGGGCACACTCGACGGCTGGAACGCGGCCGCGGCGGCACCCCTCGCCGCCGCGGCACCGCGGCTGGTCGCCGGAGACCGGCTCACCCACACCGACCTGCACGGCGGGCAGTTTCTCCTCGACGGCCCGCTGGTACGGGTCGTCGACTGGGCGCGGCCCGCCGCCGCCGCGTGCTGGGTCGACGCGGCGTTCCTGGTGATTCGACTCGTCGGGGCCGGCCACGAACCGGCGGACGCCGAACGATGGGCCGCCAGGCTCGACTGCTGGACGGTCGCCCCAGACACCCTGACCGCCTTCGCCTGCTACGTCGCCGGGTTGTGGACACTGCGCGCCACCCAGACAGGGGGCTCGGCAGCCGCCTGGCGCGCCCGGTCGGCCCGCCGGTACGCGGCCACCCGGCAGGGACGCTGATTGGGGGTTGCCGTTGCCGGGAGTGCATTGACCCGGACGGCACACCCCGCAGAACAGGTCAGCAGCGGGCCCGGCAGACGGCTCGGCCGTGGCGGACGGTGAGAGGGCGCCCGTACTGGCCGCATCTCTCGCAGGTGGGCATAGGCGCGCGGGTCGGTGTTCCGCAGGGCGTCAGGCCCTTGCCGTCGGTCACGTCCCGCAGCCGGTCGCGGGCCTGGTCGCGGTCGGCGCGCGCCCAGGTCCGTCTCGCGGACCTCGCCGGGCCGGCGGCGATCCAGTCGATTAGGCCCATCAGTACTCGCCGTCGGTCTCGGAGGGCATCAGCATGGTGCCGTGGGGGCCGTGNTGTCCGGGGTGGTGCACCCAGGCGCCGGTGTNGTGGCGTAGGGGTCGGGTCGGGCCGCCGGGGTGGCCGCAGGCCGCGCAGTGCTCGGGCGGGGTCGTGCCGGCCGCCGGCATCTGACGATCGGTCCGGGTACGTCGCAGTGGCATCGCGTCTTCCCTTCGCCTGCCCGCCAGGTCGGTCCTGACGGGGTGGTTGAGGGCAGGCCCGGGACCCCTCTACTGCCGCTACCGTGCAGGTCAGAGGGGTCTACCGGGGCCGCTACTGGGGTAGAGGGCCCCGTCTACGGGGCGGGTGTGGAGCCGAGCGGGGTAGCGGGGGGTTCGCTGGCGGCGCGGGTAGACGGGGCCCCGTCTACCGGCCGTGCNGCGAGCGCCTCGGGTGGGATCGCGCCTTCGAGGTCGCGCAGCAGCCAGCCGGCCCGGTTCTCCCCATCGATCTTGACTTGCTTCATGCTCCGCACGACGCCNGCGTCCTCCAGCTCGGAGGCGAGGCGGGTGCCGTCCCATTCGCCGTAGGTGTCTTCGTCGATGTTGACCAGGGCGGACAGGAGATCCTCGGTCCACATACGGGAGCGGCGGCCGAACGCCTCCAGCACGTCGGCGATGACGGTAGGAATCACGAACCGGACGCTCGCGGCAGCTGAGGCAAGATCGCCGCAGGCTTCCCCGGTCAGCGTGCCCTCGGCGAGACGTAGCTCCCGGCCGCGCTGGCACACGGCCTCGAAGTCCGGGTTCTCGAGCAGGTCGGCCTTCACCACGACGAACGACGCCGGGCCGGTGACCAGCACGCCGACGCCCTTGTGATGCTCCGACTCGGAAAGGATCGACGCGTCCGCGCCGGCGCGGGCCTTCCCGTCCCCGAGCACCATGTCCGACGACGTCTTGTCGGTGACCTGCGTGCAGTACCGGTAGGTGACGATCTCCCGCAGCTTCGTCGGGACGCTCTTCGCGTCCGGCCGCTGCGACGCGTACACCGGCATGATTCCCGCGGCCGGGCCGCGCCGCGCGATCCGGGCGAGCTTCCCGATGATCCGCTGACGGTCCTTCTCGTCTTCGACGGCCTCGAAGTACTCCTGCAACTCGTCGATCACCAGCGGGATCAGCGGCAGCCGGTAGCGGCGCATGATCTCCGGGGTGAGTTTCCCCTGCGGGCAGACCGACGCGGGCAGGCTCGCGAGCAACGCGAACCGCCGCGACATCTCCGAGATCAGCTCGTCGAGCATCGCCTCGAAGGCGGTCAGGTCGTCCGGGTCGGCGCCGGAGACGTAGCGGTGGGCGACGCCGGCGACGGCGCGGAAGTCGGCGCCGCCCTTGCCGTCGGCGAGCCAGAGCTGACACCACGGGTCCAGGACGGCGGCGGCGACGAGGAGCCGCATGGAGAACGTCTTGCCGCGTCTGGGCAGCCCACCGAAGAACGCGGACTGCCACAGCAGCAGGACGTCGATGCGGTTCCCGCGGGCGTCCCGACCGAACGGCACCGGCTTCCAGAAGTCGAACCGGTCGAGGTCGATGAGCTGGGAGCGGATCGGGGTGCCAAGGTAGGGGTCGTCGTCGGCGACCCACAGGGACAGCCGCCGGCCGTGGCCGCCTTCGTGGGCGCGGACCCGGCTCAGGATGAGCTGGATCTCGTCGACGCCGAGTTCGGCGGCGAGCACGTCGAGCTTGGCGATCGCGTGGGCGGCGGTCTTCCCCGCCCCGCGGGGCAGGTCCAGGACGGTCTCCCAGCCGCGGCCGTGCCGGTCCCGCACGATCGGCGCGCACAGCACCAGCGTCGTGCCCGGCTTGAGTAGCCCGGCGGCGCGGAACGCCGCGTTGAGATGCTCCGGGGCCAGATCCGCCCGCGGGTCCGGCTCCATCCCGCCCACGGCCAGTACACCACCCGGGGCCCGGCGCCGCCCGGCGAGGCCGGCCGCGCCCGCCCCGACGGCGACGCTCAGCACGGGCAGCCAGTCGCCGACCATCACCGCGCCCAGCGCCTCAGCGAGACTGCTGCCGCCGAACACCCCACCGCTGATGATCCACCGGGCTTTGCGGTGCTCACGGACGACGAAGATCTCCTTGCCGAGCCGGCCGGCGGGGTCGCGGAGCTCGACGGCCAGATCCTCCGCGCGCACCCACATCCACCACCAGCGCCCGAGCTGCCACGAGCCCCGCGCCACCGC
Source organism: Frankia sp. CpI1-P (assembly GCF_001421075.1). NCBI lineage: Bacteria > Bacillati > Actinomycetota > Actinomycetes > Frankiales > Frankiaceae > Frankia > Frankia sp. CpI1-P. The sequence continues at coordinate 115,051 of NZ_LJJX01000014.1, read as the reverse complement.
CGCCGGGGTCCGCCACGTCGAGCGCACCGCCAGCCGGCCGGCGACCAGCCCGGCACGCCGAGCACGGGCCCGGGCGACCGCACGGTCGGTCATCCACACCGGTAGCCGCAGCGGATCGTCGAGCCGTAGCGGCACCGCCGGGCGGGCCGCCACCGGACCGGCCGCGGGCAGCACCTCGCCCACGACAGGCCCGGCTTCCACCATCGGCTCGGCCGCCCAGGGCCCGGTGACGACCGTGCCCCCGTGCGCCGCAGGCGCCTCGTCGAGCTCGGTCACCGGCCCTCACCACCGGGCGGGAGCACGACGACCGACGCTGCCAGCGGCCGGACCCCGGCCGCGCCGGACACCGCGGCCTCGAACCGTTCCGCCGCGTCGACGACCGCGAGCACGACCAGACCGGCCGCACGGACCGCCAGTACGACCACGGCCAGGACGACGAGCCCGGTCGCCACCCACCAGGGCAGCGCGCGCAGGTCCGCGCGGATTCCCCCGCCGGTCACTGGGCACCGCCGTCGGCCTGCTCGGCGTTGACCTTGTCGCGGAGCCGGCGGGCGGTCACCGCGCCGACGCCGAGCCGCTCCCGCAGCTCCTCCGCGGTCACCGGGCGGCCCTTACGGCGGGCGTAGCGCCGGGCGGCGGCGAGCGCCTCGTCAGCGGTCAGCTTCCGCCGCGCCTGCGGGTTCACCCGGCGTCCACCCGTCTTCGTCGCCGGCGGATCGGACGGCGGCGGGTCCGCGAGCGCCACCCCACCCGACCGGCCCACCGAGTCGGCCGACTCCCCGTCGGAAACCTGCTGGTCGAGCTCGGTAGTCGGGTGCGCGGGAGTCGGGTCGGTCAGGTCCGTTCCGGCCGGCTCGACGACACCCTCAGGGAGGGCGCTGGCGAGCAGCACGGACAGGCCGGCATCCCAGCCGTCCACCGGGTCGACGGGCAGTCCGGGAGCGACCGCCGGGGCCAGGCCGCGGCGGCGCGTCCCGTAGACGCCGGTCTGGTAGACGAGACGGACCGTGCCGTCGGGGGACAGCTCGACCACCGCGCGGCGCACCGCCGCCCGCCGCGCCCGCGCCAACCGCCGCTCGACTAGCCGGCCATGCCGAGCCGCCGTCCGCTCGGCGCGCGAGCGCGGCGGCGAGGCGACGGCGAGCTGATGGGCGACGATGCCCGCCACCGACACCGCGGCCATCACCACGCCGGCGAGCGGGCCGTGAGTCGACCAGCCGTGCGCCAGGTTCAGCGCCGCGCCGGTCGCCGCGAAGACGATGACGCCGACCGCGAGCCAGCGCACCGGCCGGTCCGGGTGCCGCCGCCGGGACGCCTGCACCGCGCCGGCGAACGCCCACGCGCCCAGCTCGGTCAACGCGGGCAGCAGGACGCCGGTCACGGCCCCGTAGATCCGCAGCCCGTAGACGGCCATCGCAGGGACCGCCATCGCCGCGCAGAGCACCGCCAAGGCGTAGATGAGCACCTCGACGGTGTGCACGGCGAGCCAGCCGGCTGCCGCCTGCCGGGCCGCACTCCGCCGCGCCCGCCGGCGAGACATGGCCGCATCCCGCGCGGCCCGCTGCTTCTCGGCTCGCTCGTCGGCTTGGGCCAGCGCCACGGCCTGCCGTGCGGCAGCCGCATCCAGGTCGAGCCGGTTCTGCTCGCGGGCCGCCATCCGGTCGGCCAACCGCTGCGTCGCCCAGCCGCTCACTNGGCACCCCCGGCGCNCTGGTCGAGCTCGTGCCAGCGGGCCCGGCCGGCACGGACGTGCGCGACCAGCCAGCGGACCGCCGCCGCGGCCAGCTCGACGTCGTTCGTGTCAATCGCGTCGACCAGGACCTCCGCGTAGATCGAGCCGTACGCCGTCTGCACCTGGAGCTGCTCGGCCNTCATCGCCCGCGCGAACGTCCGATCGGCGAACCCCTGAACAACGTCGTCGGGGAGCAGGTCGGTAAGCGGGATCGTCTTCGCGGTCATCGGGCCTCCTCCGTGCTGGTCGCCGTGCTCCCGAGCAGAGGGCGCACGGCGGCGTCGAAGGTCAGCAGGGCGTCCGCGTAGCCGTCGGACTGCCAGTCGAAGTCCTGCCGCTCGTCGTCGAGCAGCGTCGGGTCGTCCGCCTTCGCCCGCAGGGCCAGGAGGCCATCGGCCAGCGCCTGCGGGCGCCCCTCGAAGACGTCGGGGATGACGTCGCGGGCCTGGCACATGCCGAGCGCGCGCTGCCAGGCTTCGCGCTGCTCGGCCGGCGACCGAGTCGGGTCGAAGCGGCCCGCGCCCTCGGCGTTGATGCGCTCTTGCAAGGTCATGGCGGCGCGGGCCAGCGGATACCGGCTCCCCACGTCGATCAGGTCGGGATGGTNGGCGAACAGGTCGGTGGGGCTCACGCGGCCACCGCCAGCATCGGCTCGGCCACGGCGATGGTGACCCGCAGGGTTGGCGCGACGTCCCGCATCGGGACCTCGCCGAGACCGGCGCGGGTGTAGTCGGCGCGGATCTGCTCCAGGTCCGGGGTGGTCTTCGCCGACGGCACCCGCTCGACCATCCACCGGCCGTACAGGCCGTCGGGAAGCCGGTCGAGGAGCTTGCGGGCCTTGCGCTTGCCGCGGTCACCGGCGCGGGCAGCCTCACCGGCCAGGTCGAACGCGACCGCCGCCGCGTCGATCACCTCCAGCGGGGGCAGCTCGTCGACGGCGAACAGCTTCGGTGCGGCCGCCAGCGTCGGCTCGGCCACCACCGGGGCGGGGACGGCGGCCGGGGCCAACTCGACGGCCGGGGGGAGCGCGGCCGGGCCGAGGCGGTCCAGCACGCGGACCGCCACCGCGACGACCAGGCGGCGGGCCGTGCGAGCGAACCGCTCACGGGCGCGCGGAGGCATGACAAGGTGGGGCACAGCGGGTCTCCTGTTCTGGCAGGTGGTCCGTCAGGCCCTGGCTCGGAGCTCCTACCTCCTGGCCGGGGCCGCTCAAGTGGCACGTTACTAGAGAAGTAGTCTAGCATGCAACCCGCATACTGGCGACTCGCCTACTAGACTTGGCGCCCATGACAAAGGANCTTCGGCTCATGGCAGCAGCGGAGATCGCGCAGGCTCTCGGTCTGGGCTCCGCGCGGATCTACCAGATCATGAAGTCCGATCCGACGTTCCCCGAGCCGATCGCGACCTTGCGGGTCGGCAAGATCTGGCTCGCCACCGACATCGAGGAGTGGATGCGANGCACCGGCCGCACACCCACCAGGCCCACAGCCGATTCCGGCTGATCGACAGCACGGGGCGTGCCGGCTGAAGACCCACGGTCTCAGCGCACATGAAGCGGGCCGACCAGGAGTTCGCACCTCCTGACCGGCCCTTGATCAGTAACCCTTTCCTCAGAAGGGCACCGACCTGTGTCCCATCATGCCCGCGGCAGCCTGCCTGAAGGCGGCCAGACCACCGACGTCACCACCCCACTTGCCCGCTGGGGCTCCTCATGAGCTGGGGATGGGTCGCCGCCGCCTTCGACATACTCCCCGGCGATCTCCCCCCGGCCGAGCGAACCGTCGTGCTCGCTCTCGCCGAGAACGCCCGCCGCGGCTCGCGCCGCGCATCCCCCGGACTACCGAAGCTCCTTGCCCGCTCCGGACTGAAGAGCCGTAGCCAACTCGCCGCCGTACTCGGCCGGCTCGCCGGGCGTGGACTGATCCGACAGGTCGAGCGCGCCCGGCGCGGCCACGTCGCCGTCTACGAACTCCTGTTCGACGAGGTCCGGTTCGACGTGGACACCGAGATGGGTCCGGTGGACCGGACGCAACCACCTGCGGAGCAACCAACCGCCGTCGCCGTTGCGTCCGCCTCGCCGGACGCAACTCACCAAGAACCCGCGGGGATTGGGTTCGGCACACCGGACGCAGACACGGAAGTTACCGATGAGTTGCGTCCGGNCGGCCCCCGAATTGCGTCCGGTGGACCGGACCCCTCCCTGGCAAGCTCCCTGGAAGTACAAGCAGCAGCAGCGGAGCCCACCGACGACGAACCGGGGAGCGATCTTCAAGGAGGCTCGAAGATCGCTTCGAGCGTTCACGGTGAGCACCAGGCCACCGAGGAGCTGAGCGGCGCCGTCGAGGTGAACCCGTACGCCGACCTCGCCGGCCGCCTGGCCCACGACGAGCAGCTCCCCGCCTCCTGGCAGCCGGACATCGCCGCTGCCCTCGCCCGCGGCTGCACCCCCGAGCAGATCACCGCCGCCTACCAAGCACCGGTCACCGGCACGGTCCGCAGTTCCATCGCGGTCCGCCGACGGCGTATCCGCGACCTCCACCCCGAACCCGCCACCCTGGCCACTTCGGCGCCGTCGGTGTTCGTCCCCCCGAACCTGCACCAGATGTGCCGCAGGCACACCCAGCCGGCGCCATGCCCGGTCTGCGCCGACCTCGAAGCCGACGACGGCGGCGCACCGGCCACGCCGGCCCGCGTCGCACTGCAGACCCGCGCCGACGGCGTGCTCGCGGCCCACGCTCGGCCGCTGTCCACCCTGGACGGCATCGCCGAGCTACGCGCCAGACTCCCGCGACCCCATCAACGCACCGTCAACCATCGAACGCCTTGAGCGTCCGCTCCAGGGCTGATCGCTAGCATGCGCCCTCGGACGTACGAAACGGGGGAATCGCACTATGAGTTATGGCTATGACGACCGGGGCTATCCGCCCAACGATCGTGCCGGCTGGCGTGATCCGCGCTACGACTATCCGCCACCGGCCCGCGATCAGTATGCCGGCCACCGCCCGTCCACATNGCCCCCGCCGCCAGAGAAGAGGGGCCTTTCCCGCAACGCGAAGATCGGAATCGGCGCGGGCGTCGCGATCCTCCTCATCGTGATCGGCGTCGCCGCCGGCGGGGGAAACGGAACCTCTACCGCTCCGGCCGCGGCCGCCGCGGTGGACGCCAATTCTCCCGCAGCCACAGCACCCGCAGCCACAGCACCCGTAGGCTCCGCGCCGGCAGCAGCGGTCACTGCAGCTCCGGCCGTGCAGAAGGCCGTGCCGAACGTGGTCGGCCTGAACCATCAGACCGCCCAGGACACCCTCCAGGCGGCCGGCTTCTACAACCTGGCGGAAGAGGACGCGACCGGCCAGGGGCGGCTCCTGGTATTGGACCGGAACTGGCATGTCGTTTCCCAGCAACCCGCAGCCGGAACAGTTATCAGCACCGACGCGCAGGTGATGCTGCGGTCGAAGAAGTACACCGACCCGTGATCCCGACACGGACCAACAGCGGCCGGGCCCAAGACTGACCAGTGCGGTCCGGGCGCCGGCCTGACNGAATGCCCGGAACGCGAAGGGCCGGGTACGCTTCCGATCTTGCCGGAGCCGGCAAGATCGGGACAGTATCCCGATCTTCGCGGCGCCGCGAAGATCGGCTTGCCGGTGCCGGCAAAGTGATCAGGTGGACGGCGTATGCCGTGGATCGCCACAGCCGGGCCGGCGAAGGGTATCCACAGTGTGGACACCCTCGGCGCTCCACTGGAGCACCTGACCCAGGAGCGGGCGCGTTCGTACGCACTTTGTGCGTACGAACCTCAACCGGTCCCCTGTCCGTCCGGGGGCGGACGAAGTTGACCCCCGGTGGTCCACGGTCCGGATGGTGCTGGACGTTCAGCTCCGGCCGGAGGGCAGCACCGAGGCCCGACCCGCCGCCACTGATGGCGGGTCCGCCGTCGCAACCGAACGTGACGGCCGCTCAGACGTAACTGCGATGTCCGAGCGGGCGCCCGCACCACCGGCGGCGGACGCTGGCTGCCGGGTGCCGGCAGCCACGGACCAGGCCATGATCACGGTCCGCAAAAAGTCCGCATGATGTTGTAAAACCGCGTGATCCCGCGTAACCCCGTGAACGCACGAAACCCCTGCTAGGGCTGGGGATTCTGCCTATCGGCACGGAACTGATCAATCACCACGGTGAACTGGCCGTTGACGGTCACGTCGGTGATGCCGGCGAACAGGGCGCCGGTGCCGGGTAGGGCGACGACCGTCCGGACACAGATGACGAACGACGCGCCCGGTTCCAGGGTCTGCGCGCCATCGCCGGGATTGCCGGCGCCACAGTTCGCGCCGGCCGGGGCGAAATGGATCTGCGGCTGGCCGGACACGCCCTGATCCTGCAGGGAGAGGGCGGCGGCGAGGCGGGCCCGGTCGGCGCCCTGGGTCTCGCTGTCGGCGGTGGCGAAGGCGCGGCCGGCCTCGCGGGCCGCCTGGGTGACGCCGAACGCCGACTTCTGCACCGCGAACACGCACAGGAACAGGTACACGAACGGGACGAGCAACACGATGGACAGCCCGACGAACTCGATCATCGCCGAGCCGTCGTCCACCCCCCGTCCCTCACGGCGCACCCGGCCCGCGCCCGCGCGGGGTAGCCGATCCTTCCCCCACACCGCCCGGGCCCAGGCCGTCCGCGCTCGGACCGACCGGGCACGGAGCTTCTCCGGCCGTACCGCCTTTGCCGAGGCCGTCCGGGGCCGCGTCGTCCGGCCCCGGGCCGTCGAGGCGGTGCGCGACGGCCGGGGCGTCACGGCTGCTCCTTGACGGCATGGCCGGTGACAGTGATCGTCACGCCGTCGCCGAGGGGGACGAGGACGAGCGGGACGGCGACCTTGCAGGTGACCTGGACCAGCGGGGTGCCGCCGGGGCCCTCGACATCGGTGCCGGTGCAGACGGTGTCGGCGCGGCCGGGGATCGTCCGGGCGATGAGCGCCTGCGCGTAGGGGCCGCCGTCCGCGGCCGGGACGCCGAGGTTGGCGGCGTGCCGGGCGCCCTCCGCCGCGTCCGCCGCGAGCGTGTTGCGGATGTGCAGGATCAGGCCGACCTGCAGGATCCCGAGGAACAGGAACAGCAGCAACGTCCCCACCAGGATGAACTCGACGACGGCGGACCCCTCGTCGCCAGGCGAGTCCCCGTCGCCGAGCGGGACCCCGTCGCCGAGCGGGACCCCATCGCCGAGCGGGAACCCGTCGCCAGACGTGGGCCTGCCGCCCGCCGCGCTGTCCTCGCCCGTCGTGTCCTCGCCGTCGGGCCCGACCAGGCGTGTGCCCTCTCGCACGGCTGTGGCCGGCGTGGCCGGGAGGTCAGCCGCCGCCACCGCCGCCGACGCCCGACACCGAGTTGATGGCCGAGGTGAACAGGTTCTGCAACGCCGGCGTCGCCAGCGTGGCGATGGCGACGACGAGCGCCGCCGTCATCACCGTGATCATCACCCAGCCGGGGACGTCCCCCCGGTCGCGGCCGTCGCCGCCGACGCTGGTCGTGTGGATGGCCGACCGCCAGGCCAGCCACCTCGCCTTCAGGGTCTGCCCGATACGCCGTCCCATGTCTCCTCCATCACCGTCCGGTCCGAGCCCCGTGCCTTGAGCCCTGCGTCTGGTCATTGCGCGATCACCGTGAAGCTCACCAGGGCGGGGTAGAACGCGAAGATCACGGTCGTCGGCAGGACGAGGAAGACGACCGGGATCATCATCGCGATCTCCTTGCGGCCGCCGGCCTCCAGCAACTGGCGCTTGCCTGCCTCGCGGACGTCCATCGCCTGGGNGCGCAGGATGTCGGCCAGCGGCGTGCCGCGCTCGATCGCGACGGCCATGCCGTCGACGAACCGCGTCAGCGGCGCGAGCGCCGTGCGGGCGGCGATGCCCTCCAGGGCCTGCACGAGCGTGGCGCCGGAACGGGCGTCGGCGAGGGCCAGGCGCAGCTCGCGGCCCAACTCACCGTGCGTGAGGCGGCTGACCCGTTCGAGCGCGCCGATCGCGGACTCCCCCGCGGTCACCGCCAGCGCCAGCAACTCGGCGACCGTGGGGAACTCCAGCAGCATCCGGTCCTCGCGCTCGGTGATCGAGCGGGTCAGCCAGTACTNGCGGCCGACCACCCCGCCGGCGGCGCCGGCGACGACGAGGGCGACGCTCACCAGTGCCGGCGGGCCGATGCCGAGCAGGGCCCGCAGCGCCAGCAGGAACGCGCCGACCAGCGCGCCGCTGACCGCGCAGATCACCTGCTGGACCCGGAACTCCTCGATGCTGGTCCGCCCGCCCGCCTGGGTCAGCCGGCGCTGCAACGCCACCCGGCCGCCGAGAAAGCGATCGAGCCGGCCGGCGACGTCGGAGAGCAACGGCCGCACGAGCGCCTCGACGGCGGCGAAACCCGGACGAGTCGACGCCCGTGGCCGGTCGGCGAGCAGCCGGGACGGGGTGGGCGTGTCGCGCAGGTAGGGGTCGATCCGGTCGGCGAGCTGGATGCGCCGGGCCCGCGGCGACCGGTAGACGACGATGACCAGGCCGAGCCCGACGAGCAGGCCAAGCAGCGCCCCGGCGGCGACCATCGTCATGGCTGCATCCCCCGATCGGGCCCCGCCCCGAAGCCCCCAGGCCCGTCGAAGCCCCCTAGCGCGTCCAGGTCGGGAGCGGCGATCATCGGGCGGGCGCCCGCAGGATCGTCCGGGCGTGATCCGGAGCCACGCCCGGCGGTGGCGGTGGCGGTGGCCGCAGCCTGGGCGGCGGCGACCCCGCCGCGCAGCACCCGGCCCTCCTCGGGCAGCCGGCCGATCCGTTTCATCAGCAGGTAGGCGAGGGCCGACACGCCGCCGCCGACGACCAGCACCAGCACGCCGGTCGGGCTGTCGTACGCCTGCACGTTCTGGCCGCGGGTGGCCAGCAGGAGCAGCACGATCCAGGGGGCGGCGAGCGCGAGGCGGGCGGCGTTGACCGTCCAGCCCTGGCGGGTCTCCAGCTCGGCCCGGGTCCGCGCGTCCTCGCGCAGGAAGGTCGACAGGGTGCGCAGCAGGCGGCCGAGGTCGGTGCCGCCGACCTCTCGCGCCATCCGCAGCGACTCGATGATCCGGTCGGCGACCGGGTCGGCGAGCTCGTCGGCGAGCCGGTCCAGGCAGGTCGAGAACGATCCGGTGGCACTGTAGTCCTCGCCGAAACGGGTGAACGCCGGGCGTAGCTGCACCGGCCCGCGCACCCCGACGGCGGCCAGGCCCTCGGGCAGCGACATCCCGGCGCGCACGGCGCTGGCGAGGTTGTCGACGACGTCCGGCCACAGCTCCCGCAGGTCGTGGATCCGGCCGTGGCGGCGGCGGACGACCAGCGCCCGCGGCAGCAGGCTCGCGAAGACCGCGAACGCGCCGGCGAGCGACAGGGTCCCGGTGAACGCCAGCACGACGAGACCGACGAGCAGGCCGAGCGCAGCGCTGATCGCGACGAACTGGCGGGGGCTCAGGCCGCGGATGCCGGCCTGGGCGAGCAGCTCGGCGGTGGTGTGCTCCCAGCGCATCGTCGTCGGGCCGCGGGACTCGCGGGGCCGGCCGCTGGTAATGATCAGGAACAGGCCGAGCCCGCACAGCAGGCCGAGGAAGATGCCCATCAACGCTCCACGGCGATCTCGGGCCAGCCACCGCCAGGCCGGCGGTGGGGATGGTCGCGGTCCCCCTGCGCGAGCAGGGTGGGCAGGTCGTAGCCGGCGCGGGTGAAGCGGTCGACGTGCGGGGGAAAGCCGTCGGCGCGGACCAGGCCCTCGGCGCGGGAGCGGTAGATCTGGGCGATCTCCACGATGTCGCCCTCGGCCCGGCCGGGCAGCGCGACGATCTCGGTGACGCGCCGGCGACCCGAGACGTCCTTCTCCAGGTGGACGACGAGATCGACGCTGGCGGCCACGGTCGGCACGACGAAGGCGTGGCTGACGTTCTCCCCGGCGAGCAGCGGCAGCGTGCACAGCTTGGTGACCGCCTCGCGGGCCGAGTTGGCGTGCAGGCTGCACATCCCCGGCAGGCCCGAGTTCAGCGCGATGAGCAGGTCCAGCGCCTCCTCCTGGCGAACCTCGCCGACCACCAGGCGGTCCGGGCGCATCCGCAGCGCCTCCTTGACCAGCCGGCGCAGCCGGATCTCCCCGCTGCCCTCCAGGTTGGCCTGCCGGGTCTGCATCGCGACCCAGTCCGGCGCGCGCAGCTTCAGCTCGAAGACCTCCTCGCACGAGATCACCCGCTCGCGGGCGGGGATCGCNGAACCGAGGCAGTTGAGCAGCGTCGTCTTCCCGGCCTGGGTGCCACCGGCGACGATGATGTTGAGGCCGGAGACGACGGCGGCCTCCAGGAACGCGGCCGCCGCGGAGGTGATCGTGCCGAGCCCGACCAGCTCGTCGAGGCTGCCTGCGCTCAGCACGAACTTGCGGATGTTGATCGACCAGTGCACCCGGGTCACGTCGGGAATCACCACGTGCAGNCGGGAACCGTCGGGGAGCATGGCGTCGACGAAGGGGGTCGACAGGTCCACCCGCCGGCCGGACGATTTGAGCATCCGTTCGACCAGATCCTGCACCTGGTCAGCGGTGAGAATTGTCGTCGTCAGCTCGCTGCGACCGGCCCGCGCGACGAATACCCGACCCGGCTCGTTGATCCAGATCTCTTCGACGGTGGGATCGTCGAGATGGNGTTGCAACGGCCCGAAGCCGGCGACCGCGTCGTAGACCAGCCGAGCGGTGACATCCCGGTCGACGACGGGCGGAAGGTCGCTGACGAGAACGCGTTCCTCGTAGTCGGCGAGCACCTCCTGAACGAGCTGGCGGACCTGGGCCGGATCGCGCACGGGATCCAGGGAACGCCGCCGGACGAGCTCCCGGACCTCGTCCTCCACGAACGAGGTGGCGTCCAACCAACCGCCACGTGCCACCGCCACGAAAACCGCCGCTCCTCCAGCTCCGCCTCTTCCTCGGCCGGACAATTGCTACGAAGCGTAGGAAGAAGGTCACCGCTTATCAAGCCCCGACCATCAGGGCGGACGCAACAACGTTCGCACAACCCCCTCTGGGGGTGTGGGCCGGGTAGGACACAGGCAGGTCACGGTGTGCACAGCGTCCCACCTTGACCACCCATTTAGTTACTCTCCGCATCAAGAGTGCGGTCACGGATCGGGGGGCGACCATCGCGGCGCGCGTACATCCCGCGGGTCGGCAGTGCGCCGACCGCCCCGGAAACGCCCGCAGGATTTCGCCGCCGAATCGCCCCGGAGGCGGTAGCCTCGCGGCGGTCCCTAACCCGCTCATCCGTGAAGCCACAATCGCCTGCTGGGTCGACCGGTGGAGCCTCCCCCACCCTGCCGATCTCACCCGGTAAGCCACCAACGCCTGCCTCGGGGGTCCCTTCCGTGTCCGGTCAGCCATCGATCCACGGGCTCAGCAACCGCTTGCGAGAAGCCCGTCCGCCCACCGCGGCGACGCTGCCCAGGACCTGCCTGCGGNCCGCTACGCGCGGTTCGAAAGGGGCGACCCGATGAGTGGAAACCGAGATTTCCAGCCTTCGGACATGTTCGACAAGACCGCTTGGAAGATGTTCTGGCGAATTGTCGAAAATTGCCCGGTGGCGGTATTCGCCACCGACGCGATCGGTCGCCATCTCTTTGTGAACCGCCCGTGGTCCGAACTGACCGGACTTCCCCGCGACGAGGCGGTCGGCTGGGGATGGGACCGGGTCGTCCATCCCNACGACGTTGCCACCGTGGGCGACCACTGGCGGCGCCTGGTCACGCATGGCGACGGGTTCTCCGTGCAGATCCGGCTGGTGCTACCTGGCGGGGAGGCCCGGCGGGCGATCATCCAGACGGTGGCGACGTCCGCCGGCGACGGGCGGCGCCGCTTCGTCGGCACCCTCACGCCGGCCCCGGTGGGTGCGCCCACCGTCGGCGACGCCGCCAGCCGCGACACCCACGGCCTGGACGTCCCGGCGCACCCCGACAGCCACACTGGGTGGCTCACCGCCGACGACGCCGAACACGCCGCTGTGCCCGTCGAGTCCGAGGAGACGGCGCTGGATCTCACCCCCTTCGACNCGGACTTCTTCGACGAGCAGCTACTGGGTCACGAGCTGTTCGGCCAGGAGGATGTCGGACCGGAGGGGGTCCTGCCCGGCGGCCCCGATCGATCTGGCCTGTTCGACGGGCTGGGCGGGTACGACCCGTTCGACGACGCCGCCCGTGCCTTCCGCGAGTCCGCCGACGACCCGTTCCACTGGACCGATGCGCCGGCAGGCCCGGGCGAACCGGAAAGTCCGGACCACACCGCTGGAGCAAACCGGTCCGCGGACGGCCCGGCCGATCCCTCGCCGGATCTCGACGGCCCGGTGCTCGGTCATCCCGCTGGAACCGGGCACCCCCTGTCCGGGCCACCGGCGCGGTGGCCCGACGCGGACGACGCCGTGGCGAATCGGCGCTGGACGGTCCCGCTCCCCCGCCGGCCGATCCCCGGCGAGCCGACGCCCGGCCGGTCGGCCCCCCGTGAGATCCCGGAGGACCGATCCACGAGCTACCCTCGCGGCGCGCTCCCCCCCGGCGCCGAGTGGCGCGCCGCGGTCGTCCTGCACCGCAACGAGGAAGACGACCTGCATCCACGCCCAGCGCACGCCGACGGCGGGCACCCGGCCGAGGGCTGCGGCTGCCTGTTCGCCGAGGTGCGCCGGATCGAGGAGGCCTGCCGCGACCGGGAGCGTTGGCTGACGACCCTGCTCGCCGAGCTCGCGACCGCGGTCCTCATCGCCGATCGCGACGGCAGCGTCGTCGCCGTCAACCAGATGTACTGCGACCTGTTCGACCTGGCGGACTCGCCCGTCGACCTGGTTGGCACGGACTGCCGCCGCCATCTGCGGCCGCGGGCCGGGCTGGTCGACGACCCGTCCGGCTTCGCTGCCCGTCTGGACACCCTGCTGCGTCGGCGCCGGACGCTGCGCCGCGAGCCGGTCATGTTCGCCGACGGCCGCGTCTTCGAACGCAGCCACATCGCGCTGGCCGCGGCCGACGGCTACTGCGGCCACCTGTGGCTCTACAGCGACGTCACCGACCGCCGGATCCTCGAGGCCGAGATCGAGGGACTCATCTCCGGACTCTGAGCCACGGACCCGGGCGTCGCCGCGCCATGGCGACGCCCCGGGCCAGCTACGGGCGTGACACGCGCCCTAGTAGACGCCGCCGTAGTGGCGCACCTGGAGGTCCTGGGCCTGGCCCACCCAGTCGTCGGAGATGATCCGATCGCCGAAACCATCGAGCTTGTGGGCCAGCCGGTCGACGTCGGTGTCGCCCATCTCGGCGAGCTGGCTGAAGGTCGTGATGCCCAGCGCCCGCAGCCNTGATTCGATCACCGGGCCGATACCGACGATCTCCTTGAGGTTGTCGCCGCCGACGCCGCCCGGATCGAGCAGTCCGTTCCAGCGCGGCGCGGCCTCCTGGACGACCCGGCCGCCCGCGCCCTGCTCCCCCGTGGCGCCCGACCGCACGCCCGACGTGGTGACAGGGCTGCTGCCGGTCGGAGCCGGGATCCCCGCCACTGCCGCCGGTCGCTCCTTGGTGACGCCGGAGGTCCGGGCCCTCATTCCGGCCACGCCCAGCGTGCCCGAGCGAACCGGTTCGATCCCGCTCGCGGGCTCATCGGCACTCGGGGGCTCACCGGCACTCCCGGGCTCACCGGCACTCCCGGACTCGGCCGAGGCCGCCGCGAGGGCGGCGCCATCCGAATCCGGCCGCGCCGGCTCGTCGAGCCGCGCGGACTCCGCGCCCACCGCCAGCTCGTCCTGGAGTGCCGGCCCCGCGGCCCTCGCCGACGCGACGTCGGCGGCCGGCTCACCAGCGTTGGCGGGCTCGGCGACATCAGCCGACTCGGCAACATCAGCCGGCCCTGCAACGTCGACCGGCTCGACAACGTCGACCGGCTCGTCGACATCCACCGGCTCGGCGACCTGGGTCGGCTCGGCGACCTGGGTCGGCTCGGCGGCGAGGAGAGGAGCGGCGGCCCGGGCCGAGCTGACGGCGCGTGCCGAGGCCACGGCCTTCGCCGTACCGACGATCTCGGCGTATTCGACGGCGGCGGAGTACTCCACCCTGCGCCCGGCCGCGGAGGTCTCGGGGGTGGAGGCCGCAGCCGCGGAGGTGCCGGGGGTGGAGGTCGCAGCGGCGGAGGGGGCGGGCTCCGCTGCCGGGTCGGCGGCGGGAGCGGTCTCGGTGCCGCGACCGAGAGCGGACTCGGTCCGCTCGATCCGGCCGAGCAGGCTGACGCGCTCGGCCGCCCATTCGGCCTGATGCCGGTCGAGCCGGGTGGTCATGGTCGCGACGAGACNCTGGGCGTCCTCGGCCTCGGTGCGCGCCATCGCCAGCCGGGAGGAGAACTTCGCCGCCCGGCCCTCCGCCTCGACAAGCTGCTGGCGCAGCAGCTCGGCCTCGCGCGCGAGCTCCGCGACGGTGAGCCCGGTGTCCGCCGCGGTGGTGTCCGGGTCGGCCGGTGACGCGTCACCCGCCGCCCGCGCGCCGCCGGCGGCGCTCGTCACGGCCTCGACCCTGGCGCGCAGCGTGGCCTCGATCTCCTCGACCCGGGCGCTCGCCGTCATGGCGTGCCGCTCCGCGGCCCCGATCCGCTGCTCGGATTCGGCCGCTCGCTGTTCGGCCACGGCGAGGCGGGCGGTCAGGTCGGCCTTCTCCAGGGCGGCGTCGTCCCGCTGGCGGCGCAGCAGGGCGACGAGCTCGGCGACGGGTTCCCCGACGCGCACGGCGTTGATCGGCAACGGGATCGGCCCGGTGGTGGCGAGTTCCGCCCCCACCGTGTCGGGCCCGAAGGCACGGGAATCCGCGTCAGGCCCGAGCCGGTCGCCGGCGGCCACCGCGGGATCCAGGCGCTCGGCGGACTCGACAGGCTCCGGGAAACGCTCGGAGTCGCCCTCAAGCGCGATGTCGCCGCTGAGCTCCCCGGGGTGCGGCGGGAGCGCGAGTGCTGTCCCAGCAACATCGGCCGTCTGAGGGCCGGTCCCCCGGGCGTCGCTTCTCCGGGCGTCGGCCACGGCGTCGGGCGTCGGCTCGGCGCCGCCGACCCTGGGTTCCGGCTGGGCGTCGCGGGTCTGGCGCACCTGCCGGCGCAGCGGGGCGATGAGGAACACCCACGCAAGCGCGGCGCCGATGACCATCGCCACCAGCACATACGCCAGGATCTGCCCGGCGAGGTACAGCATCGGCTGCCAGCCTCCTTACGCGGTGGGTTACCAAGATCCATACCCGCCCGGGCCGGCATCCCGGCACGAAGGGTGTTGGGAGAAAAACGGACGATCGACGCCAACCGGGCAGGAACCCGACCGACACCTCACGGCCTGCCTACGCATTATTCGCAACACACGACAGCGGCCGTACCCCGGGGAGGCACAACCGTTGTCCATCTGGACCGGTTTGCGTGGAGAAAAGCCGGCCGCGGACGCCGATCGGCGAGGCAGACCGGTGTGATGGAGCCGGATGGCCACCGCAAACGCCGTCCGACGCCAACATTTCACGCCGGGTGAGCACCNGCCCGGACATCACACCCCAACGAACCATCAATGGGTGTGGTCTACCTCACACTGCAGGCCAGTCGGCGTGCCGAACACCGTCCAGGCATCCAGCCGACCCGCCAACGACGGGGCGGGCCTGCTCACAGCAGGTCGGGCAGCTCCTGCGGGGCGAACCAGAGCAACTCGAAGCCTTCGACGCTGTCAACGGTGAAGGCCGCGTCCTCGCCGCCGAGGTCGGCCTCGACAATGTGATCCGCCGCCTCGGCCACCGCGTCGAGAACCTCGCCATCGTCGCCGTCGTCGACGTGGATCGCTCCCACTGCCGACCAGGGCACCGGGAAGTCGACCTCGACGGCGCCTCGTTCGAGGTCGTCCCGGACGCGGACGTCGCCGTCGGCGAGGTCCGCGACGAAGACCAGGCGTCGGCGTGGGGCCGCCGGGTCGGCGTCGAGCAGGCGCAGGCTGGCGCGCGCCGCGTCGTGCAGCACCGCGTACTCCAGCTCCTCCTCGGACTCCGACTGGGCGTACCACTCACGCAGCGCCGGCGTGACCGCAAAGCCCGTCCCAGCCGGCACCTGCCCGGACTCCCACACCGATCGCGCGGCGTTGAGCGTGGACGGCAGGTAGATGCGCACCCGACCAGTCTCGCAACCAGCCGCGCCGGACGACCAACGAGGGTCCCATCCGGCGGGCACCACGGGCGCGGTCTTAGCCGCACCGTCGGGGCGCGGTGGTTGGGAGCGGGCCGGTGCCATGGCTCGGGACCGCCCGCTCAGCCGGCCAGGTCCAAGCCGAGCCGGCCCTTCGGTTGACCGGCGCCCTCGCCGGTGCCGGCGCCCCCCTCGACGCCGGCACCGCCGCGGGTGCCGGTCCCGGTCCTGGAAGCGGCAGTGGTTGCGGCGGCGACCGCGCGGGCGGCGGAGGTCGCGCCGGCGCCGGTGGCAGTGGTGGCGCCGGTGGCAGTGGTGGCGCCGGTGCGGGCCGACCGGGGCCGTGGGCGCGCGCGGGCGCTCGCGCGCAGGGCCGCGCACGTGGTCCGCAGGCTGGTCTCGAACACCTCCGCGCGGCGGGTCAGGTCCATCAGGTTGCCGCCCATCACCGCGAGGTCCTCTGGTCCGGGAGACAGCACCGTCACCCGGGTGCCCGCGGCCTCGACCAGCTCGATCTCCCGCAGCAACCGACGGGTCGCCGCGCGCCGGACCTGCCGTTCGACCAGGGCCACCGCGCCACGGGGGCGGTCGCTGGCCAGCGAGCAGGCCGGCGCGAGCACGAGCACCTCCTCGAGCTCGGCGTCGGCGAGCAGGTCGACCGACGTGGGCGAGCGGGTCCCGCCGTCGACGAAGCGCTGACCGCCTGACTCGATCGGGGCGTACCAGCCGGGGATCGCGCAGGACGCCATGACCGCCTCGGGCAGTGTCACTCGGGGTGCGTCGGGCGAGCCGAACAGCACCCGGTGACCGGTGTCGAAGTTCATCGCGACGACCCGCAGGTTTGGCGGGGCGGGCCAGTCGGCGAGGTCCAGTCCCCTGCGGTCCATAGCGGCGGAGACCAGGTCGCCCACCGCGGAGATCTTGCCGCGGCCCTGCGGCAGAATCGCCGCCAGGGTGACCATCGGCGAGGCGTGCCGGGGGTGCAGCGCGCTGGCCGTGAGCAGCCGTGGCGAGCCCATTCGCATCCGGGGCCGTGGGGGCAGGGAGGCGCCGAGGTCGCGGTAGTCGAGGACGGGGTCGCCCGCCTCGTACAGCCCGNGCTCGGAGTTGGCCATCACGTCGATGCCGACGCCGAGGCCGAGCAGAGCCGCGACGACGGAGCCGGCCGAGGTACCGACCACCAGGTCGCTACTGCCCAGGTCACGGCCGGTCTCGGTCTCGACGGCCCGCATGGCGCCGATCATCCAGGCGGAGCCGAGGACTCCGCCCGCCCCGAGGACCAGGCCCCTGCGCGGGGCCCGCCTTCTGGTCATTGTCCACCTCCCGGCGCGGCGGTCGGGAGGGGATGTGCCCTGCGCGGGGCACCTGCCGCCCCGGTCCGCCCGCTGCCATGTGGGCCGCCCGGTCGCACCTGGACCGGGCGGCCGCCGGCGGCGGTGTGCGCCGCATGGGACCTCCCGGGGATGGGCCAGTCGCAGTCCACGGTCCGCGTCGACCGTTCGTTGCCTGCGGCGCGTGACGCGCCCGGACGGGCCACCGGACTACGCCGGCGGTTTCTCGCCGCTACTCCGGCGGTTCCTCGCTCTCCTCGGGGAAGGTCGTCTCCAGGACGCCCCAGTTGCGCAGGCGCTCGGCGAACTCCTGCGGCGTGGTGTCGTGCAGCAGGGCGAGCGCGCGCACATCGCCGTCGCGGATGGACAGCACGTGCCCGGCGTAGTCGTCGCGCTGGCGCTGGATCTGCGCCACCCACCGCCGGACGAGCGCGGAGGTGTCGGGTGGCGCCTCGCTGAGCTTCTCCAGGTTCAGGACCGTGCGCGGGCGGCGCTCGCGCGGGGGCAACTGGTCCTCGCTGGGCAGCAGCGCCGACACCGGCACTCCGTAGAACCCGGCGAGTTCGGAGAGCTGGTGGACGCTGATCATCCGGTCCCCGCGCTCGTAGGAGCCGACGGCGGCGGTCTTCCAGCGGCCGCGCGACTTCTGCTCGACCCCCTGGAGCGACAGCCCCTGCTGTATCCGAATCGCCCGCAGGCGGGCGCCCACCGCCTTCGCGTACTCCCGGCTCACCCGACACACCCCCTAGCCGTCTCGCCCGAGCATCCCCGTGCCTCCGGCTCCCCGGACACGGTTGCGGCCGCGCTCCGGATGGCACCTTCGAGGCCTGCTCAACACTAACGTAACGTTGCCGAAAGGGGACTCTCACGCAGACATACATTGCATCACGCTATGCAGCGTGACTGCGCCGCCATTAACGTTCATACTTCATAGTGCATCAGACCGACGTCCTTTCGTGGCCGATCTCCTGCCACTGGAAGCTTTGAGTAAGATCCCCTTCACTTCTTGACCGGAACCGTTCCACACAGCGATGCCCACGAATCGCTCGCTGTAACCATGACCGCTACACATTCATGATGAGACGAATGCTTTATGTCACGGTTATGCCGTGAGCGTAACGGTGAGTTGTCATCGCCCGGTCCAGTCGGCCGCGCTCACCGGCCGACGATCACCTAGCGCGACTGGCGCCGGAACCCGCTGCGGCGCCGGNGGCCGACCGCGGGCCGCCCGGCCAGCCGAGCGGCCAGATCCCTGATCGCGAGCCGGGCGGGGGAGGTGGGGGCGATGTCCCGCAGGAGCTGACCCGCGACCTGTGCCGCATCGAGCCCGGCGAGGTCATAGGGCACGAGCGCGACCGGCTCGGTCCCGGTGTGGCGCAGGATCGCCCGGCCGACCTCCCGGGACGGGTCGCCGCCGACAACCGAGGCCCGCAGCCGGTTGACCACCACGAGCGGATCTGCCGCCGGGACAGCCTCCCGCAGATCGGCCAGTCCACGGACGAACCGGACCAGACCGACCGGCTCCGCCGAGGCGACCGCGAGGACGATGTCGGCCGCCTCGAGCACCGCNAGCGTCGCGCCGTTGCGCCGCGGCGCCGCGGTGTCGAAGGACAGCTCCTCGTCCGTCTCCAGACAGAAGCCGCAGTCCACCACCACGTACGACGCCAGCCGCCGGGACATCGACAGCACCGTTTCGATGGACGCCGGGCGCAGCTCGGGCCACCGCGACGGCCGGGAGATGCCGGGCAGCACCCGCAGGCCCTCGCCCAGGTCCCGGCACAGCACGGCCAGCCGCGGCACGTCGAGCAGGCCCTGGTTGGCGGACCGGGCCGCGGCGGCCAGGCCCGGCGCCTCCTCCAGCAGGCCGACGAGCTGGCCGATCGCCCCGCCGTAGGAGTCGGCATCCACCAGCAGCGTCGAGAACCCCAAGGCCGCGATCTCGGCGGCGAGGCACAGCGCGATCGTCGTGCGCCCCGGCGCTCCGGCCGGCCCCCAGACCGCGATCACCCGGCCGTCACCGGCCTCCCCGAGGCCGAGGCCGTCGGTGCCGGTGCCGGCCGGGGCGAGCTGCCCGAAGCCCAGCAGCGGCTCGCTGTAGGAGGAGGCGGCGGCGGGCCAGGCCGCCGGGCCGGCGGCGTGGGACGCCAGCGCACGGGAGGCCTCGACGACGGCGCCGGCAACCACCTCGGCGGTGGCGTCGGCGGGGATGACCGCCGCGACGCCGAGCTGGCGCAGGCGGCGGTCCGCGTCCTCGTCCCCGGGCGCGATCAGGCCGACCACCGCGATGCCGGCCATCGCCAGGCGGGTCAGCGCATCGCGGTCCAGCCGGCGCAGATCGGCCGACAGCAGCGCCGCGCGCGCCGCACCGGTCGTCGCCGCAGCAAGCAGATCCGGCAGGTCGACACAACGGCGCACCACGGTGACGCCGAGATCGCGGCGATCGAAGGCCGAGACCAGGCCGGCCTCGACCTCGGAGTCGGTCACCGCGGTCAGGATCGGCAGGCTCACCGGCCGTACCCCGCCACGGTGGTCGGTCCGGTCGAGCCGACGCCGCCGCGGGAGTCCCGTTCGAGCTTCACGACGTCGACCCGCTCGCTCTGGGACGCCGCCACGGCCTGGATCGCGTTGTCGACCGGCACGCGCAACGTCAGCGAGCGGTCACCGCTGGCCAGCTTCTCCAGCCCGACGAACTCGACGTCGTGCAGGACCAGCGACTCGGCGCCGGCCCCCGCGGCCGGNGCCGGCTGGTTCGGCTGGTTGCCGGCCTGGTCCCCGGAGCCGGTGGCCGCCGCGGCCCCGGCGGAGAACACGTAGACGTCGACGTGGTCGCCGGGCTCGAGGACGGGCAGCCGGCCCGCCTTGACCATGACCGGAACCAGCCTGGTGGACTGCGTGTTCCGCCCGGCGAAGTCGGCCCCGCTGACCAGCTCCCCGGCGTCGACGGGCCGGGCGAGGGTGGCACCGGTCAGGTCACGCAGCCGGCCGCCCGGATAGTAGCGGTCGGACGTCCTGGCATCGAGCCGGGCGGACACCGTGGTCAGATCCCCCGCCACGATGACGTGCCCGGCGGGCAGGCCGGTCCTCGCCACCGCCCACTGCCGGGTCGAGTCCGCCGACGCGAACAGCCGCGCCCCCACGACGACCGAGACGAGCACGAGCAGCACCCCGACGAGCAGCCGGGAGTCCCGCCAGCGCCGCCGGGTCAGCCGGCGGGCGGGAGGCGAGCCCGGCGGCGGGGGCGCCTCGGGACGGACCGGCGCCGCGGCGAGCTCGGTCACCGGGAGACCTCCCTTTTCTCCTGGCCGGACCATTGGTGCATGTTCACACCTTCCGGTCGCAGAGCGTACGCGGTCGAAGGCCCCGAACCCACCGAAACCAGCGAGGATTCCGCTGCGGAACGCCACCGTCGACAATCGGTGTCCACCGACCGCCCGCGCGCAGCGACATCCCGGGTGTCCTGAGCTCACCAGTTGGACGCGCAGCGGGCCCGGTGCGATGCGCGCCGGGACGAAGCCGCGCGATTTTCGCGTCGCCGGGTCCGACCGCCCGGGCGTTCCGCGCCGCTTCCCACGGGTGGCGACGCAGCTCAGGGAGCCGCCGGGCCCGGCGGCCGGCCGGCGACGGCAGGCGCGGATGGTAGCGGACCAGAACAGCCACGAGCGAGAGCTTTCGGGGGCGTCCGCGCGTAGTTATCCACAAGCTGAAGCATCTGGACGCGATGAACAGTGGAATCTCTGATACACACGTGAGGAGAGACATCCGCCCTCAGTAGGAGGACTTTGATGAACGACCGCTTCCTTCAGCTGAGCGATGTGGCGGACATCCTCAACATCTCGTCCAGCCAGACCTATGCCCTCGTCCGCTCGGGCGAGCTCCCCGCCATCAAGATCGGCGGTCGGGGGCAGTGGCGGGTGGAACGCTCGGAGCTGGAGGCGTACATCCAGCGTGCCTACGAGCAGACCAGGGCCTTCGTCGCGGCCAATCCCATGAGCCGCAACGAGGCCGTGCCGGAGGACTGACACCGCCATCGAGCCACTCCCCGGACCGGTCAGGGGACGCGGCGCACGTAGGCGATCGCGTCGAGCGGCATCGTCCACCCCGACCGGACCCNCCCTCGGCGGGCGAACTCGCCCACCGCGTGCTCGGCGACCTCCAGGAAGTCCGCCCCCACCCGGACCGGCGTCCCGTGCAGGCTCGTCCCGTCCACGAACAACAGCGTGCACACGGAGCGGTCCCGAACGAGCCCGCGCAGCACGTACCGCAGGTCCAGCTTCGCGGCCAGCGGCCCCTCGTGCCCCGGCTGGGCGGAGACGACCGGCAGGTTCTCGACCGCGAGCAGCGAGCGCATCGGCACCAGCACCTCCGTCGCGCCGGGCTCCGCGAGCAGGAACCAGTCCACCCCCAGCGCGGACAGCGTGCCGTGCAGCGTCTCCGGCGCCCGCTGCCCGCCCAGCACCCGGCAGCGCGCCGGGTGTCCCACGACGGGCCGCAGGCGATCGATCAGCCGCAGGTAGGCGGCCTCCCGGCGGCTGCGGTCGGCGAGCTCGGCGGCGAGCTCGGCAGCCTCGTTCGCCTCCCACTGCAGCTCGAGGTCNGCGAACAGGTCCTCCCAACGCATCGGGTCTCCTCCCGTACGGGTACGTTCCGCTGCACACCGGGCGACTCGATCCCTCACGCACGACGCAAGCGGGATTGACAGTGGGACGCCAGAGGTTTACACAACCAAACATAGGCAAACGAAGTCGTTCGACGACATCCGNCAGACAGGAGCAGCGACGATGATCGCGGGAGCGGCTCGGCGGACACTGGCGCTGTTCGCCGGTGCGGCCGGAGCCGCGGGCACGGCGATCATATTGATCGTCTTCGGCCCTCGGCTGGCGGACCTGCCGGCCGGCGTCGGCGATGTGCCCGACTGGTTCACCGCGGCACCCGAGCAGGCCCTCGTTACGGTCGTCGGTGCGGTGGCGTGGCTGTGCCTGCTCTGGCTGTGCCTGGGCGTCCTGCTCGGCGTGGCCGCCGCCATCCCCGGCGGCGTCGGCCGGCTCAGCGCGGCGCTGGCCCGCCTGATCCTGCCCCGCGCGATGCGTCGGATGATCGAAATCGGTCTCGGCGTCACCCTGGTCGCCGGCGTCGCGCCGGTGATGGCGGCGATGCCCGCCGCGGCCGCCGGCAGCCACCCGGCGACCGGGATCGGCGTCACGGCGCCGGCGACGTTCCCCGATCTCGGCCGCCCGGCGACGGTCGGTCTCGGGGACGCGGGGGTGCCGGCCTCAGGTCACGCGACCGGCCTGCCGTCCCTCGACCGCCCGGCCGCGACGGCGCCCGACGCGGCCGCTACCGACACGGCCCCGACCGGCGCGGCCGGCGCCCGCTCCGCCGCGCCCGGACCCCGGCTGCAGGGCGTGACCTACCACGGCGAGGCGGCCCGTCCGGCGCCGGCCTCACCCGGCGCGGTCGGGCTGCCCGACCTCGATCGCCCCGACCTCGATCGCCCCGCCCCGGCCACGCCCCGGCTACCCGACCTCGGCCGCCCGGCCTCCGCCACCCCGGCCACCACCGCAGACGAGGGCGCCAGCCCGACGATCTCCGTGCNGGGCCTGGGCGAGGCCATCCCCGTCGTCGACCTGCACGCAACCGCACCGGCGTCGACCTCGTCGACACCGCCCCACTCTCCGGACGCCGCCCAGAGCGGCGCTCCGGCGGCCCCTGACCCCGGCCCCCCCGTCCGGCTCATCGCGGCACGCACGTCGGTGAGCTGGCCGGATCTTGAGCGTCCGGCTACCGATCCGCCGCGCACCGCGGCGCCGTCGACGGCACCGACCGGCCCGGCCCCCGCCGGCGGTGCCTCGGCGGCGCCCGCGCGACAACCCGCGTCCTCGGCGCCGGCACGCGACCCGCTTGTCCCGTCCTCGCACCGCGGCACCGGCGTTCCGGCCAGCCCGTCGGGCACCGGCCAGTCGGCTCGCGCCGGCGAGGCCGAGGAGGTCGTCGTCCTGCGCGGGGACAACCTGTGGACGATCGCCGCCCGTCATCTCGGCCCCACCGCCACACACGAGCAGATCGCGGCCGAATGGCCCCGCTGGTGGGCCGCGAACTCCGACGTGATCGGCCACGACCCGAACCTGATCCTTCCCGGCCAACGCCTCAAACCGCCATCCGGGCCCTGACCCCGCCCGCCACCATCGGAGCCTGCCGTGACCGCCACCTGTGCCCTGACCCTGCCCCGGCGACCACACTCGGTCCCCGGCATGCGGCTGCTCCCCGTAGCCCCAAACGAACCGCCCTACGACGACGAGATCGAGCCCGTAGCCGCAAGCGGTCGACCGGCCCACACTCGGATCCGACCCGCTCGGCGAGCCGGCGGCGCCGCCGACCGGTCAGGCCGGCCCGCGGCCGCTCCCGGCGGGGGCGGCCATCGCCGCGGCTCCAGCGGAGGCCGCGGCGGCGGACGTTCCGCCCCTCCCCCCGGAGGCCAGGCCCCCGACCGCCCGGACGCCGACCGCCCGGACACCGTCGTGGGCCGCCCGGACGCCGTCGTGGACCGCTCGCCCCGGCAGCTAACCGTGCCGGAGCAGGTGTTCACCGAGGCCGGCTCGACGCTGGGACCGGCCTCGAGCGATCTGCCCGCGACGGGACGCCGAGCGGCCCGCGGCCCGGCGGCCGGCCGACCGACCGCGCCCGCGCGGGAGGCCGCGGTGATCGTCGTCCGGGCCATCGTCGAGGCGCTCGGCGGCGTCCGTCCCGTGTCCCACCTCGCCGGTTGGACGACTCCCCGGCTTCAGAACGATCTCGAGCGCATCGCCGCGCAGCTCAGCGACCGCCGCCGCGGCCAGGTGCGCAGCGTGCGAGTGAGCGAGCCGCGGCCGGGCGTCGCCGAGGTGTCTGCGGTGATCAGCCGCGGCGCGCGGGCCGCAGCGCTGGCGTTGCGGATGGAGGCCACCGGCGGCCGATGGCGAGTCACGACTCTGCAGGTCGGCTGACCGATCGGTGCCCCGGCGCCAGCTTCTCGGCCGTCGGGCAGCGGGGTCACCCGCCGTCCGACGGCCGGGAGCGAAGGTGCGGGTAGCGCGTCCCTTACTCGACCTCGGCGTTGCGCCGCGCGGGATCGCCGTGGCACCGCTTGTATTTGCGACCCGAGCCGCACGGGCAGGGGGCGTTGCGAGCGGGGCGAGCACCCGCACCTGCCGCTGATCCGCCGGCGGGACCATGGGCGGCTTGGGCCGCACCGCCACCGACCGACGACTCGGCGCCCGAGTCCAGGATGGTCACCGGTCCGGCACCGCCATCGACCGACGGCGCGGTGTAGCGAAGCCCGCCGGTCGGGCGACGCGGCTCGAGACCCTTGACGAAGACAGGCGGCGCGGCAGGCGGCGCCAGTGCGGCCGGAACCTCCGGCGGAGTCCGGCGCGCGGCCGCCCGGTCGTCCTCGGCGTCCGGCAGGGCCACGGGCGCAACCGCGGCGGGCAGGGCGGCGGCTCCCGCGGGGGCCGCCGGGGCGACAGCGACGCTCTCCGCAGGCGCCGCCTCGGTCTCCTGACCGGCGATCTGGACCTCGACGTTGAACAGGAGGCGGACGGACTCCTCCTTGATGCCCTCCATCATCGTCTGGAACATGTCGAAACCCTCGCGCTGGTATTCGACCAGCGGGTCGCGCTGTCCCATCGCCCGCAGGCCGATGCCCTCCTGCAGGTAGTCCATCTCGTACAGGTGCTCGCGCCACTTGCGGTCCAGCACGGCGAGGACGACCCGCCGCTCCAGCTCGCGCATGATCGGCTCGTCATCGGCGCCTTCACCGAGGTCGAGTTCGCGGCGGTCGTACGCCTCCTGCGCGTCGGCCTGGACATCCTCCAGCAGGTGATCGGGGGTGAGCCCGTCGCGATCGTCGGTGTCGGGCGCCTCCACCCCGACCGGGTAGAGCTGGCCGAGCGCGGTCCACAGGGTGTCGAGATCCCACTCCTCGGGGTAGCCGTCGGCGGTGGCACCGCGCACGTACCCCTCGACGGTGTCGTCGACGAAATGCCGCACCTGCTCGTGCAGGTCGGCGCCGTCGAGGACCTTGCGGCGCTCCTCGTAGATGACGGTGCGCTGCTTGTTCATGACCTCGTCGTACTTGAGCACGTTCTTGCGGATCTCGAAGTTCTGGCCCTCGACCTGGGTCTGGGCCGACCGGATCGCCCGCGTCACGATCTTCGACTCGATCGGGACGTCCTCGGGGATGTTGAGGCGATCCATGATCCCCTCGACGGCAGCCGCGTTGAACAGCCGCATGAGGTCGTCGCCGAGGGAGAGGTAGAAGCGCGACTCGCCGTGGTCGCCCTGCCGGCCGGCGCGGCCGCGTAGCTGGTTGTCGATGCGCCGGGACTCGTGCCGCTCGGTGCCGAGCACGTACAGGCCGCCCGCCTCGACGACCTCCTCGTGCTCGGTCTTCACCGACTGACGGGCCTTCTCCAGCGCCTCCTGCCAGGCCGCCTCGTAGTCCTCGGGGGTCTCGATGGGCGACAGCCCGCGCTGGCGCAGCTCGGCCTGGGCGATGAACTCCGGGTTCCCGCCGAGCATGATGTCGGTACCGCGGCCGGCCATGTTCGTCGCCACCGTGACGGCGCCCTTGNGACCCGCCTCGGCGATGATGGTCGCCTCCCGCTCGTGGTGCTTGGCGTTGAGGACCTCGTGCGGCACGCCCCGCTTGGTGAGCTGCTTGGACAGGTACTCGGACTTCTCCACGCTCGTGGTGCCGACCAGGACCGGCTGGNCCTTCTCGTGCCGCTCGGCGATGTCCTCGACCACGGCGTCGAACTTCGCGATCTCGGTCTTGTAGACGACGTCCGGCTGGTCGTTGCGGATCATCGGCTTGTTCGTCGGGATCGGCACCACGCCGAGGGAGTAGATCTGGTGGAACTCGGCCGCCTCGGTCATGGCGGTACCGGTCATTCCGGAAAGCTTGTCGTAGAGCCGGAAGTAGTTCTGCAGGGTGATCGTCGCGAGGGTCTGGTTCTCCTGCTTGATCTCGACCTTTTCCTTGGCCTCGATCGCCTGGTGCATTCCCTCGCTGTAGCGCCGGCCGTGCAGCACCNGGCCGGTGAACTCGTCGACGATAAGGACCTCGCCGTCGGTGACGATGTAGTCCTTGTCCCGCTTGTAGAGCTCCTTGGCCTTCAGCGAGTTGTTCAGGTAGCCCACGAGCGGCGTGTTCACCGACTCGTAGAGATTCTCGATGCCGAGCTGATCCTCGACCTTCTCGACGCCGGACTCGGTGATGGCCACCGTCCGCTTGCCCTCTTCGACCTCGTAGTCGACGTCGCGCTCCAGCAGGGGGGCGATTCGGGCGAACTCCGTGTACCAGCGGGTCGGATGGTCCGCCGGGCCACTGATGATCAGCGGCGTGCGGGCCTCGTCGATGAGGATCGAGTCGACCTCGTCGACCACCGCGAAGTTGTGGCCGCGCTGGACCAGCTCGTCCGCGCTCCAGGCCATGTTGTCGCGCAGATAGTCGAATCCGAACTCGTTGTTCGTGCCGTAGGTGATGTCGCAGGCGTACTGGGCGCGACGGACCGGAGGCGGCATCTGCGGGTGGATCACCCCGACGGTGAGGCCGAGGAAACGGTGGACGCGTCCCATGTTCTCGGCGTCGCGCTGGGCGAGGTAGTCGTTGACCGTCACGATGTGCACGCCCTTGCCGGCCAGGGCGTTCAGGTAGGCGGGCAGGGTGGAGACCAGCGTCTTGCCCTCACCGGTCTTCATCTCGGCGATGTTGCCGAGATGAAGCGCCGCGCCGCCCATGATCTGCACGTCGAAGTGCCGCTGGCCGAGCGTGCGCCGGGCCGCCTCCCGGACGGCGGCGAATGCCTCGGGCAGCAGGTCGTCGAGGGACTCCTTGCCCTCCGCGACACGCTGACGGAACTCGTCGGTCATGCCGCGCAGCTCGCCGTCGGACAGCCCGGTGAAGTCGTCCTCGATCAGGTTCACCTGCTCGGCGATCGCCTTGAGCTTGCGCAGAATCCGGCCCTCGCCGGCACGCAAGATCTTGTCTAGAACCACGGGCGAAACTCCTCCGGCAGGCATGTCGGCGAGGCACCGACCACACGATGCTAGCCCCTGGACCGTCCCCCACAACATCCATCGGGACGCGGTTCCTCCGGCCGCGGTCGACGATGGGCTGTGGATGCGGGGACGAGGCGCCAACGCCCCTGGGCAGGGATTGCGCGGGCACAAACGACCAGGACAACTTGGGCGACGACGCGGGTACCCGCGATCCGTCACCCGTCCAACGACCGGGGGCGCCGCGAGGTGCCCGGGCGAGTGGACGACGGCACCGGCGCTGGGTCGCGGTCCGGTCGGAAATGAGGGGCGCGGCCCGGCGGTGAGCCGGTAGAAGAAGAGCCATGCCGTCTCTCGAACCGGTGGAGATCACCGCCGGCCGCCTCCATCTGCGCCCCTGGCGCCCCTACGACGTCGACGCCGTCCACCAGGCCTGCCAGGATCCGGAGATCTCCCGGTGGACGAGGCTGCCCGCTCCGTACGGGCGCCACCACGCCGAGGACTTCGTCACCCGGGAGGCACCCCAGACCTGGGCCGATGGGACCGGAGCCGCGTTCGCGGTGGTCGACGCGACGACCGAGCAGTTGCTGGCCTCGATCGCGCTGCTCCAGCTAACCGCCCCAAGCGGCGCCGAGATCGGCTACTGGTGTGCGGCGTCGGCACGCGGCCAGGGCGTGATGTCACAGGCGGTGGCGACGCTGACCAGGTGGGCCTTCGGGGCACTGGGACTGGCCCGGATCGAATGGCGGGCCGCGGTGGGCAACGTCGCCTCCCTCCGGGTGGCCGAGAAAACCGGATACACCTTGGAGGGAACCCTGCGACGGGCCCTGGTGGTGGGCGACGGACGGCGGGTCGACTGCTGGGTGGGCTCGCGGCTCCCGGACGACCCGCCCCCGCCCGGGGACCCGCGGTGATGACTCAGGTGATTTCGAGCAGCTTCTCCCGGACCGCGTAGACCACCGCCTCCATCCTGGAATGCAACTGCAGCTTCTCCAGAATATTTCGGATGTGGTTTTTCACGGTGTTTTCGCTGATATANAGCTGCTTGGCGATATCGCGGTTGTTCATGCCCTTGGCAACGAGGCGAAGCACCTCCATCTCCCGGTCGGTGAGCCGGGGGGTGGGGAGCTGCGGCCGGTCGTCCTTGTTCTTGATCATCGCCGCGAACTCNCTGAGCAGCTTCGACGCCATCGAAGGGCTGATCAGACTCTGGCCGCCGTAGACGGCGCGAATGTCGGCCGCGACCTCGTCGATGNAGATCTCCTTGAGCAGGTAGCCCATGGCCCCCGCCTTGATCGCGTCGTAGAGGTCGGCCTCCTCGTCACTGATCGTCAACATGACGATCTTCGCGCTCGGCACCGCCTCCTTGATGGCGCTCGTGGCGTCGATCCCGCCGCGGCGCGGCATCCGCACGTCCATGAGCACGATGTCGGGAGCCATCTCCTTCGCCATCGTCACGNCTTCGGACCCGTCCGCGGCCTCCCCGACGACCTCGATGTCGACCTCCTGGCCCAGCACCATCTCCAACCCGCGCCGGAACAGTGCGTGGTCGTCGACGATGAGCACCCGGATGGGGTTCGCCTCCGATGGCGTCGGCAGCACATCCTCAGAGCGCTGCTCCTCCACCGTCATCTGACCTCCTTAGGACCATTTTCACCCGGGCCACTCCACCCCGCGCGACTGCGCGCGGGGTGGAGTGCCGTGCACTCCGACACCCGAGGCAAATGGTCCCACGTCAGCCGGTGGGCGTGACCTGCAGATCGTCTAAAGAGCGGCCGAGTTCGCGAACGCGCCGCGATCCGGCGCGGATCGGTCCACGTCACGGTGCGCGTCCAGCGATGCGGCGGCCGCCGCCCCGGCCGGACCCGAGAGCCTGATCACGCCGTAGTCGTACCCGACGCGGCGGTAGACCACGCNGGGCAGGCCGAGGTCGACGTCCAGGAACAGGTAGAAGTCGTGGCCGACCAGCTCCATGTTGGACAGGGCGTCCTCGAGTGTCATCGGGTCGGCCTCGTGCGTCTTCTCCCGCACGACCAGCGGTTCCTGCTCCTCCGCCGCGCCCCGGCCAGTCGGGCTGTGGGCCGCGGCGAGCGAGTCGGCGGGGGCGGCGACGACCGGGCGCGCCGAGTTTCCCCCGGACGGTGCCGCCTCGGCGGCGGGATGCAGGTCGGCCGGTCGGGTGCCCTCCAGCGGCATCAGGCTCTCCAGTGGCACGGAGGTGATGCCGGACTGCTTGGCACCGGCGTGGTTGGCGTGGTGACGGACCCGCCGGTCGGCGGCCCGGCGCAGGCGCTCGGCGAGCTTGCTGGTGGCCAGGTCGAGGGCGGCGTAGCAGTCGGCGGCGGCGGCCTCGGCCCGGATCACCGGGCCCCGCGAGTACACGGTGAGCTCAACCCGGTCGCAGACGTCGGACTGCCGGGGGTTGTGTTCCTTCGACAGCTCGACGTCGACGCTGATGATGTTGGAGTCCAGCCGCTCCAACTTGGCGAGCTTGGCCTCGACATGATTGCGGAACCGTTCCGGAACCGCGGTGTGCCTGCCCTTGACCACGATGTCCACGCGATCCACCTCCCGTTCGCCAATCCCGGCGACGCGACCTGCGCCGGGGGCCGGCCGTGCGCCGGTATGTTGTGGCGCCCCCCGGGATCCGTCCGGCCTCGGGCCGAGACGATCCACGGACGCCCTGTCCACGGTTGTCGCACCTTCCCGTCGTGCCGTTTGCGGTTGGTCGCCCGCGTTCGCCTCCTTCCCCGCAGCGGCGGGCCTACTCCGCCCATCGGCCCAGCATCCGCACGACGCATGCGCTACGCCCGACAGGCCTCAGGGCCCGCCGCCGCCCGTTCGTTCGCCCCTTGCGGACAGACACGGACGGTGCGTACCGGCAGTTTCACCCCGGCGGGCCGTGGATCGCGGGTAGGGCGGCTCTTCCGCGCGTCGGATCGGTGACGGCGACCACGGCGACGGCGGTGGTCCGCACCGAGGCGGCCCGCAGCGCCCGCACCGCCTCCCCCACCGTCGCCCCCGTCGTCAGCACGTCGTCGACGACGATGACCCGCGCGCCCGCCGGCAACGCCGCACGCCGGGCCGCGCGCGCCGGATTCGCCAGCTCGAAGGCGCCGGCGAGGTTCGCCGCCCGCGCCGCGGCACCCAGCCCGGCCTGATCGGCGAGCCGGCGCATCGGCCGCAGCACGGGCGCGATGCGCACCCGGTGACCGTGCCGGCGCAGCACGGTGGCCGCTGCGGAGCACAGCAGTGCCAGATGATCGAAGCCGCGCCGACGACGTGCCGCCGCGGTCGAGGGCACCGGCACGAGCACGCACGCAGGCGCGGGGGCCGACGTGCGGGACGTCCCGGTGGGCGCGCCCAGGGCTGCGGGCAACGCCCGCGCGATCGCGCCGGCCAGTGCGGCACCCAGCGGCCGGGCGGCGTCCACTCGGCCGCGCTCCTTGTAGGCCAGCAGAAGCGACCGGACCCGGCCGCCGTAGCGAGCCGCCGCCAGGCACGGCGGCAGCCCTCGCCGCCGCGGGGTGGCCATGGGACCCGCGGCGGCGAGGAAGGCTGGACCGCGCAGCTCCGCAGCGCACGCCGGGCACACCGCCGCCCCCCGACCGCCGCAGCCGGCGCACGACAGCGGCACGATCAGGTCGGCGAGGATCGCCAGGTTCCGGATGAGCAGGGGCAGCAAGGCGCGGGCCATAGGAGGAAGGATCACCATCCGCCGATGCGTCCGCCAGCCCCCGCGGGCGATCTGTGGACAACGCACCCCGCGCAGTCCGACCGGCTGTGAATATCCACGGACCCCTCCGGGGCCGGTGCCCGCAGGGAGCGGGCGGGAGAGAAGCGGGCCGGGGGAGGTCGTCGCACGGCACCCGGGNGCCGTCTGAGACGATCGTTGCCGGGCGGATCATCTCCGTGCAGCGGACGGTGCGCAGTGCGGACGGTGCGCAGTGCAGCCGACCGGGAGCACGTCCGGGCGGGCGATCCCGGCCATGACCGGCGATATCCGCGCGCCGGCCTCGGCACACCCCCGTCCCAGGGCACAGAATCCTGACAACGGGGACGGCCCCGCGCGGCGCCCCGCCGCCGGACAGACCCCTGACCGCGAAAGCCTGGAGCCACGTCGCCTCATGAGCAACCGCGAGACGTGAGCAACCGTGGGACCTGAGCAGACGTGGGACCTGAGCAGACGAGTGGAGACACACCCATGACCGACGGACCCGGCTGGGCCGCGCCCGGCACATCGTCGCCTCCGGGCGACGGTTCCGCCGGGCCGTCGTGGGGCGCGCCGCTACCCCACGACGGGTGGGGGCGCCCCGACCAACCCGCCGGTCAACCGCCGGTGCCCGTCGACGCGCCCCCGCCGGGCGGACCGCCCGGCTGGCACGGGCCTCCCCAGGGCGGACCGCCCGGGCGCTATGGGCCCCCACCCGGTCCGCCAGGGCCGTGGCGCTGGGGCGCGNCGGCACCGAAGCCGGGGATCATCCCACTGCGTCCGCTGGCCCTCGGCGAAATCCTGGACGGCACCTTCGCCACGATCCGGGCGAATCCGGGCGCGACGATCGGAGTCACCGTCGCGTCCGCGACCGTCGTCGAGACNATCTCCACGGTGGTGGCGATCACCACGGAGAACGCCTCGACCGCCGTGTCGGCGCTGGGCATCATCGCGTCCTTCGCGCTCGACCTCATCCTCGGGCTGTTCCTGTCCGGCGTGCTNAGCGTGGTCGTGAGCGAGGCGACGCTGGGTAGTCGCATCGGGCCGACCGAGGCCGTCCGACGGGTCGCCCCACGCCTCGGCGGCCTGTTCGCCCTCACGGTCATCGTCACGGTGGCGGTGGCACTCGGGCTGGTCGCCCTGCTGGTCGGCGCGGTCGTCGTGGGCGTCTATCTGGGGCTGGCGACGCCCGCGTACGTCCTCGAGGGCGGCGGCGTCCGCCAGGCCCTGCGACGCTCGGTGGCGATCGTGCGCGGCTCCTGGTGGCNCAGCCTCGGCATCCTGCTTCTCTCGACGCTCGTCGCGTTCATGCTCAGCGCGATCCTCACCGCCGTCACCGTGGTGATCCTGGAGTCGTCGGACGTGTTCGGCGACTTCCTGAACGGCGATCTCACGGTCACCGGCCACATCGTCCAGGGGATCGGCGAGCTGCTGGCCACGACGATCTCCACGCCGATCGTCTCCGGCACCGTCGTGCTGCTGTACATCGACCTACGGATCCGGCGGGAGGGGTTGGACGTCACCCTCGCCGAGGCCGCCCGGGCCCGCGCGGCCGGGATGGGGACGCCCGGATGACCCTGGGCGGTCCGGTCACCCGCGACGGCGCCCGGCAGGAGGCGCACCGCGAGCTGTC
Source organism: Frankia sp. CpI1-P (assembly GCF_001421075.1). NCBI lineage: Bacteria > Bacillati > Actinomycetota > Actinomycetes > Frankiales > Frankiaceae > Frankia > Frankia sp. CpI1-P. The sequence goes on along the minus strand of NZ_LJJX01000014.1, from coordinate 82,413 downwards.
GGACGGCATCTACGGCAACAGCCGGCCGCACTGGTGGAACCGGCTGCTGAGCTGGATCGGCGACCGGATCGCGGACCTGTTCGACTGGATCCTCCCGCACAGCGGGTCGGGCGGCGGTTCACGCGGTCTCGGGGTCCTCGCGCTGGTGGTGGTGCTCGTCGTCGGGGCGGTCGCGCTGCGGTGGTGGCTGGGGCCGGTCCGGCGGACCGCGCGGGCCCGGCAGGCGGCCGCGGACGACCTGTCCAGCCCGCTGACCGCCGCGCAGTTGCGGGCCGAGGCCGACCGGCACGCAGCCAGCGAGGACTACGCGCGGGCGGTGCGCTCCCGGCTACGGGCGATCGTGCGGATGCTCGAGGAAAAGGGTGTGCTCGACCCGCGCCCCGGACGCACCGCCGGGGAGCTCGTCGCCGAGGTCGCCCGGATCGCCCCGGCCGCCGACCGCGGGCCGGCCGGCCCGCCCGCCACCGTCCCCGGCACGCCCAGCACCGACCATGACCCGGCCGGCGCCGGCCCGGCCGGGGGCGGGCGAGCTGCCCTGGCCGCCGCCGTGGAGGTCTTCAGCGAGATCTGGTACGGCGGCCGCCCGGCCACCGCCGCCGGCTACCAGATGCTCGTCGACGCGGACGCCGCGCTGTCGCGGCTGCGAAGCGGCGCCGGCGGGCGGGACGGCGCGGCGGCCAGCCTCGCGGTGCCGGCATGACGGCCAGCGGCACCCTGGCGCCGGGGGGCACCAGCCCGGGGGGCGCCTCGCCCAGCGCTGTACGCAGCGGGCCCCGCCCGCCGGCGGTGCGCCGCGGGATCCTCGTGACGGCCGTCGTCGGCACCATCGTGCTCGGCTTCCTCGTGATCACCGCCCTGGCCACCCGCCCGGCCGGACGGCCGGCGCTGGATGTGGCCTCGCCCAAGTCCGACGGAACCCGCGCCCTGGCCCAGATCCTGCGCGCCCGCGGCGTGGTGGTGTCCGCCGCCGACGCCGTGCCCGCGGGTTCGGCCGGCCGGCAGGACACGCTCGTCGTCGTCCGCCCCGGACGGCTGACCCACGACGCGCTCACCGACCTGCTCGGCCGCGTCTGGCGAGGCTCCGACGTCGTGCTGGTGGCGCCGGGTGACGCCGTACTCGACGCGCTCGACGTTGGCATCGTCACGGCCGACCGGCAGCCGGCCGGCGACGAGTCCGACCCGCGGTGCGCGCTGCCCGAGGCGGCGGTGGCGGGCAGCGTCACGATCGGCGCGGGCCGGGCCTTCACCCCCGCCGACGGCGCCGATCTCGGCGACATGCGTCCGACGCTCTGCTACGGCGACCCGCCCGACGCGGCCGAGCTCGCGGTCCTCAACCCCGGCCGGACCAAAGCCGCGCCGGCGGCCGGGCGGCTGGTGCTGCTCGGCTCCGCGGACTTCCTCACCAACGGTGAGCTGGACCGTTCGGGCAACGCGGCGCTCGCGCTCGGCCTGCTCGCCCGGCATCCCACGCTGTCCTGGATCACCCCGGCCGCGGACGCCACCGGCGGGGTCGGTACCCGCAGCGTCGCCGAGCTGCTGCCCGCCGGGTTCCGGTGGGCGTGCCTGCAGGCCCTCGTCGTACTGGTGCTGCTCGCGTTGTGGCGGGGGCGGCGGCTGGGACCGCCGGTACCCGAGCCGCTGCCCGTGATCGTGCGGGCCGCGGAGACCGTGGAGGGTCGCGGCCGGCTCTACGCCGCCGCGCACGCCCGCGACCGGGCGGCCGACGCGCTGCGGGCCGGCACCCGGGTTCGACTGGCGGAACGCACGGGGCTGCCCGTGCTGGCCGGACCGGGCGGGACACCCGGACCCGATCCCGTAGCCCTCGTGGCCTCCGTCAGCGAACGCACCGGGCGGTCACCCTCGGAAATCGGATCGCTCCTGTACGGTTCGGGCATGCCGCCGCAGACCACCGGCGCGCCCAGCCCACTCGGGCGGGCCCGGGACCGCTACCAGTCGCGTCATCTCCCGCCGGACGCCGCCTCGCCGGGGGCGCCGACGGCGGCGGGCGATGGGCCCGGTGCCCGGCGCGGCACCGGACGGCCGGGTGATCGGGACGCCGCGCTGCTCGCGCTGGCCCGAGCGCTCGACGAACTCGACCGACAGATAGGTGGACGGTGACCTCTCCGAACATCGACGCGGAGCCGACCGCCGCGGGACCGGCCCGGCCCGCGGCGCCGACCCCGGACCCACCCGCCAGGTCCGGGCAGCCCGCTCCGGCCACGCAGGCCGTTTCGGGAACTCCCGGCAAGCACGTCGGCCCCGCAGCCGACGTACCACCGGCCCGGGATGACGCGCAGGCCGAGGAGACTCTCCGCCGGCCAGGCGCCGCATCGACGCATCAGATTCCGCCGGCCCCGCCAGCACCGTCCGCCCCGCCAGCGCCGTCCGCCCCGCCGGCGCCGGTGGCCCCGCCGGCGCCGGTGGCCCCGCCGGCGCCGGTGGCCCCGCCGGCGCCGGTGGCCGCCCGGCCGGGCGGGTGGCCCGCACCGCCCGACGCCGACGCCGCGCGCCGGGCGCTGATCGCGTTGCGCGGCGAGGTCGCCAAGGCCGTGATCGGCCAGGACGCCGCCGTCAGCGGGCTGGTGGTCGCCCTGCTCTGCCGCGGGCACGCGCTGCTCGAAGGCGTGCCGGGCGTGGCGAAGACCCTGCTCGTGCGCACCCTGGCGACCGCGCTGTCGCTGGACACCAAGCGGCTGCAGTTCACCCCGGATCTGATGCCGGGTGACGTCACCGGCTCGCTCGTCTACGACAACCGCAGCTCCGCGTTCACCTTCCGCGAGGGTCCGGTCTTCACGAACCTGCTGCTTGCCGACGAGATCAACCGGACGCCACCGAAGACCCAGGCGGCCCTGCTGGAGGTGATGGAGGAGCGGCAGGTCAGCGTGGAGGGAACGCCCCGGCCGCTGCCCACTCCGTTCGCCGTCCTGGCGACCCAGAACCCCATCGAGCACGAGGGCACCTACCCGCTGCCCGAGGCGCAGCTCGACCGGTTCCTGGTCAAGGTGACGCTGCCGCTGCCGCCACGCGACGACGAGATCCGGGTGCTGGCCCACCACGCCGGCGGCTTCGACCCGACGGACCTGGCCGCAGCCGGAGTGCGGCCGGTCGCGGGCCCGGCGGAGCTGGCCGCGGCGCGCGCGGCGGTGCTCGCCGTCGCGGTGCACCCGGAGGTGCTGGCGTACATCGTCGACCTGGCGCGGGCGACCCGGGTGGCGCCGAGTGTGCAGCTCGGGGTGTCGCCGCGCGGGGCCACCGCGCTGCTGGCGACCACGCGGGCCTGGGCGTGGCTGTCGGGACGCGGCTACGCGACCCCCGACGACGTCAAGGCCCTGGCCCGGGCCACGCTGCGCCACCGGATCAGCCTGCGGCCCGAGGCCGAACTCGACGGAGTGACCGCGGACGTCGTGCTGGAACAGGTGCTGGCCACCGTCCCGGTGCCCCGGTAGGGCCGGTGGCGATCACCGGGCGCGCCGTCGCGCTGGCCCTGTTCGGGGCGCTGGTCGTCCTGCTCTCCCCCGCGCCCGGCCTGACGATGCTGGTCGTCGACGTGGTGATCGTGGCGCTCGTCGGGGTCGACCTGACGCTGGCCGGCGGGGTCCGCACGCTGGAGTTCACCCGGTCGGGGCCGACGGCCGCCCGGCTGGGCCAGCCCGTCCCCCTCGTACTCGGGATCGCCAACGGCGGTGGCCGGCCGGTGCGGGCCCGGGTCCGCGACGCCTGGCCACCGTCCGCGGGCGCCCGGCCGCGGGAGCACCGGGTGGTCGTCCCCGCCGGGGAACGGCGCTTCCTGGAGACGACGCTGTATCCGACGCGGCGCGGCGACCGGGAGCCGTTCCGGATCACGGTGCGTTCCGTCGGTCCGCTCGGCCTCGCCGGCCGGCAGGGCCGCCACCAGTCTCCGTGGCGGGTCCGGGTGCTGCCGCCGTTCACGTCGCGCCGGCACCTGCCCGCGGCGCTGGCCCGGCTGCGGGAGGTCGAGGGCGAGGTCGCGATCCGCGGGGCCGGCGCCGGCTCGGAGTTCGACAGCCTGCGCGACTATGTGATCGGCGACGACGTCCGCCTAATCGACTGGCGGGGCACCGCCCGACGCGGAGCGGTGGTGGTCCGGACCTTCCGGCCGGAGCGGGACCGGCGGGTGGTCTGCGTGCTCGACACCGGGCGGACCTCCGCCGGGCGGGTCGGCGACGTCCCCAGGCTGGACCATGCGCTCGACGCCGCGCTGCTGCTCACCGCGGTCGCGCTGCGGGCCGGCGACCGGGTCGGTCTCGTCGCGCACGACAGCGTGCCCCGGGTGACGCTGCCCGGTTCGCACGACCACGCGTACCTGGCCCGGATGACCGACGCCATGGCCCGGCTGGAACCGGCCATCGTCGAGGCGGACCACGCCGGGATGATCTCGACGGTGCTGCGGGAGACCTCGCGCCGATCCCTGGTCGTGCTGTTCACCGAGCTGGCGCCGGCCGTGATCGAGGAGGGGCTGCTACCGGCACTGGGGACGTTGACCGCGCGNCACTCCGTTCTGGTTGCGGCGCTGCGCGACCCTCGCGTCGACGAGCTCGCCGCCGGCCGTGGCGACGTCCGCGCCGTATACGCCGCCGCAGCGGCCGAACAGACGCTGATGCGCCGCCGCGAGCTCACCGAGACGCTGCGCCGCCGCGGCGTCGAGGTCGTCGACGCGCCGCCCGCCGGCTACGCCGCGGCCGTCACCGACACCTACCTCACCCTGAAGTCCCTCGGTCGGCTCTGAACCCTGAAGTCCCTCGGTCGGCTCTGAACCCTGAAGTCCCTCGGTCGGCTCTGAACCCTGAAGTCCCTCGGTCGGCTCTGACCGCCGACCAGGTGATCGCCGGCGGCCGGACCGCCGCGCACAGCGGCTGGCCGCGGGCGTCGGTCAGGTCAAGCAGGCCGGTCAGGTCAAGCAGGCCGTCCCCCGCCCGGCCGCCTGCCGGGGCTCGGCGGCACGGCGCCTCTCCGCGAGCGGTCTCGTGCCGCCGCGTTCGTCGCGGCGGGCGCCGTCAGGTCGCGGGGACGGGGGTCAGCGCGACGACGGGGATCTTCCGGCCGGCCTTCGCCTCGTACTCGGCGAAAGCCGGGTAGGTCGCGGCATGCCGGGCGTAGATGGCGTCACGTTCGGCGCCGGTGACCTCGTCGACACGCACGGCCAGGGTCCGGGCGTCAATCTCGATCTTCGCCTCGGGGTGCGCCTTCAGGTTGTGGTACCAGGCCGGATCTTTGGGTGCCCCGGCGTACGAGGCGAACACCAGGTACCGATCGCCGTCCTCGGCGTACACCAACGGGTTGATCCGCGGAGTGCCGCTGCGGGCCCCGGTGGTGTGCAGCAGCAGGATCGGAGTTCCCGCGAACTGACCACCGGGGTGCCCCCCGGTGGCCCGGAAGTCGGCGATGATCCGGGCGTTGAAATCGTCGGTGTCTGCCATGGGTGGGCGCTCCCCTCGTCAAACCGCCTGGTCGGGTCCGGACGGTATACGAATTTCCGACATCCGTTGTGGCTCAGGCAGGCAGGTCCGCGGCGGTTGACTGCTGGGCGGGCACGGCGGGAGCGCCGGGAGCGCCGATCCCCACCGGGAGAAGCGTCGGGTAGTCCAGGTAGCCACGGTCGTCGCCGCCGTAGAAGGTCGCTCGGTCGCCCGGGTTGAACGGTCCGCCGGCCGCGAGCCGGGCCGGCAGGTCCGGGTTGGCGAGGAAGGCAGCCCCGAAGCTGAGCAGATCGGTGGTGCCGTCCTCGACAAGGGGAAGGTCCGCGAGCCCGGTCGGCTGGTCACCCGTGGCCGGGTTGAGGATCAGCGTGCCGCCGAAGCGGCGGCGCAGCTCCACGGTCAGCGACCGCTCGGCGTTCTCGGCGATGTGCAGGTAGGCCAGTCCGAGCGGGCGCACCGCGTCCACCAGCGCGGTGTACGTGGCGGGCACGTCGTCGACGACGATGTCGTTGAAGCTGCCGCCGGGCGAGATCCGCAGCCCCACCCGGTTCGCGCCGATCGCCTCGACCACGGCCCGGGTGACCTCGACGGCGAACCGGATCCGGCCGGCGACCGAGCCGCCCCAGCCATCGGTGCGGCGGTTGGCGTTCGTGGCCAGGAACTGGTTGATGAGGTAACCGTTCGCGCCGTGCACCTCGACGCCGTCGAAGCCGGCGGCGATGGCGTTGCTGGCCGCCTCGGCGAACTCCGCGATGATCTCGGAAATCTGCTCCTCGGTCAGTTCGGCCGGGGTCTCGAAGTCCGCCATGCCCGTGGCGCTGAACGTCTGGCCGGCGGGACGGACCGCGGACGGGGCGAGTGGGATCGCGCCCGCGGGCAGCAGGCTCGGGTGGCTGANCCGCCCGGCGTGCATGAGCTGGACGAAGATCACTCCGCCGGCGTCGTGCACTGCGGCGGTGACCGCCCGCCATGCCTGGACCTGCTCGGCGCTGTGCAGGCCGGGGGTGTTCGGGTAGCCCTGGCCGACGGCGGAGGGCTGGACGCCCTCGGTGATGATCAGGCCGGCGCCGGCCCGCTGGGCGTAGTAGGTCGCCATCGACGGCGTCGGGGTGGCGCCGGGACCGAAGGCCCGGTTGCGGGTCATCGGCGCCATCGCGACGCGGTTCGCCAGGTGNAGGCCGGCCAGGTCGATCGGGTCGAAGGCGGTGGTCATCGGACTCCCTCTCGTCACCGTCACGCCCCCGCCGAGCGCGGTCGCGGACTACCCAGTCCGAACCTCACGCCCGCCGACGACTCTTCCCGGTGGCATCGAGTGTGAGCCGCGCCACCCGGACAGGACGGTGGTCACGGCGTCGGATCGTGACCGAACTGTNGGAGGGCGGCGCTAGCATGCAGCCATGCTTGATCACATAGGTGTCCAGGCGGCCGACGTCGAGGCATCGCTCGCCTTCTACCTGCGTACCTTCGCGGCCATCGGCATCCGCGAGGCGAAACGCTTCCCAGCCGGCGATTCCGTGGTGGTCGGTCTGTCCGGGCCGGACGGGATGGCGTCGTTCTGGCTCAGTCCCGCGGCCGACGCCGAGACCCGGGAGCTGCACGTGGCCTTCCGCGCCCCGGACCGGGCCGCCGTCGACGCGGTGCACGAGGCCGCGGTGCGCGACGGCGTCGAGGTGCTGCACGCGCCGCGCGTCTGGCCCGAGTACCACCCCACCTACTACGGCGTCTTCCTGCGCGATCCCGACGGCCACAACGTCGAGGCCGTCCATCACGGGTTCTAGGAGACCGCCGGGTCGTCCTCGGCGGCGTGGGCCACTTTCCCCACCGCGAGGCCACGGCGGCGGTGACGAACCTGGTCGCCGGCCATCTCCAGGCGGCGAACGGCCGAGCGCGAGCCCGCGGCCCGGGCTAGCTAGCCCTCGTCGGCCGGGGCGAGCAGGCGGGCGGGGAAGCCGCCGCGGCTGATCGGCCCCCACCGGTCGATCCGCAGCCGGAGCAGCACCTTCTCCTGACGGCGCATGGCCTCGCGGTACTCGTCCCAGTCGGGGTGCTCGCCGCTGATGCAGCGGAAGTACTCCACCAGCTCCTCGACCGCGGCGGGTTGGTCGACCACGGTGATCGTGCCGTCGACCTGGACCCACTCGCCGTTGAACTCGTCGGACAGCACGCACATCGACGCCCGCGGGTCGCGGCGCGCGTTGCGGGTCTTTGCCCGCTCCGGGTAGGTCGACACGACGATGTCGCCGGCGGTGTCGACGCCCATCGTCACCGGGGAGAGCTGCGGGGCGCCGTCGCGGCGGGTGGTGACGAGGATGCCGCGGTGGCGGGGGCGGACGAAGTCGAGCAGGCCCACGCGGTCGACGCTGACATCCCTGGCTGCGGTCGGACTCATCCCGGCAGCCTATTGCCGTCCGGGCGACGCAGTGCGCCGGGGAAAGCGTGGTGGAGTCGGCGGGGGCGGGTTCAGGCCACGGGGGCCAGGTCGGCGGCGCCGTGGGCGGCGTCGAGGTCGGCCGTCTGACCGGCCGCCGCCGCGCGCGAACCGTAGCTCCAGGCGTAGGCGACGAAGCCGGCCCAGGCCAGCGCGCCGATCCCGATCCGCACCGCCGTCGGCAGCCCGGAGGGCGTCACGAACGCCTCGATGACGCCGGAGACCGCCAGGGCGACCGCGGCGCCGAGCGTGATCGTCACCGCGGCCCGTCCCTCGGCGGCCAGTGCCTCGACGCGGCGCCGTGGGCCCGGCGCGATGATCGACCAGCCCAGGCGCAGGCCCACCGCCCCCGCCAGGAACACGACCGTGAGCTCCAGCATGCCGTGCGGGAGGATCAGGCTCCAGAACTGGCCGCTCTGCCCGCAGCTCGTCATGTACCCGCCGACCACCCCGGTGTTCACCGCGTTCATCAGCAGCACCAGCAGGGTCGGCAGGCCGAGCAGCGCGCCGGCGGCGACCGCCGTCGCCGAGACCCAGGCGTTGTTCGTCCAGACCTGGCTGGCGAACGAGGGAGCCGGGTTCTCCGTGTAGTACGACGCGAAGTCGGAGCGACACAGCTTGGCGACCGCGCTCGGCGGGGCCAGGTTGGCCTGCGCCTCGGCGTCGTTGGCGATCCAGAGCCCGACGGCCAGCGCGACGAGCACCGAGCCGAGCGCGGTGGCGAGCACCCAGCGGCGGCGTTCGTAGACGGCCAGCGGGAAGGTCACGGCGAAGAACCGGCCGACGACGTGCCACCCGGGGTCGGGCGCCCCGCCCACCGCCGCGCGGGCACGGGTCACCAGGGTGGTGAGGTCGTCGACGAGGCTGGTGTCGTAGGAACGGGTACGAATCACCGACAGGTGGGTCGCGGCCCGCTGGTAGAGCTCGACCAGCTCGTCGAGCTCGTCGGCGCTCATCCGGCGCGGCCGGCCGGCCCGGTCGACGAGCCGGCCGAGCCGGATCCACTCCGGGCGGTGCACGGCGACGAACGCATCGAGATCCATGGCGGTCCCATCCTCGCAGACGGGTGGTGACGCCGGGACTTCCCGCCGCCACCACCCGTGGCACCACCCGTGGCACCGGCCGGGGACCGGCCGGGGCACCGCCGTCCCGTCAGGACCCGTCGCCGCCGTCGAGGGCCAGGTCGGCGAAGTCCGCGAGGCCGGTGGCGAGGGCCGTGATCGTCGGGTACTTCCAGATGAAGTTGCCGGGCAGAGTGATGCCGAGCGCGGGTTCCAGCCGGGAGCGCAGCTCGAGGGCGAGCAGCGAGTCGAAGCCGAACGAGCGCAGCGGCGTGTCCGGATCGAGCGTGCTCTGGCTCAGCCGCAGCACCACCCGCAGATGCTCGCCCAGGTACTCCTCGAACAGCGTCCGCCGGGGCACCCCCGCCGCCACGGCCCGCAGTCTCGCCCGGATGTCGGTCGGACCGTCGTGTTCGGCCTCCTGCGCACCATCGGCCCGGAGGATGGCCCGGAACACCGACAGCGGACGACCGGCCGGCGGTATCCAGGCGGTCGGGTCGCCGGGCAGCAGGCCGGCGTGCCGGCGGCCGAGCGCGAGGACCGTCTCCAGGGCGTACAGGCCGTCGCGGGTCGGGATGGTCTCGTAACCCCGCGCCCCGAAGATCTCCCCGCCGCCGATCTCGCCCCAGACCCCCCAGTTGATCGAGATGGTCGGCAGCCCCTGCGCGCTGCGCCAGTCGGCGAAACCGTCGAGCCAGGAGTTCGCCGAGGCGTAGGCGCCCTGGCCGGGGATGCCNAGCAGCGACGAGATCGACGAGTAGAGCACGAACCAGTCCAGCGGACGGCCCTCGGTCGCCGCGTGCAGGCGGGCGGCACCGAGCACCTTGGGATGCCAGACGCCGTGCAACTGCTCGGCGGTGATGGTGGTCAGCGCCGCGTCCTGGAGCACCATCGCCGAGTGCACGACGCCGCGCAGGGTGACGTCGTCGGCGGTGGCGGCGGCGACGAGCCGCTCGGCGACCCCCGCCTCGGCGGCGTCGCCGAGGACCACCCGGACGTCGGTGCCCTGGGCGGCGAGCTCGGTGAGCCGCTTGTCGATCTCCGGGCTCGGCGCCGACCGGCCGTTGAGCACCACGCGGCCGGCCCGGCGAGCGGTCAGCCAGGCGGCGGTCGCCAGGCCCACCCCGCCGAGACCCCCCGTGATGATGTACGCCGCGCCGGGCCGTACCGGGGACGGGGCGCCGCCGGGCCGGATCGCCACGGCCTGCCCGTCGTCCGGGACGGTCAACACGATCTTGCCGATGTGGCGGGCGCCGGCCATGAACCGGAACGCCTCGGCGGCCGAGGCGAGCGGGAAGCTCTGCACGGGCAGCGGAACGAGGTCGCCGGCGGCGAAGGCGGCGGAGAGCTCGCGGAGCAGGGCCACCACCCGGTGCCGCTGCTCGCGGCACAGTTCGATCGCGTTGACGCTGGCCAGCGTGATGCTGTTGCNGAACGGCAGCAGGCCGAGAGGGTTGTCGGCGAGGATGTCGCGCAGCCCGAGCTCGACGAACCGGCCAAACGGCGCCAGGGTGTCCAGCCCCGCGCGGATCGCCGGGCCCGGCAGGGAGTTCAGCACGACGTCGACGCCCCGGCCCCCCGTCGCCGCGCGCGCCTGCGCGGCGAAGTCCAGCGAGCGGGAGTCCATGACGTGGCGCACGCCGATGCCGCGCAGGTAGGCCCGCTTCTCCGGGGTGCCGGCGGTGGCGAGGACCTCGGCGCCGAGCAGCCAGGCGACGGCGATCGCGGCGAGCCCGGTCCCGCCGGTGCCCGAGTGGATGAGGACCGACTCGCCCGCGCGCAGGTCGGCGACCTCCCGCAGGGCGTACCAGGCGGTCGCGAAGGCGACCGGGATGCCGGCTGCCGCCACCGCGTCCACCCCGGCGGGGATCGGCATGGTCAGGTCGGCGTCGGTGGTCAGGAAGGAGCCGAACGCCCCGCCGCCGAGCAGGTCCACCGCGATGACCTCGTCCCCGGGGCGCGGGACGGTGACGCCCGGGCCGACTGCGGTGACAACGCCGGCGCACTCGAACCCGATCGGCGTCGGCGGCAGCACCCCGAGGGCCAGCAGCACGTCGCGGAAGTTCACCCCGGCGGCGCGCACCCGCACCTCCACCTGCCCGGGGCCCGGCCGGCGCCGCTCGGCGACGGCGATGTGCAGGTCGTCGAGGTCACCGGATTCGGGGGTGCGCAGCGCGAAGCCGTCGCGGCCGTAGCGCACCGACTGGTGGGCGGCGTCGTGCCGTTCGGCGGCCGTCACCGGCGTCGGCACCACGCGGGCGACGAACCGGATCCCGCTGCGCAGGGCGATCTCGTCGTCGGCGGCGACGGGGCCGGGGGTGCCGGGCGGGGCGAGCGCGTCGGCGGCGAACAGCTCGTCGGCGAGATCGTCGGCGTCGGCGGCGAACGACGGGCCGCGCCCGGCGCCTGCACCACCGGAACCAGTACCGCCGGAACCAGTACCGCCGGGAGCGGCGATGGCACCGGCCCCCGCGGGCAGGACTCCGGCCGGGTCGGCGTCGAGGTGGACCATGCGGAACTCGGGGTGCTCATGGGCGAGCACCCGCAGCAGGCCGCGCACCCCGCCCCGGTGGGGGTCGGGCACGGTGGCGGGCGTCAGGGCCCGCGCGCCGCGGGTGACGGTGAACAGCCGTGGCGCGGCGCCCGACAGCCCGGCGAGGGTCTGCACCACCGTCAGCAACGCCCGGACGGCCCGTTCGGCGACCACCGGGGACAGCGCCAGCGCGTCGGGTACGTCGGGTACGTCGGGTACGTCGGAGTCCGCGGCCGGTCCGTCGAGGACGACGACGACCCGCTCCGGCCGGCCCGCGGTGGTCCACGCCTGCCCGGTGCCGCGGGCCCACCGCTGGGTGTCGTCGGCGGCGTCGGGCAGCAGCCCGAACTCGGCGGCCGCCCCGGCGACGACCAACGCGGCGGCGAGGTCGCGCCCGGAGCCGGTGGGGTCGCCGAGCACGAGCCAGCGGCCCGGCCGGCCGGGCCCATCGGCCGGCGGGCGCGGGGCCGGCTGCCAGGCCAACCCGTACAGCCAGCCGTCGATCCGCGCGGCGAGTTCCGTCGGCGCGGAGCCCGCGGCGGCGGAGTCGGCCGTGCTGTGGTGGAGGTAGCGCATCCCGTCGAGGGCGGCGACGGGTGTNCCGGCGGCGTCGAGCAGGCGGACGTGCCCGATGGGGTTGCCGACGTCGCCCCCGTCCGGGTACTCCATCCAGCCGTGGACGTACCGCACGGTCGCGGTGTCCCCGAACACCCGGATCTCGTCGATGCCGGCGGGCAGGACCAGACCCTGCTCGGTCGCGGCCGGCAGGCTGACGACGAGCGCCTGGGCGCAGGCGTCGATGAGCACGGGATGGATGGGCAGCTCCTGCACGCCGGCGGCGGCGATCGGCGGGACGGTCACGGTCGCCCAGACTCCGCGGTTGTCCACCCCCGCGTGCAGGTCGGTGATGGCGGCGAAGGCGGGTCCATGATCGATTCCGCGGCGGCGCAGGTTGCGGTAGACCTCGTCCGGTCCGACGCGGCGGGGGTGCGCGACGGCGAGGTCGAGCAACGTCGCGCCCCCGTCCGACGCGGGCCGGGTGGTCCGCCGCAGCACGCCGGACATGCGCCGGCTCCAGCCGTTCTCCGTGCCGTCGCTGCGGGCGAAGATCTCGATCAGGGTCCGGTCCGGGTCCTGGGGTGTCGCGGTCATCAGCGCGTCGGTGTGATCGTCGAGGTCGAGCAGTTCCTCGAACGCGGTCTCGGTCAGGACGACCTCCCCCGACCCGGCGCCGGGGAACACCTCCGCCGCGGCGCTGAGCGCGAAGGCGCAGTACGCGGCACCGGGCAGCACCGCCCGGCCGTGCACCCGGTGGTCGGCGAGCCACCCGACGGCCGCGGTGCCGACGTCGGAACGCCACAGGTGCCGCACCGGGCCGCTCGGCACCTCGGAGTGCGAGCCCGGCAGTGGTGGTGTGCCCGCGCCGCCGGGGGTCGCCGCGAGGGTCCGCGGGCCGGGAAGGGGGGCGTCGATCCAGTGGCGGCGGCGGTCGAACACCAACGGCGGGACGTCGACGATCACTCCGTCGGGGTAGAGCACCGACCAGTCGACGGGCACGCCAGCGCAGTGAGCCGCCGCGAGCGCGATCCGGAACTCCTGCTGACCGTCGCCGTCCCGGTGCAGCGTCGGCAGCACCACCGGGGTGCGGCTGCCACCGGTCAGGCTGTCGGCGATCGGGCGGGCCACCACCGGGTTCGGGGAGATCTCGAGGAAGACGCGGTGTCCGTCGGCGGCGGCCGCGGCAACGGCGTCGGTGAACCGGACGGTGCGACGCAGGTTCGCGCACCAGTACGCGGCGTCGAAGGCGGGCACCGTACGCGGGGAGTCCTCGACCGTGCCGTAGAAGCCGATCTCGGGTCGGCCCGGGTCGAGCTCGACGAGCTGCCTGGCGAGCTCGCCGAGCAGCGGGTCGACCTGCGGCGAGTGGGAGGCGACGTCGACCGCGACCGGGCGGGCCGGGATGCCGCGGGCGGTCCAGTGCGCGACGAGCTCGTCGATCCGGACGGCGGCTCCGGCGACGACCGTCGAGCCCGGCGCGGCCAGCACGGCCACCGAGACCTCCCGGTCGGCGCCGGTCGCGGCGAGATCGGCCTCCACCGCCCGCCGGTCGAGCCCGACGGTGGCCATCGCGCCGGCCCCGGCGATGCGGGTGAGCAGCCGCGACCGGCGGCAGATCACCCGGGCGCCGTCGGCGACGCTCAGCGCGCCTGCGACGACGGCCGCCGCGACCTCCCCCATGGAGTGCCCGATCACGGCGGCGGGCCGCACGCCGTGCGCCCGCCACAGCGCCGCCAGCCCGAGCTGCACGGCGAACAGCACCGGCTGGATGCGGTCGCAGCCCGCCAGCTCCTCGCCGGCCCGCAACGCGTCGAGGACCGACAACCCCGTCTCCGCCAGGATCAGCGGGTCGACCTCGGCGATGGCCGCGGCGAATGCCGGCTCCACGACCAGCAGGTCGCGGCCCATGCCGGCCCACTGCGACCCCTGCCCGGAGAACACCCAGACCGTGTCCCGCGGCACGCCGGCGCTGGCGGTGCCCGTCACCACGTTCGGCGCGGGGCGACCGGCGGCGAACGCGCGCAGGCCCGCGACCAGCTCCTCCCGAGAGGTGGCGACCACCCCGAGCCGGCCGCGTCCCGTCGCGCGCCGACGGGCCAGCGTGTAGGCGACGTCGCGCACCGCGCCGGCAACCGGGTCGGCGCCGGCAGCCAACCAGTCGGCGAGGCGGGTGGCGGCGGCCGGCAACACCTCGGCCGAGCCGGCCGGGACGACGACGACGTCCGGGCCGCCCGGCCCCGACGCGACGCGGGCCGCCCCCGGGTCGGTGGCGGACAGCGAGTCGGTGGCGGACAGCGGGTTGGTGGCGGACAGCGGGTCGGTGGCGGACAGCGAGTCGGTGGCGGACAGCGGGTCGATGGCGGACGGCGGCGCCTGCGCGACGACGACGTGCGCGTTGGTGCCGGAGAATCCGAAGGAGGACACGGCCGCGACCCGACCCGTGTCCCGCACGGGCCACTCGACCAGGTCGGTGGGCATGAAGAACCGGGACTCGACGCTCGCGATCGCCGGGTTCCACTCGTGGAAGTGCAGGTTCGCCGGGATCTGTGCATGCTGCAGGCAGAGCACGACCTTGATCAGGCTGGCGACGCCCGAGGCGGGCTCGAGATGGCCGAGGTTCGTCTTCACCGATCCCAGGGCGCAACGCTGGGTTCCCGCGCCGTAGGCCCGCGACAGGGCCCTGAACTCGATCGGGTCGCCGACCGTCGTCCCGGTGCCGTGCGCCTCGACCAGGCCGACGTCCGCCGGGTCGACGCCGGCCCGGCGCAGCGCGGCCTTCGCCACGGCGTACTGCGCCTGCTCGGAGGGGACACTCAGCCCGTCGGTGCGGCCGTCCTGGTTCACCGCCGTGCCGCGGATCACCGCGAGCACCCGGTCGCCGTCGCGCCTGGCGTCGGCGAGGCGCTTGAGCACGACCAGGCCGGCGCCCTCGCCGCGGCCGAAGCCGTCGGCGGCGGCGTCGAAGGCGTGGCAGCGACTCGTCGGCGACAGCATGCTCATCCGGACCATCGACTTCGACGCCCGGGGAGAGAGCATCATGGCCACGCCCCCGGCGATCGCGACGTCGCACTCGCCGCCCGCCAGGCTGCGGCAGGCCAGGTGCACGCCGACGAGCGAGGAGGAGCAGGCCGTGTCCACCGTCAGGCACGGCCCGTGCAGGCCCAGCAGGTAGGCGATGCGGCCGCTGGCCACGCACGGCCCGTTGACGAGCAGCGACCCCTCCAGCTCCTCGGGCCGCCCGACGAGCCGCTCGGCGTAGTCAGAGCCGTTGAGCCCGATGAACACGCCGGTGGAGGTGCCGGCGAGCCGATCCGCCGGCAGGCCGGCGTGGTCGAACGCCTCCCAGGCCACCTCCAGCAGCAGCCGGTGCTGCGGGTCGAGCACGTCGGCCTCCCGCTGGGAGACGCCGAAGAAGTCCGCGTCGAAGCCGGCGATGTCGTCCAGGTAGCCGGCCTGGCGCGGCACCGACCGGCCGAGCGCCGTCAGGGTCGGGTCGAGGTACTCCTCGGCCACCCAGCGACCGGGCGGTGGCTCGCGGATGGCGTCGCGCCGGGCGACCAGCAGCTCCCACAAAGACGCCGGGGAGTCCACTCCCCCGGGCAACCGGCAGCCCATCCCGATCACCGCGATGCCGTCCTCGGCCGCACCGACCGCGGACGCCGGCTGCTCACCGGGCCGGGTGGCCACGTCAACACTCTGAACGGGTGCCTCGCTCATGACGGGTGCAGTTCCTTTCTTGACGGCTCTTGACGGCACATCCCGGCCTCGGGCGGCACACAGACATGGCGAAATCAGCGGAGCCGCGCCGGGCCCGTNGGGCCCGGCCACGATGGGCGGGGAGACGGGAGGGAACGGGAAGCACGGGGAGGGAACGGGAAATCAGGAAAGGGACGTCAGGTCGCGTCCGGAGAGCCCAGCAGGATCACGGCCTTGAGGCCGCCGATCTGGTAGGTGAAGCTGAGCGCGTAGTCGAAGTCGAGCGGACGCGGGCTCGTCCCCGGGATCGGGTCGAAGCTGAGGTCCGCCGCCGGCCGCTCGCAGCCGGCGGTGGGACACACCTCGCCCCTGGCGATCATCAGGGTCGTCAGGGCCGCGCCCAGCGCACCGGCCGGCGCGCCGCTGTGGCCGAAGCACGCCTCCTGGGAGCTGAGCAGCACCGCCGGCACCCTCGGCCCGTACAGCTCCCGTACGGCGTTGACCTCGATGTTCGTCACGTTGGGGTCACCGTCGCTGCCCCCGTTGATGTAGGGGATCTGGTCGATGCTCCACCGCTCGCCCAGGCAGCGCCGGACCCCGGTCACCAGAGCCGTTCCGGTGATGTCCACCGACAGCGGGCTGAACAGTCCGTCGCGGGTCGTGGCCTGCGCGAGCAGCCGCCCATGGGGACGGGCGCCGCGGCGTTCGGCATGGGCCCGGCTCTCCAGCACCACCGTCGCCGACCCCTCGCCGAACCCGACGCCGCCCGCCCGCTCGTCGTATGGGTGCATGGGGTGGTCGGTGGAGGGAAGCTGGTCCGGGACGAACCCAGGGGCGCCCGCCGGGCCGCCCCGCTCGGCGGCGAGGAAGATCCCCTGCCCTCGGNGGGCGAGATCCGCGTTGCCGGAGTCGACGCCGGTGACGACCGCCACCTCCACCTCACCGCTCTGGATCATGCGCAGCGCGTTCCCGAGCTGGATCGTCGAGGACGAACAGCCGCAGGTGACCGAGAAGCTCGGCCCGCGGGTGCGGGCGAGGGACGCCTGCAGCAGCGCGACGTCGTACGGGGTGACCCCGAGCTGGGTCTGGATGAAAATCCCGACGGCGGCGGCCGGGGTGAGTTCCTCGGGGCGCGTATCGATCAGATCCCGGTAGACGCGGACGTTGTCGTCGACGCTGCCGCGGCCGGTGAGGATGGCCGCCTCGGTGAGGTCGCCGGCGCGGAAGTCCAGCCCGCCGTCCTCGCATGCCTGGACGAACGAGACCAGTCCGAGCCGGTGCGATCGGGTGAGCTGCTGGCGGTAGAGCGCCGGGATGTCGGGCAGCCGGTCGTCGAACATCTCCTCGGTGAGCGCGACGGAGCCGTAGTGGATGTCACCCTGCGGCAGGCAGGAAACACCTTTCGACGCCACCGCCCAGACGTCGTCCGCGGTGAGGCAGGGGCGTTCGAGACCGGGCAGGCAGAATCCCATCCCGGTCAGCAACACGTCTCGTTCCCTGGGCGCGGCGACAGGGCGATCACTGGCCATCGCGGTCACTCCAAGTGGTCAGGTCGGCAAGACGGGTGGTCCGGTCGGCAAGGCGGGTGGTCCGGTCGGCAAGACGGGTGGTCCGGTCGGCAAGGCATGGGTCGCGGCGCGCACAGCGGCGCCGGGCGCGCAGGTTGGGACGCAACAGAAGCGGGAACCGTCCACACCGCGCCGGGCTGCCGGATCAGTGAGCGCGATGAATGGCTGATGGCCGGTGCCGGCGACGTGACTACGCCTGATGCGGCATTCCCTGGAAGGCGCCGCGCGGATGCCGGGCCCGAGAGGAGAGCAAGGCGACGGTTGATGGAGGAGGCGGGACGACCGCAGTCACGGAAACGGCCGATGAGGCCGCCAACACCTACCTTTGCGCGCGGCTCGGGCGCTGTCGCTGTTTAGGTCATTGTGGTCTGCCCGGCCCGATCCGGCGGCGGACGTCACGGCCGACGCCACAGGTACAGGTGGCGCGGCCGGCCGATGTGGCCGTAGCTCATCGTCCGGATCGCCAGGCGCTGCCCGGCCAGCCATTCGAGGTAACGCCGCGCCGTCACCCGAGACAGCCCGACGCCCCCGGCGACCTCGTCCGCGGACAACGGCCGCACCGCCCCGCGCAGGTAACCGACCACGGTGTCGAGCGTGGCGGCGGACAGCCCCTTGGGCAGCGTCACGCCGGAGCCGTCGGGTCGCAGCCGGGACAGGGCGAGGTCCACGTCATGTTGGCGGACGAGACCGCCGGGGCTGGCCGTGATCTGCCGCCGGAAGGCCGAGTACCGCTCCAGACAGTGCCGGAACGCCGTGGCGGTGAACGGCTTCACGACGTACTGGATGACGCCGTAGGACATCGCCGTCTGCACCATGGCCAGATCTCGGACGAGGGAGACGGCGATGATGTCGAGGGTCGAGCCGCGGGCACGCAGGGCCCGGCACACGTCCAGCCCGCTCATGTCCGGCAGGAAGAAATCCAACAGGATCAGGTCGAGCCGACCGTGCAGGGCGGGTGACAGCACCTGCTCTCCGCTGCGAGCCACCCCGCTGACGACGAACCCGGGGACGCTGTCGACATAGCCGCGCAGCCTGGCGGCGAGGACGGGGTCATCCTCCACTACCAACGTGTGGATCGGCTGGTCGGGCATGTTGTCACGCTCCAAAGGAATCCGCACGCGAAGGCCGGCCGAACACGAACGGGCCGCCGAAATTCGGCCATGATCGACCGGCTGTCCGACGCAACCCGGGCCGCGGGTTATCGGCGGCCGTCGACCATTCAGCGCCTGGTTCGGCGCCGACCCGGTACCCATCCGCAGTCACCGGTCCCACACCGTCCGGTCCGCCGGCGGAAGACAACCCGGCATCGCCCGAACCACAAAATCCCCGATGATGGATCCGATCGGGCCGGGGGCACCGCGGCCACATCCACCGCCATGTCCCCAGCCCGCCAGAGATCCAAGAAAGCCGCCGAACGCACCGCCGGCCATTTTCTCTCGGTACTACGGAACAGAGATCACCACTGCATCATGAGGGGATTTCCGCGGCACCGTCAAGAGCCGGCACACCAGACCGGCCGGGTTACCCGAAGAAGGCGACGGCCGGTGCCGACTACGCCCGCAACACCCGATACCGAACCAGGATTTGTAGACCGACGCGATTGGTCCGGGCATGCGGTAAGTGACGGTAGTATGCCGATGCAGACCGTTTTGACAGCCGACGGGGAGCGCCGGAGCCGTCCTGGATCACCCGGACGGGCGGCCCTCGATGCCCGCCGGAGACCATATGGTGAGATCCGCACGCACACCAAGATTCCCGGGGGCCCCATGAACCAGGTCGTCCGGAGCGGTCCCAGCGGAGCGGGCCACGCCGGCGCGCCGGGCGCGGAGGCGATCGTTGCCGGTGAAGCGATCGTCACCGGCGAGGCGGTCGCCATCGACCTGCGGGTGGCCAGGCTGGGGTCGCGGCTGGTGGCCGGGCTGATCGACCTGCTCGCCCAGCTCTACATCCTGTACGTACTCGGCGCCCTGGTCGTGNTCGTCGTACGACCCGAGGACGACGCGCTGGTCGCCGCCATCTTTCTGCTGGTCTACCTCGCCATGGTGCTCGGCTACCCGGTGGCGTGCGAGACGCTGAGTCGCGGGCGGACCCTCGGCAAGATGGCGCTGGGCCTGCGGGTGGTTCGCGACGACGGCGGGCCCATCCGGTTCCGGCACGCCTTCACCCGGGGCCTCATCGGCGCGGTCGTCGAACGCCCCGGACCTCTGCTCGGCCTGCCCGCCATCATCAGCATGATCTCCTCCCGGCACAGCAAGCGCCTGGGCGACGTGTTCGCCGGGACGGTGGTGCTGCAGGTGAGCGTCCCGCGCACCGTCGGCGCCGCGCCGTTCGTGCCGCCGCCGCTGCTCGGGTGGGCGTCCCTGCTCGACCTGACCGGACTCGACGACGGCCTCGCCCTGCGCGCCCGCCAGTTCCTGAGCCGTTCGCACGCCCTGTCGCCGCAGGCGCTGGACCGCCTCGGGCGCGGCCTGGTCGACGAGGTGCGCGCGGTGGTCACGCCGCCGCCGCCCCCGGGCACGCCGGGGTGGGCCTACCTGTCGGCGGTGCTCGCCGAACGCACCCGCCGGGCCTACGCCAGGCTCGCCGCGCAGCGCCCGCTCGCGGCTCCCCCGGGCGTGGCTCCCCCGCGGGCCCCCTTCCCCCCGCCGCCGGGTGCCTCATGGACGGGCACCGGGTCGCCCACGCCCGGTCCGGGCGGCGCTTGGCCCAGGCAGGCACCCTCACTGAACGGTCGACCCCACTCCTGACATCAAATTGTCAGACTCGACACCCCGAGGTCGCTAAACCTCACATCATCGCGTCAGGATCCGTGCTCCCAGGAGCTCAGGTACTCNACCTGCGCCGGAGTCAGGGTGTCGATCTCGATGCCCATCGTCTCGATCTTCATCCGAGCGACGTCCTTGTCGATCGCGGTGGGGACGTCGTAGACGCCCGGAATGAGGTCCCGCCCAGCGGTGTGCAGCCACTCCGCGGTCAGCGCCTGGTCGGCGAAGGACATGTCCATCACCGCGGCGGGGTGCCCCTCGGCCGCGGCCAGGTTCACCAGGCGACCCTCGGCGAGCAACAGCAGCCGGCGCCCGTCGGCGAGGACGTACTCGTCGGTCGAGGGCCGCACCCGACGCGGTACCTCGACAGCGAGCTCGGCGAGCGCGGTGATGTCGATCTCGATGTCGAAGTGGCCGGAGTTCGCCAGAATCGCGCCGTCGCGCATCACCGCGAAGTGCTCCCGACGCACGATGTCCCGGTTGCCGGTGACGGTGATGAACACGTCGCCGAGCCGGGCCGCCGCGCTCATCGGCATGACCTGGAAGCCGTCCATGGCCGCGTCCAGCGCCTTGGTCGGGTCGATCTCGGTCACGATCACCGCGGCGCCGAGACCCTTGGCCCGCGACGCCACCCCCCGGCCGCAGTAGCCGTAGCCGGCGACCACGACCGTACGGCCGGCCAGCAGCGTGTTCGTCGCCCGGAAGATCGCGTCCAGGGTCGACTGGCCGGTGCCGTAGCGGTTGTCGAACATGTGCTTGGTGTCGGTGTCGTTGACCGCGACCATGGGGAAGCGCAGGGCTCCGGCAGCGGCCATCTGCCGCAGCCGGATCACCCCGGTGGTCGTCTCCTCGCAGCCGCCGCGGACGCCGCCGAGCACGTCGGTGCGCTCGGTGTGCAGGATGTTGACCAGGTCACAGCCGTCGTCGAAGACATAGTGCGGCGCGGCGTCGAGGGCGGCGCCGATGTGGGCGTAGTAGCCGTCGCGGTCGATGCCGTTGCGGGCGAAGGTGGCGATGCCGTACTCGGCGACGAGCGCCGCGGCCGTGTCGTCCTGGGTGGACAGCGGGTTCGACGCGCACAGNGTGACCTGCGCGCCGCCGGCCGCCAGCGCCCGCATGAGGTTCGCCGACTCCGTGGTGACGTGCATGCAGGCCGCGATGCGCACCCCGGCGAAGGGGCGCTCGGCGGCGAAGCGCTCCCGGATCTGGCGCAGCACGGGCATCGCCCGGTCGGCCCAGTCGATCCGGGATCGCNCCTGCGCGGCGAGGGCCAGGTCAGCGACGTCGTGGCGCGGCAGCCCGGCGGCGTCGGGTCGGTCGGACGGGTCGGGCAGTAGCTCGGGAAGATCGGCCAGATCGGACATGGTGCTCCTGTCGTGGGATGAGACGCCGAAGCCGGGATGCCNTGGCTGGCGACGCCGTGGCTGGGGATGCCGTGGCTGGGGACGCCGTGGCGGCGACTGGATTCACGGACGCCGCGTCGACAACTCGAACGATGACGAGCCCGCCGAGACGATGTCAAAGAACCTGACAGCCTGTTGTTAGAATCGGGGCCACAAGCGGCGCCTCGCCCGTACTCTTCGTCGCATGATCGGAACGACGTGAGAGGCCGGGAGGGTGCCGCCCCACCCCGCCGGGAGGACTCGTTCGTGCGGCACGTGCTGGAGCGACTACGTCAGCGGGTCCAGCTCCGGNCCGAGCAGCGGCTCCCCATCGCGCGGGCGGCGGCGGTGCTGGACACCACGCCGCGCATGCTGCGCTACCGCGAGTCGCTGGGCCTGCTCGTGCCCGCCCGCTCCCCCGGCGGTCATCGCGAGTACGGCGAGCGCGAGCTGCTCGCCGCCGCCTACGCCGACGAGCTGGAGCGGCGCTACCACGTGAGCCTCAGCGACCTGGCCTTCGCCGTGCGGGTGCTGGCCGAGGCGGAGGTCGCCGCCGACGTCCGCCGACTCGGGCAGCTCACCCGGCGCATCCCGCCGTCCCCGCCGGTCGCCGCCCTCGACTTCGAGGCACAGAAGGGCCGCCGGCTGCTGCGCATGCCGGGCCCGGCCGGGCCCCCCGGATCCGGACCATCGGAGCCCCACTCCCTTAACGGTCGCTAAACAATCCGAGGCGTACCGCACACACCTGGCCCGCCGGGTCGCCCGCGCGGGAAACGCTCGTCTACCGTTACCAGCGGTATCGGACCGTCCATGNCAACTGCCGTGAATCGGCGCCCGTCCGCAGCCAGGTTCGCTTCGCCCGAACTGTTCGGTCAGCCCGCGAGCACCCGGGTGCCGATGAGCGACCAAGCGCCGGGTCACGCATGCTGGTTGAGGTCCCACGAAGATCCCGGCGGTTCCGCCGGCCCACCGAGGGGGTGACGTCGACGTCTGGCGGACGGGAGTCGAGCACTCCATCCCGGCCCAGCCCGCCCGTACCGGCGGGTGGTTCGTCGCGAGGGGGATCCGCCGGGGTGCCGCCCCGCGCCGACGGCACGCCCCGCGGGGTCGCGGCCGAACGCGCCGCCACCCCGCCGAGATCGGCCACCCCGCCACGACCGGCGGCGCCACCACGACCGGCGGCACCGCCACGACCGGCGGCACCGAAGTCGGGACCGGTGACGTCCAAGGACGGACCGGCGACGCCGGGATCGGCGGCGCCCACGGCGGAAGCAGCGACGCCTGGGGCGGGACCGGCAGGTAAGCCGAGACCAGCAGGTAAGGCGGGACCGGCAGGTAAGGCGAGACCAGCGGGTAAGGCAGGGCCGGCAGGTAAGACAGGGCCGGCAGGTAAGGCAGGGCCGGCCGCTGAGGCCGGAGTCCGCGCGAAGATCCGTGGCCGCACGGCGGCGCGTTCGGAGCCGGCCGAAACCGGTACGACCGCGGCCGCCACCGCGGCCGCGACGACTGTCAGCCCGGCAACCGGCACGGCCTCGGTGGCATCGACCGGCACCGCCATCCGCGGCCAGGACGGGCCCGCGAGCGGTCCGGACACCCTCGACTCCCAGGCGCCGGCCGGAGCCGCGCAGGGCGGCGGGCCGGGCGCCCGCACCCTGCCGCGGCCGCCGGTCGACCGGCGCCGCGTGCTGAAGAAGATGGCGCTGACGGCGAGCGCGCTCGGGGTGGTCGTCGCCCTGCTGTCGCTGCCGTTCGTGGGGGCGGTGGGCCTGTTCGCCAAGGGCAGCGCGGACCACTTCCTCGGGCTGCCGAGCGAGCTCGTCACCCCCCCGCTGCCGCAGAGCTCGACGATTCTCGCCTCCGACGGCTCGGTGATCGCGACGCTGCGGGGCGCCGAGAACCGCATCGTCGTCCCGGGCAGCGACATCCCGAAGATCATGCGGGAGGCGATCGTCTCCATCGAGGACGCCCGCTTCTACGAGCACGGCGGGGTCGACCCACAGGGCGTCCTGCGGGCGGCGCTGCGCAACAGCGAGGCCGGCGGGGTCGCCCAGNGCGGGTCGACGCTGACCCAGCAGTACGTCAAGAACGTGCTGCTGCAGAACGCCCGCACGACCCACGAGCGTGAGGTGGCCGCCGGCGACTCACTGGACCGCAAGATCCAGGAGCTCCGCTATGCCCTCGACATCGAGAAGCGCTTCTCCAAGGACGAGATCCTGGAGCGCTACCTGAACATCGCCTACTTCGGCGACGGTGCGTACGGCGTCGGCACGGCCGCCGAGCACTACTTCGGGGTACCCATCTCCCAGGTCACCCTCGAGCAGGCGGCCCTGCTCGCCGGGCTGGTGCAGAGCCCGTCGCGGTACAACCCGGCCGCGCACCCGCAGGCGGCGCTGGTCCGGCGCAACACCGTGCTCGACAAGATGGCGGAGAACAACTACGTCTCGCCGACGCAGGCGGATGCGGCGAAGCAGATGCCCCTGAACGTGGTGCCGGCCCCGCCGCCGGCCGCGGACTCCTGCGAGACGTCGACCGCGCCGTTCTTCTGCGACTACGTCCGCTCGCAGTTGCGGGCCAGCCCGGCTCTCGGCACCACCGTGGAGGAACGCAACCGGCGCATCTACGAGGGCGGCCTGGTGATCCGCACCACCCTGGACCCGCTGGTCCAGCAGGCGGCGCAGGACGCGGTGAACTCGACGATCGCCCCGGACAACCGGGTGTCGGCGACCGAGGTGGTCATCCAACCGGGCACCGGCAACATCCTCGCGATGGCGGTCAACCGGGTGTACGGGTCGAACGCCGGACTGAACCAGACCGTGGTGCCGCTGCCCACGAACGCGACGTTCCAGCCCGGGTCGACGTTCAAGACGTTCGTGCTCGCCGCCGCCATGGAGCAGGGCTACGGCACGTCGACCGCCTTCTACTCGCCGGCCTGCTACGTCAGCCCGAAGTTCCCGCTCGACCGCGGTGAGGGCGACTGCGCCAAGGGCTTCTCGAACTCCGACCCGGCCGAGGCGGGCATCTACGACATCCCGCGCGGCACCTGGGACTCGGTGAACACCTTCTACGTGCAGCTCGCGGAGAAGACCGGCATCCCGGCGGTGATGGAGATGGCCAAGCGGCTCGGCGTCGTCCCGCCGAAGGCCGACAAGATCGGGCCGACGGACGGGGCGACCGCCATCGGCGGCGGCCAGTACATGTACGTCTCGCCGCTGCAGATGGCCGACGCCTACGCGACGATCGCCGGCGGCGGCCTGCGCTGCGCTCCGCGATTCGCCACCGGGGCCGTGGACTCCAGCAAGGACCCGATCGACGTCGCCCGCCCGCCGCAGTGCGAGCAGGTGCTGGCGAAGGGAGTCGCCGACACGGTGACCAGCGTGCTGGCCGGCGTTCCGATCAACGGCACCGGGACCAACGCCGCGATCGGCCGCCCGTCGGCCGGCAAGACCGGCACCACCGACGAGTTCTCCGCCGCCTGGTACGTCGGCTTCACCCCGCAGATGACCGCGGCGGTGTCCGTCGGCGACCCCACCGGCGCCGAGTCCCACCCGCTGCGCAACGTCGTCGCGGACGGCCGGACCTGGTCGCGGGTCTTCGGCGGTGACCTGCCGGCGATCATCTGGGGCAAGTCGATGCGGGCGGCGCTGGCCAACCAGCCGGTGGTCGCGCTGCCGGGCGCCGACCCGACGGTGGCCCACGGCACCAAGGGCGGCCTGCAGAACACCCCGCCGCCCCCGCCCGCGCCGACGCCGGGCCAGGGCCTCGGCGACATGCTCCAGAACCTCGGCCAGCAGGTCCTGCCCGGCGTGTTCGGCCAGCCGCAGGCCCGCAGCGCCCCGCTCGGCGGCCAGAACGGCACCCAGCAGGCGGTCCCGAACGGCCAGGACAACGGCGGCGGCCAGCCAGACGGCGGGGCCCAGAACGGGGGGCCCCAGAACGGCGGCGGCCAGAACGGCCAGAACCGGGGCGGCCGTTAGAGCGCGTATCCACTTGTGATCGGTGAGGTACGGGAATGTCCTGGCGGCGCACGTCGCGGTACGAGAAGGCAGGTAAGCCGGACGGCTCAGCGGGGGCCGGTGGCCTCCACGTCGAGCAGCAGGCGCGCGAGGCCGAGCACCGAGTTGACCGGCGCCCGCAGCTCGTGGCTGACGCTGCGCAGAGCAGCGGGTCGTGGCTGGCGACGCTCGGCCGGCGCGCCGGTCACCGATCCGAGCATCGGGCCCGTGACATTGGGCCGGATAGTCCGCCTACACAGGACGGATCAATGGGTACGAAACGGTCATTCTCCGCCGACCTGGCGGGACTACCGCCCCAGATCGCGGACGGTGGGCGCCTGGGTCGGGTCGATCCCGAGCGCCAGCGCCGCATACACGGCGGTGAAGTCGAACANGCCGATCAGGGAGGCGAGCCGCTCCAGCGGGCCGGCCCCCTCGGCCCGCAGCTCGGTGACGCCGACCCCGCGCTCGGCGGCGACGGCGATGGCGGCCTCCGCCTGGCGGCCGACCTCGGACCGTTCCGCACCGGGGTCGCGCAGCAGGATCAGTCGCAGCCGGATCGACTCCTCCTCGTCCTCGATCCGGTCGCGGAAGAAGTCCTCCAGGTCGTCGCGGGCGCCCGTCCCGCCGGCGGTCAGACCGGCCCCGAACGGACCGTCGAACAACGCCACCTGATGGTGGCCGGGATGCGGCAGGGCCCCGACGATCGCCGGGTACTTCGCGCTCGTCGCGAGCTGGGCGGCGGCATGCTCGGCCGCGACCGAGGTCACCGCCGAGGTGCCCCAGACGAGCGGCAGGGAGCCGGCCAGCTCCAGAGCCAGGGTCTTCGCCGGGTTGACGAAGGACTCGCTCGACGACCGGCAGCGGGTCGCCACCTCCTCCAGCCGGGCGGCGGCCGCCTCGACGGCGTCGGCGCCGAGCCGGACGATGCCCAGCTCCCGAACGGCGACGAGCAGCGGCACCGCCAGCGACCAGAGCATGGCCCGGGCCGGCCGCTGCCCGACGAGCGGGACGAACGGCGCCCCGGCGAGGGCGGCGAGGTGGGCCAGCGGGGTGTCCGGCGGCGCGACGACGCCGATCCGCGCACCGCGCCGGTCGGCCTCCTCCACCACGGAGCACGTCTCCGCCGAGGTGCCGGAGGCCGACACGGCGAGGACGACGTCGGACACGCCGACCCAACCCGGCAGGCCGTGGGCATGGTGGCCGATGACCGGGACGGGGCTCGCCGGCCCGGCGACGGCGGCCAGGACGCCGGCGGCCAGCGAGGAGCCGCCGACCCCGGCGACGAGGACCGCGCGCGGCCGCCCGTCGGCGCCCAGCCGCGCCACCCCCGCCTCCTCGGCGAGGATGACGCTCTGGCGCACCTGCAGGGCCGCCGAGGCGACGTGCGGCAGGAGGGCCGCGGCGTTGCCGGAGTCGATCCTGGCCGTGTCGTCGAGGATTGCCTCGTCGAGGTACACGCCGACGCCGCGGGGGGTCAGCTCGATGCCGACGCGGCCCGGCCGGAGAACGGCACGGCCTCGTCGAGCAGCATCACGGGAATGTCATCGCGGACCGGAAAGGCCAGGTCGCAGGCGAGGCAGACCAGCACAGGCGCGCCGTCCAGCTCATCGGGCCGCAGCTCCCCGTGCTTGCTGCACGGGCAGGCGAGGATCTCCAGCAGCAGCGGGTCGAGACTCATCAGGATTCCCTTCCGCCCCGGACGCGCGCGAGGACCTCGTCGCGCAGCCGGCGCATCGTGGCCTCATCGGGGCCCTCGACGTTGAGCCGCAGCAGCGGCTCGGTGTTGGACGGGCGCAGGTTGAACCAGGATCCGTCCGCGAACGAGACGGTCAGACCGTCGAGATGATCGATGTCGGTGGCGTGCGGGGCGTAGGCCTTCTCGACCGCCTGCGTCGCGGCGACGACATCCGCCACCTCCGAGTTGATCTCGCCGGAGGCGCTGTAGCGGACGTAGCCGGCGAGCAGCTCGGACAGCGGCCGCGGTTGGCCGCCCAGCGCGGCGAGCACGTGCAGCGCGGCGAGCATGCCGGAGTCCGCCCGCCAGAAGTCCCGGAAGTAGAAGTGGCCGGAGTGCTCGCCGCCGAAGATCGCGCCCGTTCGGGCCATCTCGGCCTTGATAAACGAGTGGCCGACGCGGGTGCGGACCGGGATGCCGCCACGCTCGGTGACGAGCTCGGGCACCCCCTTGCTGACGATGACGTTGTGGATGATCGTCCCGCCCGGCTCGCGGGCAAGCTCACGGTCCGCCACCAGCGCCGTGATGACCGACGGAGAAACGATCTCTCCGCGCTCGTCGACGACGAAGCAGCGGTCGGCGTCGCCGTCGAAGGCAAGCCCGAGGTCGGCCCCGGAGGCGCGGACCGCGGCCTGCAGGTCGCGCAGGTTCGCCGGCTCGATCGGGTTGGCCTCGTGGTTGGGGAAGGAGCCNTCCAGCTCGAAGTAGAGCGGGACCACCGTCAGTGGCAGGCCGGCGAAGGTCGCCGGGACGGTCAGCCCGCCCATGCCGTTGCCGGCGTCGACCGCGACGGTGAGCGGCCGGATGTCGGACAGGTCGACCAGCGTGTGCAGGTGGCGCACGTAGTCGGCGAGGAGATCACTCGTGGTGACCGTACCGACGCGACCGGGGCCGGCGGGCACGCCCCGCTCGACCATCGCCCGGATCTCGGCGAGCCCGGTCTCCTGGCCGATCGGCGCCGCGCCCGCCCGGCACAGCTTGATGCCGTTGTACTTCGCCGGGTTGTGGGAGGCGGTGAACATCGCGCCGGGGATGTCGAGCGAGCCCGCGGCGAAGTAGAGCAGGTCCGTCGAGCCGAGGCCGGCGAGGACCACATCGGCGCCCTGGCCGGCCGCGCCCTCGGCGAAGGCTGCGGCGAGCGGGATGGACGACTCCCGCATGTCGTGGGCGGTGACGATCCGCTCCGCGTCGAGCAACCGGACGAACGCGGCGCCGGTCANCCGGGCGATCTCGGCGTCGAACTCTGCCGGCACGACACCCCGGACGTCGTACGCCTTGAAGATCCGCGACAGGTCGCGCATCCGGTCCCCACCCTTCTCCCTGGTGTCCCCCGCACCGGGTGAATGGTCCCCCGGGCCTGCACGGCGCCACTGCGGCCGCACTCGGTTGACCATATCCGCCGGGTCCGACAGACCCGGGACCGCGTCCGGGGAAGCCCACGCGTGCCACACGCCGCCGACCACGCACCTCCGCGGCCGGCCCCCGACAGCCGCGCGGCCCCGGTCGGTTACGGGAGCGGCGGGCGGCCAGGCCCGCCGCTACCTCCCGGTCCCCGGTCGTCGGAGGTCACCGGCGCCGGGTCACCTCAGGAAGGGCTGGGCACCGCCCGCAGGTGACCGCGGCGACCCCCTGGAGGCGCCTGAGGCCCACCCTGGGGACCCTGGGGCGGCTCGGGACCACGCCGGGGGGCCTCGGGGCCGCGCCGGGAGGCCTCGCGCACGGCGTCCGCCAGCGCCTCCAGGTCATCCCCGGCCACCTCACGGCCACCCTCACGTGACGCTTCGGCCTCGAGCCGGACGACCGCCCAGCCGAGCGGCACGGTGAGCCGGTCGGCGTGCGGGCCGCACAGGTCGTACGAGTGCGGCTCGACGTACGGGGACAGCGGGCCCAGTACGGCTGTCGACTCGGCGTAGGCATACGTGAGCGTGGCGACCGCGGCTGCGGAACAGGCCGAGCGGGAGCAGCGCCGAGGCTTCACGTTCCGGACGGTAGCCCCCGGAACGGGCGACGGCCACCACCTATCGTCGTGTCGCGTGGCGCGAGGCTGAATCGTCACGCGTTGTCGACCATATCGTTNCACCGCGCGTCCGAACTCGCGCGCGGCAAGAGCATCCGGCACGGCATCGAGATCATCAAGATCGTGGAACCTCCTCGGGCTGGGAGGGGGATTCGGGGTCAGTCGCCGGATGGCGGGGTTGGCGCAGCGACCGGATCACGACGGCCGCCGGGACCGACACGGGCCCCTGCCACGAACGCTACGCTCACAGGGTGACCGAGCTCGAGCGGTTCCCGGCGGCGGCCCGGCCGATTCCCCCCCGTCGGCGCCGTGACCGGCGGGGCCGGGGCATCCGCGGGGCGCTGTTGCCGCCCGACGTGCCGGCCTACGCCACCCGCGGGGATCGCTTCGACGACTTCGTGCTGGACGCCGTCGAGCATCTCGACCACCGGTGGTCGGCGGAGCTGTCCGACGTCGAGTTCGCCGTCGAGGACGTGCCGCCGGTGGCGGTGACCGACGAGGAGATCCCGCTCGCCCGATTCCAGCCGGCCACCGGAAAGGGCCGCTCGGGCACCCCCCGCCGCATCGTGGTATATCGCCGGCCCATAGAGGCCAGGGCAGTGGACAGCGAGGACCTGGCCGAACTCGTGCTGGACGCGATCATCCACGAGGTGGCCGAGATGATGGGCGTCGATCCAGCCGTGATCGACCCGGAAGGCCACGGCTGGGGCGAGGAGGAGTAGCCCGACCGTCCACCGCCCGCACCGGGGCGGCGGCCAACCCCCGCCCCCACGGAGCACGCCCGTCCGAGGAGACCGTGACCAGCAATTCCGCGCCCACGCCGCCTGCCGGTGCCCCGTCCCCGCCCGCCGGCAAATTCTCCGGCGCGGGCCCACAGGTGCCGGCGGGGTTCCCCCGCCTACTCGCGCTGCACGGGGCCGAGCAGCCCTATGCATGGGGGTCGGCGACCGCCATCCCCGAGCTGCTCGGCACCCCCGCCGCCGGCGGTCCGGTCGCGGAGCTGTGGCTCGGGACCCATCCCGTGGCGCCGGCGCTCGTCGAGGCGGACGGCGCCCGCCGCCCGGCCGCCGACCTCGTCGGCCCGCTGCCGTTCCTGCTCAAGGTGCTGGCGGCGGACAAGGCGCTGTCGTTGCAGGTGCATCCCGACCTGGCCCAGGCCGCCGCCGGCTTCGACGCGGACGACGCCGCCGGCCTCGCCGTCGACGATTCCCGCCGGCGCTACCGCGACCGCAACCACAAGCCCGAGCTCATCGTCGCCCTCTCCCCGTTCCGGGCGCTCGCGGGCGTCCGTGACCCGGCGCGCACCCTCACGGTCGCGCAGGGGCTGGGGGCACCGGCCCTCCTGGCCGCCTTCCGCCCCCTGGCCGACGATCCGGCCGCCGGGGCGGCCACGGTGCTGCGGACCCTGCTGACCATGCCCGCCGGCCCCGCCGGGGAGCTGGTCGGCGCTCTCGTCGCGGCGGCCGACCGGCTACGCCGCGCGCGCGGCCGGGGCCCGGCCGGTGACGAGGCTGCCCTCGGCGACCGCGACGGCGGACCGGCTTCCCGGGACCCGGTGGACGGCGGCGGCGAGGACGTCGCGCGGGCCGCGGACCTCATCGGGCGGCTCGCGGCGGCGCACCCGGGCGACGTGGGCATCGCGGCGGCGCTGCTGCTCAACGACGTGACGCTGCGCCCCGGGGAGGGCCTGTTCCAGCCGGCCCGGATGCTGCACGCCTACGTCGCCGGGCTCGGCATCGAGATCATGGCCACCTCCGACAACGTGCTGCGCGGCGGCCTGACCCCCAAGCACATCGACGTCGACGAGCTGCTGCGGATCTTCGATCCCACTCCGAGCGACGCGCCGATCCACAATCCCCGCACCGTCGCGGATTCTCCTGGCGGGCTGCTGCGCGGCTGGGACGTCCCCGTCGCCGACTTCGCCCTCACCGAGGCCGTCTGCACCGGCGGCAGCGTGCCGGTGGGGCGCCCGACGGTGCTGCTCGCGGTCGAGGGCCGGGTCGAGGTCACCGCTTCGGCCGACGACGGGACCGCCCTCGCCCCGCTGGAGCTGCGCCGCGGCGGATCGGTGCTGGTGGCGGGCCGAGCGGCGGTCACCCTGACCGGCACCGGCCGGGTCTTCCTCGCCGCGCCGGGCGCCCACCCCGCCTGACCGGACACCTGGCGGATCGGGGCTGATCGGCGGCTTTCGCCCGCCGAGGTCCGGCCCACCGGTGGCGGACCCCGCTCAGCGGTACGGCACCGCGGGATCCGCCACCGCCGGCAGGGCATCGAGCAGGCGTGGCGCGCCCCCCAGCGGGACGACCGCGGACAGGATCTTCGGCAGCACCAGCGGGGACGCGGCCGGCCTGGCGACGGGGGGACCGGTGGGGGGCGTGTCCCACGGCGGCACCGCGGGCGGGACAGGCGGCTGCGCGGTACCGAGCCCGGACGGGTCCGGCGCCTGCGCGGCGCCGACGACCGCCGTCGCGACCAGCGGGCCGCCGATCGCGACGAGGCGCCCCCCGGCCGGGCCCGACGGTCCGCGGACCAGGGCCACCGTGCCGGCCCCCAGCCGCACGGGATCACCGTCGAGCCAGGCCGTCACGGGCCCCGCCGGCGCGGCGAGCACGACGGCTCCGGCGGCTCCCACCGGCGGCGCTGGCACGTCGACCGCCGCGTCGGGCGCGGTGCCGGCGCCGGCGGTGGGTCCGGTCGGGTCGGACAGCCCGACGCCCTGGCCGAACGCGTCCAGGCCGCGGCGTCCCGACGAGGCGCCGAGCCGGACGGCGCCGGCCCAGGTCGACACCCCCGGCCAACCCGAGGCCACGCCCAGCTCGGCAACCACCGCGGCCGCGCCGGCGGTCGACTCGACGAGGACCGCCGACGCCCCGCCCGGCGGCAACGGCACCGGCAGGGTGATCGCGCCGGTAGCCGGCACCCGCACCGCCTCCAGGCCGACCGGGGTGTGCCGGCCGGCCGCGGTCAGCACGCTGACGCACACGGTGGCCTCCCTGTCGGGCGCGGCAAGCACCAGGCGCGCCGCCGGGCCCGGCGGTCCCGCCGGGACGAGCACCCCGCCGAGCAGCAGCCGGCGGGCGGGCGGGGCGGTCACCGGCACCAGCCGGGGTGCGGTGAAGGGGCCACCGAGGCTCGACCGGTCCACCATCCAGGCGAGCACCCGGCCGGAACGCACCTCGACGTCGAGCGCCGTCACGGCGGCCTCCGGGGCAAGCGCGGCGAGCCGGCGGGTCACCGCCTGCCCGGGCGGCACGGAGATGTCCTGCGGTGGGCTGGCCGTGCCATCGGTGAACACCCGTACGCCGACCTGGGCGGGCTGGTCGGCCAGATTCGACAGGATCACGATCGGGTCGCGGCCGGCGGTCGTCGACGGCCCGGCGAACCAGCTCCGGACCCGCGGCGGGAGGCAGCGCGCCCGCGCCGGGCCCGCGCCGTCGCCGACTCCCGTGACGATCGCGGACAACCCGGCCGCCGAAGCGCCCTGGGCGGACACGAGCACCGAGCCGCGGCCGCCCCTCGCCGCGGAGGGTGGCTGGGTCAGCGCCGCGCCACCGAAGCGGGTGCGCAGCTCGGCGGCCCGAGTGGCGACCCGTACCCGGCCGCCGGCCGTCCCCGCGGTGCGTACGGCGAGGTCGAGGGGGCCGGCCAGCACGGGATCACGGGCACCCGACGGCGTCGTCGTCAGATCCGGGCAGGCCAGCAGCGCGGCCGACACGGGCCAGCTCTCGGCCGGCGCGGGACTGGCGCCCTCGTCGGCGAGGAAGGCTCCGCCGAGGCCGACGACGGCGACCGACACGAGCACCCGCGCGGCGGCGCGGCGGCGCAGCGGCGACCTCGTCGCCGCGGGCCGTCCGGATGCGGTCGTCACGGCGCCTCCCCCACCGATCCCGAGCCGCCCGCCGACCCGCTGCCGGCCCGGGCGGCACGTCCGACATCACGCCCGCAGGAGCCATCGGCTGGCGGTGGGAGCCCGCCGGGGCCGCCGGGATCAGCTCCGGCGGCCGAGGAACGGGCCCAGGCCGACCCGTCCCGGGGTCCGCGCTGGGGGCCGATCTCACGCCCGGACGGGCCATCGGTGGGTGACGCATCGGTGTCATCCGGGGTGCGGCGCGGCCGGCGTGCGGCCGGGATACCCAGCCGTACCGGGATACCCAGCAGTACCGGGATACCCAGCAGCAGCAGTGCGCCGAGCGCCGCGGCCTGCACGAGCGCCAGCTCGGGTCCGCGGCCGTCGTCGCGGTGCAGCCGAACCGTGCCGCCCTCGGCGGGCAGTCGGAAGCCGGCCGCCCAGCCCCAGGCGGCGAACGGCCGCAGCGGCCGGCCGTTCAGCCACGCGCGCCACCCGGTCCCGGCCGGGACCGCGAGGACCAGGTCCCGTCGCGGGGACCGGGTGGCGCCGGGCAGGGCCGCGACGTGCCCGTCGGACGGCAGCCGGCGGGCACTGGTCGGCGCCGCGGGCAGGGGCTCGATCGCCGGGGATTCGATCGCCAGGGGTATCGCCATCCCCGGCGACGTGGCGCCCCCGGCGGAGGCGGGACCGCGAGCAGTCCTCGCGTCCGGGGGCGCGGGATCAGGCGACGCGGGATCGGACGACGCGGGCTCGGACGACGCGGGCTCGGACGACGCGGGCTCGGACGACGCGGGCTCGGACGACGCGCCGTCCCGGCGGGAGGGGCCCGAGGGAGCGGGATCGCGAGGAGCAGTCTCCGGCTGCAGGTCCGAGTCCATGACGAAGGCCGGCGGGCCGGCGGTAGCGGCCAGGTGGGACGCCCGTGCCGGCCCCGTCTGGTCGGGGACCACGGGGCGCCAGAGCAGCACTCCCGGTCGGCCCCGGCCCCGCATCAGCGACGGGGTCGCGTCGAGGCGGGTGACGAGGTCCGCCGGCGCGGCCACGGCGGGGACGGCGATCGCGGTGACGCCGAGCAGCGGCAACCAGCCGGCCGACTGGTCACCGCCGACCGCGAGATCGGCGACGACGTCGCCGAGGAAGGCGGCGGCCCGCCGGGGCGGGCGGGCCTGACCGGCCGGGAAGCGGGGCCCGCCGGCCGCGGCGAGGGTGTACCGGATCAGGCCGGACCGGTCGGACCGGTACAGGACGAGAAGGCGGGAACCGGCGGGCGCGGTCCGGGTCTCGGCCTGGACCGCCCGCGCCACCGCCGACGCGCCGGTGCCCGACCAGGGGGCTGCGGCGCCGGTGACACCCGCGACCGCCCCCCCGGCGTCACCGACGCCCCCGACCTGGTCCAGGGGATCGGCCTGGTCCGCGGGAGTGGCGGAGTCCCGGCCCCAGGCGGTCGGGCTGGCGTGCCATCCCTGGCCGGCGACGAGATGACCGGCGGCGAGCGCGGCGGCCCCGGCGAGGACCAGCGCCGTCACCGGGAGTGCGACGATCCGGGCCAGCCGGCCGGTGCCCGGTGCCGCTCCGGACCTGGGAGTTCTCCGGCCGCGCCGCGCGCCGCGGACCGGGCGGCACGCGCCCGCCGCCGCGATCAGTGCGCCGGCGAGGACGAGACCGTACTGCGGGCCGACCCACCAGCCCTCGCCGCCGGCGACTCGCTGGTCGGCGTCCCCGGCCAGGCGCGGGGTGAGCAGCACGGCGAGCAGGCCCAGCGCTGCCAGCGACCAGCCGACCCGGCCAGGCCGCCCCGCCCCGCCCCCGCCGGACCACCGGCCCAGCAGCCAGCAGGCCAGGCAAGCGACCAGGAATCCGACCACAGCGGCCTTCGGGCGCTCCCCCGCACCCGCCACCAGCGCCACGGAGGCCTGGGGGAACCGGGCCAGCGCCGCCGCCGGCTCGGCACGGATCCCCGCGCCCCCCGCGTGCAGCGTCGGGATCAACGGGATGATCGTCGCCGGGAGCCCGGCGGCGACGTCGAGCAGCCGCCGCCTGGCCGTGAGCAGCGCCGCGGTCGGCAGGGCGATCCATACCAGCGGCGCCGTCGACGGGGCGCAGGCGACGAAGCCGACCAGGCAGACGGCCAGCATCCAGACGGCGCGCAGGCGCCCGCCGGCCGGACCCGCCCGGCCGCGCAGCGCCGAGTCGGTGGCGGCAAGCACGACCGGCAGCAGGATCAGCGCGCCGACGGTGTCGCCGCGGCCGGCGGCGACCGCGCCGGTCATCGCCGGGCTCGCCCCGTAGGCCGCGGCGAGCCCGAAGCGGGCGGCCGGGCGGGGACCGAGACGGGCAAGCGCCCGGTGAGCCGTCAGCCCGGCAAGCGCCGGCCCGGCGGCGAGCAGGAGCCAGCCCGCCGCCCCGGGCCGGCCACCGAGCAGGCTCGCGACGGCGGCGAGCAGCGCGGTCCAGGGCGGGGGCGGCCCCGCGCCGTCGAGCGGGGCGCCGGCGGTGCCGACCCGACCGGACCAGACCGCCGTCCACAGGTCGTGGGCCCCGGCGGGCAGCGGCAGGCCCGCGCCGAGCACATCCGCCGGCATCCCGCGCATCGCGACGAGACCGACGACGCCGAGCAGGGCCGTGAGCAGGACCGCCGCCCGGGTAGATCGCCGGCCGGATGGGGCAGCCGCCAGGACGCCGCCCCCGGCCGGGCCGCTGCGGCGCACCTCGACCTCGCCGGCCCCGATCTCGCCGGCCCCGATCTCGCCGGCCCCGACACCCGGGGCCAACCGGGCATCCGCCCGGCGGCGCAGCCGGGCGGGAAACAGGGTGCGGATGGCGTGATGCGACACGGCGCGGGTACACGCGGCGCGCCGGCGCATCCGTGCCAGCAGGCGCGGCCGGCCCAGCACGGCGAAGGGCAGGGCGATCTCGGTGGCCGCCGCCCGAAGGCGCCCTCGCGCCAGCAGGCCCAGCGCCCGCGGGAGTGCCCCGACCAGGATGGCTGCGGCGGCCCCCGGCAGCAGCGGTCGCGCCGTGTTCGCCAGGCGGACCCGAAGCGCGCCGACGCGGTCCGCCGGCGCCCAGGCCTGCCTGTCCCGCCGGCCCCGCCCCGACCGACTCCCGGGCCCGGCCGACGCGATGGCAGCCGGGCCAGGGACCTCGGCGGGGACGACGACCTCGGCGGGGACGGTCATCGTCGCCATGGGCACGACGACGACCCGCAGCCCGGCGCGGGCGGCCCGCCAGCCGAGGTCGATGTCGTGACCGCCGTCGAGCTCGGGGTCGAAGCCGTCGAGCAGCCGCCAGGCGGCCGCCCGGACGAGCATGCCGGAGCAGGCCACGGTGAGCACGTCGCGCACCCCGTCGTGCTGGCCCCGGTCGATCTCGCCCGGCCGCACACCGGTGTGCCGGCGGCCCGCGCGGTCGACGCTCACTCCCGCCTCCAGCAGGAGCGGCGCCGATGGCGACCCGGTCGGCGACGGCGCCGAGCGGCCGGCACGGAGTTTGGGACCGAGCACGGCGGCACCGGGGTCGAGGCGCGCGCAGGCCAGCAGGGTGCGCAGGGCGTCGGGGGCGGGTAGGGCGCCGTCGTCGAGCAGCCAGACGTAGCCGTCCCGCGGCGGCCCGCCGAGGCGGGCCAGGCCCGCAGCCACCGCCACTCCGAAGCGGGTGCCGGCGGCCAGGTGGACCACCGTCGACCGACCGGGGCGGGGTTGCTCCGGTCGGTCGGCTGCCCCGGCCGTCGACGGCGCGCCGGTCCCGTCACCAGAGATGAGCGCGGGATCCGCGTCCGTCTCGGCCGGGGATGCGCCGCGCGGCCGGGGGAGACGGACGGCGGCCCACGGGGTGGCGTCAACCGGGCGAGCGGCGTCGGCCGGGCGAGCGGCGTCGACCGGAGGGGCAGCCGCGGCCGAAGGGGCCGCGGCGGCAGGAGCGACCGAGCGGGGGACGTCGGCACCGCCGCCGATGCGGACCTCGACGACCTGCAGGTCGAGGGCCTGATCGGGCGGCGGCGCCTGCGTGGACACCGCCGACCGCAGGGCCTGCGCGGTGCCCGGCCGCCGGCCGTGCACGCAGACGACCACGACCCGCGACGTCACCGTCGACGGGCGCGGTCCGGGCGGAGCCGCGAGGGCGCGCGGCGCGGCCGGGCCGCCTGCACCCCGCCGGACGCCACCCACCGCCCGGGTTCAGACCGCTCGGCGCCGTTGTTTGCGTCGCTCCCGTTCGGACATGCCGCCCCAGATCCCGAACCGTTCGTCGTTCTCCAGGGCGTACTCGAGGCACTCGGCCCGGACCTCGCAGCCCGAACAGATGCGCTTGGCCTCCCGGGTCGAGCCACCCTTCTCGGGGAAGAACGCCTCGGGATCGGTTTGCGCGCACAGAGCGCGCTCCTGCCACTCCATCGCCTCGCCGAGCAGGTCACCCAGCCCCAGATCGATCACTGGGGCGAGGGTGTCCGGCAGGTCGCCGGTGGGGTCGTCGGCGGCCTCGACGGCCAGCTCGTCGACGGCCAGCTCGTCGACGTCGGGATCGTCGACGGCCGGGTCGTCGTCGGCGTCGACCTCATCGCCCGCGCGCACGATGACGTCGACGTCCGCCCCGGCCCCCGGNCCGAGGGCGAACGGGGTGGCACCGGTGCCGAGGTCGGGCGAGCCCGACCGGGCCGGTGGGACGCCGGCCGCGGCCAGCGCCGGCCGCAGGCACGGCTCAGGTGTGGCCTGGGTGGGCCGTTCGGCAAGCACCCGCTCGGAGTGGTCACCGAACGGGTCATGCTCAGCGGGACGCTCGACGTCCGCGAGGACGGTGTGGACGCCCGCGTCGGTGTGCTCCATGGGGACTCCTCCAGACCCGTCGCGGTGCGGTCGGCCACCCCCTGGGCGCCGGCGCGCAGGTGACTGGTTCCACACCGGTCAGGCGACGCACTACCGCACGAACCCCGCCAGCGAGGGGAATGACACGCCGGTAATTACANGCTTCCGAGTCGGTCGCGTCAACCCCACCGGCGCAACATCTTCTACAACCAGCGATGAGAACATAGCTCACAGTCACTGCACACCATCGCCGAGGGTCCAGGCGGCCTTCCGATCAGTAACTGTGTGCAATCGGTCCGACGGCGATGACCGCATTATGCCGCCCGAAGCTAACGGACATAAAGGGCCTAAACGGGCAGTGACGCAATCAGACAAGCGTCTTAAACCTATAACGGCCAGGCATCACCTCCGGCCAAGCCGACCCTCGCGACTACTTAGAGTAGTTTCTGATGGCGCCGACTTGGCGGGTGTCAGGACACCACCGGCAGCATGGTCCGGACGGGGCCGCCCCGGGCAGCGTGAAAGCGCTCGTCCGGCACCCGCCCATACGTCGTGGTCCGTTGCCGAGCGGGACGACCCGCCCCGGCGGCCACCTCCTCCAGCTCAGCCACGGATCGCCGCGAGCCGTGTTGGGAGCCGGCCATCCGGCTGATCGTCTCCTCCATCAACGTCCCGCCGATGTCGTTCACCCCGCCGACGAGCACCGAGCGGCAGCCGTCGACGCCGAGCTTCACCCAGGAGCACTGGATGTTGTCGATCGAGCCGTTCAGCAGGATGCGCGCCATCGCGTGCACCGCCCGGTTCTCCTGCACCGTGGGGCCCGGCCGGGCCACGCCGGCCAGGTAGATCGGCGAGCTGTGGTGAACGAACGGCAGCGCGACGAACTCGGTGAAGCCCCCGGTGGAGTCCTGGATGNGGCGCAGCAGCCGCAGATGCGCGACCCAGTGCGCCGGGGTGTCCACGTGGCCGTACATCATCGTGGCCGTCGAGCGCAGACCCACCCGGTGCGCGGTGCTGACCACCTCGACCCAGCTCGCCGTGGGCAGCTTGCCCTTGGTCAGCACCCAGCGGACCTCGTCGTCGAGGATCTCCGCCGCCGTGCCCGGGATCGAGTCGACGCCGGCNTCCCGCGCCGCCACCAGCCAGTCCTCGACGGACATCCCCGTCCGGGTGACCCCGTTGAGGACCTCCATCGGGGAGTACGCGTGCAGGTGCAGCCCCGGGGCCGCCCGCTTGATCTCGCGGGCGAGCTCGAAGTAGGCCGTGCCGGGCAGGTCCGGGTGGATGCCGCCCTGCACGCAGACCTCGGTGGCGCCGACCGACCACGCCTCTGCGGCCCGGCTGCCCACCTCCGACAGCGACAGCGTGTACGCGTCGGCGTCCCCGCGGCGCTGCGCGAACGCGCAGAACCGGCAGCCGGTGTAGCAGACGTTCGTGAAGTTGATGTTGCGGTTGACGATGTAGGTGATGTCGTCGCCCACCGCGTCGCGGCGCAGCCCGTCCGCAAGCGAGCAGAGTTCCTCCAGCGCCGCCCCCTCGGCCCCGAACAGGGTCAGGGCCTCGGCGTCGGTGATCCCGGCCGGGTCGGTGCCGGCACGGCGCAACGCGGCCCGCACCTCCGGGTCGATCCGCTCCGGCGCGCCGGCACCGGCGGCACCGGCGGCACCGAGACCGGCGGCGGCCCGGGCCGCGACGGCGCGGCTGCCGGTGCCCACGACGCCGTCGACCCCCGTGCCGGCCGCGCTGACCTCCGCCCGCAGCGACTCCCAGTCGCCGTAGACGGTGTCGAAGTCAGCCCGGGTGGCGCTGTGGCGTCCGACGGTGTCGACCGCGGTGTGCAGGTCGACGCGGCCGGTGTCACCGAGACCGCCGTCGGGCTCCTGCCAGGGCCGCCCGACGGGTCGGGCGCCCCCGGCGAGCAGCCCGTCCGGGCCGGCCAGCGCGCGCACATGCCCGGCGACACGCGGGTCGATCCACGGCTCGTCCAGGTGCGACGGGTACACCGTGAGTCGGGGGCGCAGCGAGAAGCCGGCCCGGGCCGTCACCTCGCGCAGCACGTCCAGGTCCGGCCAGGGACGCTCGGGGTTGACATGATCCGGGGTGACGGGCGAGACGCCGCCCCAGTCGTCGATGCCGGCGGCCAGCAGCAGGGCGCACTCGGCCGTGTCGACGAGGTTCGGCGGGGCCTGCACCCGCATCGTCGGGCCGAGCACGATCCGGGTCACGGCGACGGCCGCGGCCAGCTCCTCGGCGCCGACGTCGGGCGCGGAGCGCATCGCGGTGTCGTCCTTGGCCCGGAAGTTCTGGACGATCACCTCCTGGATGGAGCCGTACCGGCGGGCCAGCCCGCGCAGTTCGAAGATCGTCTCGGCGCGCTCGGCCCGGGTCTCGCCGATGCCGAGCAGCAGGCCGGTGGTGAAGGGGATCGACAGCCGGCCGGCGTCGGTGAGCACCCGCAGCCGGACCGCCGGCTCCTTGTCGGGCGAGCCGAAGTGCGCGCCGCCCGGCTCCGACCACAGCCGCGTCGCCGTCGTCTCCAGCATCATCCCCATCGACGGGGCGACGGGCTTGAGGCGGGCGAGCTCGGCCCAGCTCAGCACGCCCGGGTTCAGGTGCGGCAGCAGGCCGGTCTCCTCCAGCACAGCGATCGCGACGGCGCGCAG
Organism: Frankia sp. CpI1-P; assembly: GCF_001421075.1. NCBI lineage: Bacteria > Bacillati > Actinomycetota > Actinomycetes > Frankiales > Frankiaceae > Frankia > Frankia sp. CpI1-P. The sequence continues at coordinate 41,925 of NZ_LJJX01000014.1, read as the reverse complement.
GTAGCCCAGCGTCGAGTCGTAGCCGTGGGCGTCGAGCCACTCCCGGGCCGCGGGCCAGCGGTCCTCCGGCCGGTCGCCCAGGGTGAACAGCGCCTCGGCGCAGCCGGCCGCCGCGCCCGCCCGGGCGATGTCGAGCACCTCGTCGACGGTGAGGTAGGGCGCGGGCAGCCGGTGCGGNACGGTGGCGAACGTGCAGTAGTGGCAGCGGTCCCGGCACAGCCGGGTCAGCGGGATGAACACCTTCGGCGAGTACGTGACGACGCCCGGGCGGCCGAGGGAGGCCAGGCCCGCGTCGCGCACCCGGCCCGCCGACGCGCACAGATCGGCGAGATCCTCGCCGCGGGCGGCCAGCAGCACCGCCGCCTCGACGGCGTCGAGGGTGGCGCCGTCACGGGCCCGGCGCAGCGCTCGGCGCATCGCCGACGCGGACGGCACGGCGTCGGCGCTCGGCGACGGCTGGGGCAGGCCCGGGTCGTGGCCGGGCTCGGCCGCCTGGCCGCCCACGCCGTCGGGAGTCGCCGCCGTACTGGTCATGAGTACCTCAGGTTCTCCAGTGGCGCCGGGTCGGCCGCCGCCCGGCGGGTCGACGGGCCCGGCCCGTCGCCACCGGTGTCGAAGGGACACGGGGTTGCGGACAGAAGCAGAAGCGACGACACCACAGCGGAGCCGGAACCTGGGGCATCCCGGGGAGGGCGTCGCCGGGGGTCGGGTGCGGGCCGGGGACGAACCCCGGGACGCCGGCAGCGGGGGACGCCGGCGGCCCGGGGCGCCCGGACGGATCAGCGCCCGTCTGGATCAGGGAGTGGCGCGGCCGGCGGCGCGCCATCCGGTGCCGGGCCGGCGCAACCGGTCGAGCGTGCCGATCAGCATGTTGGTCCGGCTGCGGGCGGCGAGGACGTCCGTCTCGGCCTGGGCGCGGCGGTGCGGCTGGTCGGCCTCGCCGTGGGCGGGGGACGCGGCGGCCATCGCCGCGGACCGCCGCATCTGCGCCCGGCGGGCGGCGACGACCTGGGGGGCCCGCGCCCCCGCAAGCGCGCGGTTGAGGGAGGCGGACAGGGCTTCGAGGCTCTTGGTGGTCCTGATGTCGGACATGACGGTCCTTCCAGCGACGTGGAGAGCTCACGTTCACTCTCACAGCTCTCTCTAACCGGAATCAAGAGAAACCGGGTGAGCGACGACACATCCCGGCCGGCACCCTGGCGAAGACGGCGGGATGACGATCCGGTCATCCCCGGACGACCGCCCGGTTATCCGCGAACCCCTCCACGGCAGGCCCCTGACCTGCCCGGATGCCACCGGATTCGCAAGGGCGGGTTACTGGCACCCACATTCATGTGAGGTGCGTCACTCATCAGATGTCGACGTTTGCTCCGGGCGACGTCTGGGTATCGCANCCGGGCGCCGTGTGCTTCCATACGAATCACTCCTCCCCAGGCGCCGGAGTCGTTACGCTGATCAGGTGCCACGAAACCGCCAGGAGGTTCCCCNCGAAGAACGGATCGACGCGCTGCTCGCCGTCGCCGAGGAACAGTTCCTGGCCCGCGGTTTCGCCGGGACGTCCATCGCGGAGATCGCCCGTTCCGCCGGGATCGAGCCCGGGTCCGTCTACTGGTACTTCCGGTCGAAGGACCACGCGTTCGCAGCGGTGCTCAACCGCCTGCTCGACGTCGAGGTGGAACGGATCGCGGGCCTGCCCGGAGACCCGGCGGACAAGCTCTTCCTCGCCCTCGACTCGGTGGAACGCCGGCGCACGCTGCATCCGTGCGTCGCCGAGCGTGCCCCGCACGCCGAGCCGGTGATGGAGTACCACGAGCGGCTGCACGCCTGGCTGCACGGCCTCGCCTTGGCCGCGGTGCACGACTACGTGCCCGAGGNCGACCGGGCGTTGGCCGCGGACGCGGTCGTCGCCACGATCGAGGGCGGCCTGGCCAACCCGGCGCCCAGCCGGCCGACCAGCCATCTCGTGCACTTCCTGCTGGCCTCGTTCTGCCGGGACACCTCGCTACCCGCCCGGCCGGAGTTCAACGGCTGGGTCGCGCCGCTGTTCGCCCGCCCCCGGCTCGGCTGACGCGCCCCGACCGGCCGGTGACCCACCCGGCGGGCGTCGGTGCCAGGATCGCTTGATGTGAGAGTGACAGCCCTGGCCGGCGGGATCGGCGGCGCCCGCTTCCTGCGCGGCGTGCTCGCGGCGCTGCCCGACGCCGACGTGACGGTGATCGGCAACACCGGCGACGACATCACCCTGCACGGCCTGCGCATCTGCCCCGACCTCGACACGGTGATGTACACCCTTGGCGGCGGGATCTCCGCCGAACGGGGGTGGGGCCGCGAGGACGAGTCGTTCGTCGTGGCCGAGGAGCTCGCCGCCTACGGGGTCGGACCGGCCTGGTTCGGGCTCGGCGACCGCGACCTCGCCACCCACCTGGTGCGCACCGAGATGCTCGACGCCGGCTACCCGCTGTCGGACGTGGTGCGGGCGCTGTGTGAACGCTGGAAGCCCGGGGTGCGACTGCTGCCGATGACAGACGACCGGGTGGAGACCCACGTGGTCATCGCCGACGAGGACGGCCAGCGTGCCGTGCACTTCCAGGAATGGTGGCTGCGGCTGCGCGCCGCCGTGCCGGCCCAGGCGATCGTGCCGCTGCGGGCGGAGACCGCGAAGCCGGCGCCGGGGGTGCTCGACGCCATCGGTGAGGCCGATGTCGTGCTGCTCCCGCCCTCGAATCCGGTCGTCTCGATCGGCACGATCCTCGCCGTGCCGGGCATCCGGGACGCCGTGCGGGAGACTGCGGCGCCGGTCGTCGGGGTCTCGCCGATCATCGGCGGGGCGGCGGTGCGCGGGATGGCCGACGCCTGCCTGACCGCCATTGGCGTGGAGACGTCCGCGCAGGCCGTGGGGGTGCACTACGGGGGTCGCGGGCGGGCGGCGGCGCCACCCGAGGCGGCCGGCGCCGGGTCGCCGGCGGGACTGCTCGACGGCTGGCTGGTCGACACGGTCGACGCCGGCGCGGTCGTACCCGGGGCGACCGTGCTCCCCCGGCCCCTGCTGATGACCGACCTGGCGGCGACGGTGGCCATCGTCCGGGCGGCGCTGGAGGTCGCCGGTGTCTGAGCAGCAGCGGTCCGGGGGACCCGCGGGGGTGCCGCCGAGCGGGACGCTGACGGTGTTCGGGCTGACCGGGATCGGGGAGATCCGGCCGGGTGACGATCTCGCCGCCGCCGTGGCCACGGCGGCGGCCGCGACCGGCCGGCCGCTCGCCGACGGCGACGTCCTCGTCGTCACCTCGAAGATCGTGTCCAAGGCCGAGGGACGGCTGATCACCGTTGCCGGTGATCGGGAAGCCGCCCGCCAGTCCGCGATCGACGGCGAGTCGGTCCGCGAGGTCGCCCGCCGCGGGCCGACCCGGATCGTCGAGACGCATCACGGCTTCGTCCTGGCGAGTGCCGGGGTCGACGCGTCGAACATCGCCAAGGACTCCCTCGCCCTGCTCCCGGTGGATCCGGACGCCAGCGCCGCCCGGCTGCGGGCCGGCGTCGCGGCGCTGCTCGGCGTGGACGTGGCGGTCGTCATCACCGACACCGCGGGGCGGCCGTGGCGGCGCGGCCTGACCGACATGGCCATCGGTGTCGCGGGCATGGCCGCGCTGCGCAGCCACATCGGCGACATCGACGGCTACGGCAACGAGCTGGGCATGACCGAGGTCGCCGAGGCCGACGAGTTGGCGGCTGCGGCCGACCTGGTCAAGGGCAAGCTCGGCGCCACCCCGGTGGCGGTCGTGCGCGGGTACGGCCGGCTGCCCGACGACGGGACGGGGGCGCGCTCGCTGCTGCGGCCGAGCGGCGAGGACATGTTCCGCCTCGGCTCGCTGGAGGCGCGGCGGGCGGCGCTGAGCGAGCGGCGCACCGTGCGGGAGTTCACCGCCGACCCGGTCGACCCGGCCGCGGTCGAACGGGCGGTCGCGGCGGCACTGACCGCCCCGGCCCCGCATCACACCACCCCGTGGCGTTTCGTGCTGGTCACCGAGCGGCGCGCCGAGCTGCTCGCCGCGATGGCCACCGCCTGGGCCGAGGACCTGCGCCGCGACGGGTTCGACGAGGCCGCGGTGGACCGGCGGCTGCGGCGCGGGGACGTGCTGCGCCGCGCCCCGCTGCTCATCGTTCCGATCATGGTTCTGGACGGGGCACACCCCTACCCCGACGCCCGCCGGGCGGCGGCCGAGGAACGGATGTTCACCGTCGCCGTCGGTGCCGGGGTGCAGAACCTGCTGGTGGCGCTGGCCACCGAGGGTCTCGGCTCCTGCTGGGTCTCCTCGACGCTGTTCTGCGCCGAGGTGGTCGGCACGGTGCTCGACCTGCCGGCCGGCTGGGTGCCGATGGGCGCGGTGGGCGTCGGGCACGCCGCCGCGCCCGCCACCCCGCGCCCGCCCCGCGATCCGGAGCCGTTCCTCCTGCGCCGGTGACCTCCCCGCACCGGGCGTCCGCTACGCCCGGTTACCGGGTGGAACGTGACGGTATGGAGGTGACGCAGGGCGCCGAAACCGGGCGGTCTGGGTGCCCTCCGGCGGGTCGAACGCATCCTGCCTGTCAGAACTGGTTCGACAGTTCGTAGGATCTGTCTTCGTGGGGAAGAAGAGCGCCGAGCGCAACGTCCGGCTCGAACAGCTGCGCCGCGAGCAGAAGCGCGCCGAACGTCGGCGCGCGCTGCTCATCTACGGCACGTCCGGGTTCGTCGTGGTGCTGCTCCTGGTCGGGATCATCATCTACAGCGTCGCCGACACCCACTCGAAGAACAAGACTCGCGAGGTCGGCTACGTGACGGCGGCCTCCTCGGCCGCAGCCGCGGCCGGCTGCACCGGGACCGTGAACGACGCCTCCCAGGGCTCGACGCACGTCAGCACGGCGGTCAGCTACAAGGCGTCGCCGCCGTCCTCGGGCAGCCACAACCCCGACCCGCTGCCCGACGGCATCGCGTTCTACAACCCGGCGTCGGGCATCCCGGTCGAGCGCGCCGTCCACAACCTCGAACACGGCTTCATCGTCGGGTGGTACGACAAGAGCCTGCCGGCCGCCCAGGTCGAGAAGCTGCGGTCGCTGGCCGCCAACGCCGGTCCGCGGTTCATCGGCGTTCCCTGGACCCGGTCGGCGTTCCCGGATGGCAAGCACTTCGTGCTGACCGCCTGGGACCGCACCCAGCGCTGCACCACCGTCTCCGCGGCCGTCATCAAGGACTTCGTCGCCAAGCACGCCAACCCGGATCCGGCCGGGGCCACCTGGGACTCGCCGACCGCCCCCGAGTCGGGCGCGCAGGGCGGCACCCTCGACGTGTCGGCCGACGGCCCGCTGACGGCCCCGGCCGGCGCGACCGCCGCCACGCCCACGCCGGGCGCGGGCACCATGTCGCTGTCCCCCACCAGCCCGACCCCCGCACCCTGACCGACCCCGCACCCTGACCGACCCCCGCCGACCGACCGATCCCCGCCGGCTGGCCGAGACCCCCACCGGCTGGCCGGCGCCCGTGACCCGGGCCTGGGTCAGGCGGCGGAGCCGGTGCGAATCGGCATCAGCAGGTAGCGGAAGGCGCCCTCGTCCACGGGACCGCCGCCGGGGCCGCGGACCCCGCCGCTGTCCTTGCCGGTGAGCACGGCCGGCCGGGCGGTGGCCTCGGCCGGGTCGGCGGCCACGAACCCGATGGTCGCCTCGTCGTCCTCCACCGCCCCGAGCCCGTCCAGCAGGTACGAGGGGTTGAACAGCACGGACAGCTCGGGCCCCGAGTACTCGACGGGGATCGTCTCGCTGGCCTGGGCCCCGCTGCCGTCCCCCGCCTCCGCGACGACCTGGTCCCGGGTGAAGGTGAAGCGCAGCGGCGCGGTCCGGGTGGCGACCACGGCCACCCGGCGGACCGCGGCGGCGAGCGCGGCGGTCTGCGCGGTGACCGTGTACGCGGCCGTCTCGGGCAGGAGCTTGCGGTAGTTGGGGAACGTGCCGTCGATGAGCCGGACGATGGTCTGCCGCCCGGCCGCGGCGAGGCCCAGCCGGGCGCCCGCCGGGTCGGCAAGGTCGAGCCCGATCACGATCCGGGAGGCCGAGGTGGGCGTGCGGGNCACCTCGGCGAGCACCTTGGCCGGCACGTGGGCCAGGGCCCAGGGATCGTCGACGGTCGGCTGCCAGGGGATGGCGCGCACCGCCAGCCGGTACCGGTCGGTGGCCGCGAGGACCAGGCCGCGCCCGGAGATCTCCAGCCGGATCGCGGTCAGCACCGGCACCGTCTCGTCCCGCCCGGCCGCCGGGGCGACCTGGCCGACCGCCGCGGCGAACCCGAGAGTGTTCACCTCGCCGATGGGGGCGGGAAAGCGCGGCAGCTCGGGATAGTCGGCGAGGTCCATCAGCGGGACGGTGAAGCGCACGCTGCCGCAGCGCAGCACCAGCCGGTCGCCGTCGACGGCGACCTCGACCGTCGTCGCGGGCAGGCTGTGCACGATGTCCGCCAGCAGCCGGCCGGGCACCAGGACCCGGCCCGGTTCCTCGACCGCCGCCGCCACCGGCGCCCGCACGGCCACCTCGGTGTCGAAGGCACAGACGAGCAGGCCGGCGCCCGGCTGCGGGCCGGCCGCCGGCGCCGCCGCCTCGAGTAGCAGGCCCGTCAGCACGTTCGGGGTCAGACCCGGCCGGCTCGGGAGATGCCGGGCGGCCCAGCCGGTCGCGTCGGCGAACACGTCGCGTTCCACGCTGAACCTCATGGGGCCGATTGTCCCCGCCGACGGCCGAAAATTGCCGCATTCACCGATCGGTGTTCGCCGTCGCCCGGCCGGCGCCGTGGGGCACGCCGGCCGCCGGGTCGGTCTCGCCACCGGCGGCCACCACCCAGCTCATCTGCAGACAGAGCTGGCCGTCGTCGCCGTCCGCGCTGACCGCCACGGCCGTGGCGCCCGGCCGGGGCGCGCCGCCGGGGGCCCCCGGGCCCGGGCCGGTGATCGCACGCGCCCAGTCCGGCGGGATCGCCGTGCCCGCCGCGGTGAGCGTGAGGCTGCCTCCGGTGGCGTCGCAGATCAGGGTGAGCAGCGCCCGGGGGCCCGGGATCGCCTGTAGCACCCGCGGAAGCAGCGCCTCGAGCCGGGCGCGCACGGGCGCCGGGGCCACCCGCAGATCCCCGGCGACCTGGGCGTCGATACGGACGCCACGGGACTCCGCGTCGAACAGCGCCGTCGCCAGGTCGCCGAGCGCGGCGGTGTGGCTGGCGACGAGGGTGCGGCGGATCATGGCGGCGAACCGCCGGCACCGCTCGCGCACCGCCGGGTCACGCGGGTCGAGCAGACCGTCGCGCACCGCCGCGAGCAGCGGCAGGACCTCACGCTCGATCATGCCGAGCGTCCGCGCCCGATCCGTCCGGATCCGGACCTCGGCCTCCCGCCCGGCCGCGAGGCGGGCCTCCCNCCCGAGAGCCCGGGCCGCCGCGTCCGCCGAACGGCGCAGCACCGGCCCGCCCATCGCGGCCATGATCTGCAACGCCGCCAGGGCGTTGAGCGCCGAGAGGAGCTGCGCGAACGGCAACGGCCCCGGCACGGCGCCGAACACCGCGACGCCGGTGAGCGTGGCGGCCGCGCACCCCAGGGCGGCGATCCACTCGACCGCCGGCCGGGACACCGTGACCTGCATGAGCAGCAGCGGCAGCACCAGCACCGGCCAGGCCGCGACCCGACTCGCCCCTGGATCGGCGGTGCCGACCAGCGCGGCGGTGGCGACCATCACCGCGAGCCCGCACGCCACCAGGCCGAGGGCCTCGAGCCGGGTGGCCGGGCGGCGGCGCACCCGCCGGGTCACCACGACGACCGCGGCACCGAGCAGGAGCCACAGCCCGATGGCCGCCGGAGACGTGCGCAGCCCGCCGGGCAGCACGAGCAGCACCGGCCCGGTAAACGGGTACCAGATCACGGCCGCGAAGGCCACCGCGCGGCGCAGGCTCGCGGTGTAGACGTCGCGCAGCCCCTCGGCGGACGCCAGCCTCGGTCCCGCCTCGCCGGCTTCCGCGGACGTCCGGGCCGGCAACTCACCGGGAGGGCGGGCGGACAGCCCACCGGGCAGCCGGGCGGACAGAGCCTGGGACAGCCGGGCGGACAGAGCCTGGGGCTGCCGGGCGGACGAGGCCCGGCGGACGGCGGCCGAACCGGCCCATCCCGGCGGCCCGTCCGCGGCGCCCGGGTCGGCGGGTGGCGCGGTCCGCGCCCAGGTCAGCAGGACCCGGGTGCCGCGGCCGGGGGCGGCGGCCAGCCGGACGCGACCGCCGACCTCGGCGAGCCGGGCCTGCACCGATCGGCTCAGCCCGAGCCGATCCGGGGGCACGGCGGCCGGGTCGAAACCCCGCCCCTCGTCCCGCACCATCACCCCGACCGCGGTCGGGGTGCGGTGCACCGTGACCCAGGCCTGGCCGGTGCCGGCGTGCCGGCGGACGTTGGACAGCAGCTCGGCGGTCGCGGCGGCCAGCGCGGCCGCCACCTCGGCCGGCAGGTCCGGCCCGCTCGCGGTGCCCGGCAGGGGCGAGCCGGGCATGCCGACGCTGCCGGTCCGGCCGAGCCGCACCCGCAGCCCGCGCAGCCGGGCGGCGTCGGCGACGGCGTCGAGCCGGGCGTCGAGGCTGCGGGTGGCCGTGCCGGCCGGGCCGTCGAGCAGCCCCTGCACGGCGGCGATGGCATCCTCGGCCTGGGTCCGGGCGAGCCGTGCGTCGTCGCCACCGCCCCAGGCGATGCCGGCGAGGGTGTTGAGCACGGTGTCGTGCAGGACCCGTTCCCGCTCCCGCTCCGCCCGGGCACGGGCCGCAGCGATCGTCTCGGCCCGCTCATGGTCCGCCGCCGCCCGCAGCCGGCCGTCGGCCCTGCCCGCGGTCGCCCGCAGCCGCCCCACCCCGAACCGGGTGAGCAGGGACAGGCAGGTGACGAGCAGAACGGAGACGGCGACCCGGCGATAGGCGCCGCCGGGATCCAACGCCGCGCGCGCCGCCGCGGACGCCGTCCAGCCCACGCCGGTGGGCACGGCCGCGGCGAGCCACCCGGCCACGCCCACCCCGCCCACCAGGGCGGCGCACAGCGTGACCAGAACGCCGGCGAACACCCGCCGGCTGGTCATCGCGCCCGCGACCAGGGCCGCGTGGGCGCAGCCGAGGTAGACCCAGGTCCCCGCACCGCCGACGGACACCGCCGGAACGGCGGCACCGGCGGCGAGCGCCCCGGCCGCACCCGCGCCGACGTTGGCGAGGACGAACCCGGAGCCGAGCCCGCGACGAAGGGTCAGCGCCACGTAGCCGAGCCCCCAGGCGAGCTCCAGCAGTGCGGCGGCGAGCCCCAGCGGGTGCCGGCCGTACCAGGACCACCAGACCGCCAGGTACAGCGCCGTGGTGACCAGGCCCAGCACCCGCAGCACGGCGAAGGTGCGCACGATGACGGCGGTGAGCGCGTCCGATGCGCTGAGTGAGGCGCCGAGTGCGGCACTGACCGGCACGGACATCAGTCTGGCCCGTCAATCAGGACCCATCCGACGATCGGCCGCAATAGTCGGCCGCAACAGTCGGCCGGGATCGCCCGGATCAGGTGCGGTCGGAGCTGAACCGGACCGCGCCNGCGGTGAGGACCGCGCCCGGGAACACCCGCGCACCGGCCCGCAGCTCGTTACCCCGCTCGATGACGGCGCCGTCGCCGACGACCACACCGTCGAGCAGGACGCCGGGACCGATCACAGCATCGCGGCCGATCACGCTGTCCCGCACGGTGGCGCCGGCCTCGACGACCGCGCCGTCGAAGAGCACGGCGCCGTCGACCGCGGCGCCCGCGCCCACCCGGGCGCGCGCCCCCACCGTGGCGCCGCCGCCGATCTTGGCATCGGCGGCCACGGCGGCGCCGGCCAGGACCAGGCAGTCCCCGACCGGTCCGGGCAGCGCCGAGGAGACCATGCGGCCGGTCACCAGGTCGCGGCTGCCCTGGACGAACGCCGCCGGCGTGCCGAGGTCGAGCCAGTAGGTGCTGTCCGGGTAGCCCATGACCGGCGTGNTGGCGGCCAGCAGGGCGGGGAAGGTCTCCCGCTCGACCGATACCGGCCGACCCACGGCAATGGTGTCGATCACCGAACGGCGAAACACGTAGCAGCCGGCGTTGATCAGATTGGTGGGCGGGTCGGGCGTCTTCTCCAGGAACTCGGTGACGCGGCCGTCCGCGTCCACGGGCACCACGCCGAACGCCCGCGGATCGGGCACCTCGGTCAGGTGCAGGGTGACGGCCGCGTCCGCCGCGGTGTGCCGGCGGATCAGGGCCTGGATGTCCAGGCCGGACAGGATGTCACCGTTGAAGATCACGACCGGGTCGTCCGGGCCGCCGCGCAGCCGCCCCGCGACGTTGCGGATGGCGCCGCCCGTGCCCAGCGGTTCCGTCTCGGTCACGTACTCCAGCTCGAGGCCGTGGGCGGACCCGTCCCCGAAGTACTCCTCGAAGACCTCCGCCCGGTAGGAGGTGGCGAGCACCACCCGCTCGATCCCGGCGTCGCGCGCCCGGGCCAGCATGTGCGCGGTGACCGGCACCCCNGCGACCGGCAACATCGGCTTGGGGGCCGACATCGTGAGTGGTCGTAGACGGGTCCCCTGACCGCCGACAAGCATCACTGCGTCCATGGACAGTTAGTGTCGCAGGACATGCGGTAGCCCTTAAAGACGGATGGGCAGCGGGACCACTACCCCGAACGTGCCGCCATGGGGCAGATACTTTCTGTTCAGCGCGCCGTTACCACGCGCGCCCGGCCGCCGCGGTTCATCCCCCGGTGGTGGTCCCGCGATCCGTGAGCAGCTCCGCGGACCGGGTCGCCCGGGCCCCGGCACTGTCCTTGGCGAAGGCGAGGGCGAGCAGCAGCCGGGCGCCGAGCCCGGCGCCGAGCAGCAACCGCAGGGGCGCGCGCGCCGGCCCCGGGTACTGCCGGGACAGGTAGCGGAACATGCTGCGGTGGTGGGCCACCACCATCCGCCGGGACGACCGCTTCGTCGAGTGCCCGCCGAGATGCTCGACGACCGCCGACGGCACGTACACCGACTGCCAGGACGCCGCCCCGATCCGCCGGCCCAGGTCGACGTCCTCCATGAACATGAAGTACGACTCGTCGAAACCGCCGACCGCCTCGAACGCCTCCCGGCGCAGGAGCTGGCAGGAGCCGGACAGCCAGCCGGCGGTCATCTCCCGCGGAGCGCCCCGCTCCCGGCGGTAGGAGGCGGTCCACGGGTTCGTCGGCCAGCACCAGCCGAACAGCGCGTGGCCGATTCCCCGCCCCAACGACGGCAGGTCGCGGGCCGAGGGGTAGAGGGCACCGTCCGGGTTGGTGATCCCGGGACCGAAGGCACCCCCGCCAGGCCAGCGCTGCGCCGCGGCGATCAGCTCGTCCAGCGCCCCCGGCTGGAACGAGATGTCGGCATTGGAGATCACCAGCCAGGGCGCGTCGGCGCCGGCGGCACCTCGGTTGACGGCGCTGCCGTAGCCGAGGTTGCGGCCCGGGCGCAGCAGCCGCGCCTCGGGGCGCTCCCCCGCCGCCCGGGTGCCCGCGTCGAGCTTCGGGGAGTTGTCGACGATGACGACCTCGTACGCCCGAGTCGTCGCCTTCGCCAGGGAGTCGAGGAACGCACCGATGATCTCCCCGGACCGGAAGGTCACGACGACGACCCGTATCTCCGGCTCCACACCCATGTCCTCGCCCACCCGTCTCACCGGCCCACCCGTCTCCGCCGGCCCGTCCACCTCGCCGGCCCGTCCACCCCGCCGGCCCGCCATCCGTCCGACCGGCACGGCCCGCGCCGCCATGGCGACGGCGAGCGGCATCCGTGCCGAGGAGACCGTAGCGCGCCCTTTGCGGCGGTCTTCGCCCCGGGGCCGGCCGCCCGCGGGGAGTCGGCCATGAGGCGCGGCGTCGGCGGGCAGGCTCGCGCCCACCGCCCACCGCCCACCGCCCACCGCCCCCCGTCGATCGGCGGTCGGTGGGCCGGACGCGAGCCGCCCGCGGGCGCTCAGCGCTCGGCGACGGCCCGCGCGTAGCTCGCCAGGTGGGCCTCGGCGCTCGCCGCCCAGGTGAACTCCCGGGCCCGGGCGAGGCCCGCCTGCCCGAGCTGGTTGCGTCGCTCGGCGTCGTCGAGCAGGGCGCCCATCTCGCGGGCGATGGAGTCCGGGTCCGGCTGGGTGTAGGCGACGGCGTCCCCGCCGACCTCCGGCAACGACAGCCGCGGGGTGGTCAGCACCGGCGCGCCGCAGGCCATCGCCTCCAGCACAGGCAGCCCGAACCCCTCGCCGTGCGAGGGGTAGGCCACCAGCGACGACCCGCCCAGGTACCCCGGCAGGTCGGAGAACCGCAGATAGCCGGGCCGGATCACCCGCAGGTGGCTGGGCACCGAGGCGACGGCGGCGTCGACGTCGTCGTCCCAGCCCGAACCGCCGGCCAGCACGAGGGCGGGTGGCTCGTCCCGCCAGTGCACCGCCTCGGCCCAGCCGCGGATCAGGTTCGGGACGTTCTTGCGCGGCTCCAGCATCCCGAGGAAGGCCACGTAGCGCGCGTCGCCCAGGCCGAGGCGGCGACGCACCCGCAGCTTGTCCTCCTCGGTCGGCGGGTGGAAGGTCGACGTGTCGACGCCGTGGTAGGCGACGTCGGTGGTGGTCGACTCCCCGTCGAGCACGCGGATGAGCTCGTCCCGGGTCGCCTTCGACGGGACGATGATCCGGGCGGCGCGGCGCACCGCGGTGCGCATCGCCGAGCGGAAGAACGTCCCCTTCACCGCCGTGTGCATGTCCGGCTCGGTGAAGAAGGTGACGTCGTGGATGGTCACGCAGACGGGCTGCTGGGCCCGTAGCGGCATCGTGTAGTGCGGTGAATGGATGACGTCGGCATTCACCTGCTCCGCGACCAGTGGCAGCCCGGTCTGCTCCCACGCCAGCCGCGCCGGCCGGTGGGCGATGGCCGCCGGCCCGGACAGAACGGTGGCATGTGGAGCCATCCGGCTGTAGCGTTCCTCGTCCGACCGCTGGCAGACCAACGCCATATCCGCACCGGCCGCGCCCAGCGCCGCGACCAGCCCGTCGACATAACGCCCTACGCCACCACGGTCGGCCGGGACCGAAGTCGCGTCGACGAGCACCCGGGGTCCCACGGCGCTCCTTCCCTGACGCGCCACCCTGACAGGGGTGGCCGCTTGCTTCACGGTGACCGCTTGCTTCCCAACGGGGGCAACACTACGCCCGCCCGTCAGCGGCGACTGACACGGCAGGGGAGCCGCCGACTCGACGGTAGAGCGCCCACGTCGCCTCCGCCGCCGCATTCCAGGTAAATGCCTGCGCACGCGTGCGTCCGGCGTCCGACAGCCGCCCCCGCAGGTCCGAATCGCCGACAATCCGGGCTACCGCGGACGACAGCGCGGCGGCGTCGCCGACGCCGGCCACCAGCGCGGCGTCCCCCGCGACCTCGACCAGCGCCGGGGCGTCGGAGATCACCACCGGCACCCCGTGCGCCATCGCCTCCACCACAGGCAGGCCGAAGCCCTCCGACCGACTCGGCGCCAGCAGCACCCCGGCGCGTGAGAGCACGACCGCGAGATCCTCGTCACTGATCCGCCCAAGAGTGCGGACTCGGGAGCCGTCCAGACCGTGCCGCGCCGCCTCGGTGCGCACGTCGAGTCCGCCCCAGCCGGCCGCGCCGACGTGCACCAGCGGCAGGCCCGGATCATCCGGCCGGCGCAGCGCGGCGAGCGCGGTGTCCAGCCCCTTGCGCGGCTCCAGCGTGGCCAGGGTGAGCAGGTAGCCACCCGGCGGGGGCAGGCCCAGGCGGGCCGCACGGGCATCGGCGTCGGCCGGCACGCGGACGACCGCCTCGGCCACCCCCTCGCCGATGGCGTGCAGCCGCTCGGGGGGGATCGGCAGGTGCCGGGCCACCTCGGCGGCGACGGCCAGGGTGGGGACTATCACCGCGTCGGCGTGCCGGGCGGCGCGCTCGCCCATCAGCCGGTGCCAGCGCGCCCCGTGCGGGGTCAGCGTCTCGGGATGGGTCCAGGGCACCGCGTCGTGGATCGTCACGACCAGCTTCGGTCGCGGCCGGCGTCGGTCGAGGGCGTCCCCGAGCGCCGGCGCGACGCTGTGCGCGGCCCACGCGGCCAGCGGCGGCCGCGCCGGACCCCCCGCCGGCCGGTCGCCGGACCGGACGGACTCGGACCGGACGGACTCGGACCGGTCCGATGTGCCGGACCGGCCAGAACCACGCAGGGTCTCGACCACCGAGCCGGTCACGCGGCCGGCGGTCCCGCCCGCGGGCGGCAGCAGGAGGGTCGGCGCGTGGATGACGTCCACGCCGGTCGGCGCGGGGCCGACACCGCGCGACCAGGCCGCGGCCAACGCCCGGCGGGGCAGCCCGAGGCGCAACGGGCCGAGCACGCCCGGCAGCCCCGCGGCATCGACGCCGCGCCGCGCCGCACACCAGCCGACCACCCCGTCCCCCGGCGCGGCACGGCGGGCGAGGGCGGTCGCGAGCTCGGCGGAATAGCGGCCGGTCCCACCCGGAACCGGCGCGAGCAACTGCTCGACGAGGAAGCCCACACGCACGGGTCACAGTCTGCCCGGGCCCCTCAGCGGCCCCGATTCAGGGGCCCGTCGAGCGCCACCCAGGTGCCGATCTGCGCGGGCCCGGGGGGCGCCGGGGCGGCACCCGCCCGGGTAGCCGCAGCTCAGTGGGCAGGTAGCGGAAGCCCCGAGCCGGATACCCCGAGCCGGTAGCCCCGGCTCAGCGCTGGCGACTGCGCAGGGCGGCGGCGACCATGACCACGCAGAACAGTCCGCCGATGAGATATCCCCACCACCGTTCGCCGTCCGCGGCGTCGGCCGCGGCGCCCGCCCCGAAGATGATCAGGCCGAACAGCAGCACCGTGAGGAGCGCGGCGACCGCGCGCTGAGCGAAGCGGGAGCTCGGCGGCGGGGGCGGGCCGGTGCGGGGCGGGGGNGGGGTACGCGGTGGGGGTGGGGTGCGCGGTGGGGTGCGGCGCGGCCCCTCACCGGGCCGTGAGCGCCGGGCCATCGACTCAGCTCCCCCGCTTGCGGGCGTGCGTGAGCACCACGCTGCCGGCCGTGTCCGGGGCCCGGCGGTCGGCCAGCGCGACGGCCGGGGAGAGCACCGCCGCCGCGTTCCAACCGGCCCGGCCGCCCCTCGCGGACAACGTCAGGTACAGCCGCTCGGCGCGTTCGCTGCGGAACATGTATGTCTGCCGGACGACGTCCAGCCCGGCGTCGTCGAGCAGCTTCGCGAGGTGCTCGCCCGGATAGGTGTGCTTGACGTGGTAGCGCTCGCGGTGGCGGTCGAACAGGTCCGGCCAGGCGGTCGCCCGGGTCAGCGCGTCCGCGGACATCACCAGGTCGCCGCCGGGGCGCAGCACCCGGGCCATCTCGGCGAGCGCGGCCGGCCCGTCGTCGAAGTGCTCGATCGCGCACACCGACATGACGACGTCGAAGGTGGTCGCCGCGAAGGGCAGCGCCAGCGCGTCCCCCTCGACGAGCCCCGGATGGCCGCGCAGCCGCCGACCGAACTCCAGCTTGTGCCGCGCCAGG
The DNA here is from genome assembly GCF_001421075.1 of Frankia sp. CpI1-P. Classification (NCBI taxonomy): domain Bacteria; kingdom Bacillati; phylum Actinomycetota; class Actinomycetes; order Frankiales; family Frankiaceae; genus Frankia; species Frankia sp. CpI1-P. Next base: position 26,335 of record NZ_LJJX01000014.1, on the reverse strand, counting down.
TCGAGGCAGACGGCGCGAGCCCCGCGGCGGGCGGCCTGACCGGCCCAGTAGCCGTCGCCGCCGGCCACGTCGAGCAGCGTGCGCCCGGTCAGCTCGCCCGCCCACTCCAGCAGGGTGCCGACCTCACGGCGGCGCATCACGTGGACCTGGTGACCCACGAAGGCGAGGGCGTCGTCACGTACGGGGCTCACCAGTCCGCCTTCCGTTCCGGCCGTTGTTGACGGACAGTCTGCCCGCCATGTGGGCCCCGTTCGCGCCTGGACCCGTCAGATATACCTCAGGTGATCGTCTCCGGACGCGACGCGACGAGCCGGGCGGCAGGCCGGACCACGGTCGGACCTGGCTGAGCATCCTCACCCGTCACCGAGCGCGCCGAGCGCCGCGTCGAGGTAGTTTCCCCAGGCCGCCTGCGGGTCGGGCGGGGAGACCTTCGCCCGCAGGTCGGCGAGCACGCCCGGCTCGTAGAGGCGGCGCAGGGCCGCGGCGAGCGCGTCGACGTCGTCCGGCGGGACCAGCAGGCCGTCGACGCCGTCACGGACCGCGGTGGCGAGGGTGCCCACGGTCGTTGCAATCACCGGCAGGCCGTACAGGTGCGCGAGATCGACGTTCTGCGACGCCGTGCCCGCCCGGTACGGCAGCACCAGGGCGTCCGCGGCCGCGAACAGGCCGGGCACCTCGGCGGCGTCGACGTAACCGGCCCGCACGTCGACCCGGTCGGTCAGGCCGAGGTCGGCGATGAGGCGGGTGGTCTGCGCGGCGTCGCCCCAGAACTCCCCCGCGACGGTGAGGCGGACGTCTGCCGGGCCGCGGGCCAGCGCCCGCAACAGCACGTCGAGCCCCTTGTAGGGCCGTACCAGCCCGAAGAACAGCAGGCTGCGCCGCGGCCGGCCACCCGCCGTGGCCCGGACGCCGGGCTCGGCCTGGGTGGCGGGCTCGGTCACCTCCGGGCGCCGCCGGGTCGGCGAGGACCACAGGTGCGGGGCCATCTCGGCCACCACCACCGGCGCCGAGGTGAGCGTCGCGGCGAGCTCGGCCTGTGCCGCGGTGTGCACGAGCACCGCGGACACCCGCCGCAGCACCGCCCGGATCAGCGGCTCGTCCACCGCGCGCCGCTCGTGCGGCAGGACGTTGTGGCACAGTGCCAGCACCCGCGGGCCGCCGCCCCGGCGCCCGGCCCGGCCGCGCAGCGCGGTGAGGATGGCCAGGTAGGCAGGCGCCTGGATCGGGGTGACGACGACCAGAACGACCGCGTCGGCCTCGCGCCGCAGCCGCCGGCCGAGCCGGACCCAGCCCTCGGGCCGGCGCCAGGACAGCGGGTAGCGGGTCGACCCGAACGGTTCCATCTCCGGCTCTGCGACGCGTTGCACGCCCGGGTAGAGNCGCGCCGGGTACTGGTCCGACCAGGACTCGATCACGACCTGGTGCCCCAGAGCGGCCAGCCGGTGCGCGAGCTCGGTCGTGTGCTGGGCGATCCCGCCCTTGTACGGGTGGGTCGGGCCGATGACCGCGACGCGCATGGTCAGGTGTTGCTGCGGGAACGGGCGACCAGGTCACCGATCAGCGCGAGCACGGCGATCTGGAAGCCGACGAGGATCGCGAGCAGGGTCGAGGTCGCCACGTGGAAGTCGTAGCGGACGAGGTCCACGATCAGCTTGACGAAGCCCAGCCCCATGATCCACAGGGCGATCGGCATCAGCACCTTGAGCGGGTCGAAGTACATGACCATCCGCAGCACCTGCAGGATGTAGCGGCGCGCGTCGCGGAAGGGGTGGAACTTCGACGTCCCGGCGCGCTTCGCGTAGTCGATCGGGATGTAGTCGACCGGGTGCTGGTTGGACAGGAACGACATCGTGATCGTGGTGACGCAGCTGAAGCCGGGCGGAAGCAGCCGCAGGTAGGGCAGGGAGACCTCGCGACGGAAGGCGCGCAGGCCGGAGTTCAGGTCCGGGATCTTCATCCCGGACAGCCGCTGGGCGATCATCCGGATGAGCCACTTGGCCGGCACCCGGGCCCACTTGTGGGTCCCCTCCTCGGTGAGCCGGGCCCCGACGACCTGGTCGACGTCGAGGTTGTCGTCCAGGTAGCGGACGAACTCCGGGATGCGCTCGTTCGGGTAGGTCATGTCGGCGTCGGTCCAGACGACGATCTTCCCCCGGGCCTCCTGGGTGNCGATGCGCCGGGCCGTGCCCGAGCCACCGTTGCGGCGGAACGGCATGATCCGCATCCGGGGGAAGCGGGGGGCCGCGTCGCGCAGGACGGCGAGGGTGTTGTCGGTCGACTTGTCGTCGATCGCGAGGATCTCGTAGGCGTACCCGCTGGCGTCCATCGCCGCCGTGATGCGCTCCAGTTCGCGCACCACATGGTCCTGCTCGTTGTAGCAGGGCAGAACGATGGTGACGTAAGGGACGTCGGGTCCGAGCGCGACGAGGTCGTCGCCGGCCGCAGGCTGCGTCGGCGTGCTGCCCTCCGGATGGTCGGGCTTGTGGATGGCGCTGACACTCACGTCGGTGTGGCTCCCGGTCGTCGTTCCCGGCGGTGATCGCCGCTGCGGGGCGGCGGGCCGGTGCATGGCGCGGCCCGACGTCGTCCCCACTCCGATCGCCGGTCCGTGGCGGTGATGCGCGGTCCGTCCATTCGGACGCGCCGTTCTAGAGTGGCACGTCCCGTCCCGAGGTCCGACGACCGGGCCGACGACCGGGCCACGTCGGCGCCTACTGTTTGAGCCGTGGCTGCGTTCAGAAGTGATCTACGCGAATACGTGCGGCACGTGCGGACGCTGCGGGCCGCCCGGGAGACCTCGGCCCGTTCGTTCGTCGCAGGACTGCGGTACCCGCTCGCCCACAAGCAGCCGATCTGGCTCGGCTCGCCGACCGTCATCGAGGGTCGGGAGCGCATCGAGTTCGCCGAGGGCGCGGCGCTGCGGGTCGGCCTCGGCGGGTTCGGCCTGTCGACCAAGCGCGACACCTCGATCATCCGGGTGCATCCGGAGGGCCGGCTGCGCTGCGAGGGGGTCGTCTCGCTGCAGCGAGGCGTGCGGGTCGTCGTCGACTCCGGCGTGCTGGAACTGGGCCCCGGCGCGAACGTCAACGGGTTCGCCAAGATCCTCGTCCGGGAACGGATCTCCATCGGGGCCTACTGCAACGTCTCGTGGAACACCCAGCTTCTCGACAACGACTTCCATCCCATGGTCGTCGACGGTGTCGAGCAGCCGGTGAGCGGACCGATCGTGCTGGAGGACCGGGCCTGGATCGGGACCGGCGCGATCGTCCTCAAGGGTGTCACCGTCGGCGAGAGCGCGGTGGTGGCGGCGGGCTCGGTGGTCACCCGCGACGTCCCACCGAAGGCCGTCGTCGCCGGGTCACCGGCAAAGGTCGTCGGCCACATCGACTCCTGGCGCTGAGGCACGAGCTCGCGGGCCGAGGCACGAACTCGCGGGCTGGGACGTGGGCTCGCGGGCTGAGACGTGGGCTCGCGGTGCCGAGCGGTGGGCGCCCGGCCTGAGGCGTGCGGCCTGAGGCGGGCCTACCACGGACACCGCCGGACTGTGACTCGAGTCTCGGGGGAACACTGCGGACGGTGACCTGCGGCACGCCAGAAGGCACTTTGCCACCGTCCGCGACCAGGGCCGATGTGCGGATACCCGGGCAGTCAACCGAGCGGGGGTGTCCGTAGCATGACAGCACCTTCGTCCGATGGGACCGTGCAGAGCTTGGGTGACTCCGTGGATTCGACCGCAGCGGCCCGCGCCGCCACCGCGCCCGCCCCGGCCNTGATCCCCGACGGGACCCGCTTTCGGCCGTGGCGCATCCTGCGCACCGCGCCCCCCACCGTCTGGGCGATCACCCTGCTGTTCACGGCGGTGCTGGCGGGCTGGTCGGTGATGATGCCGCAGTACCACGCGCCCGACGAGCCCAATCACGTCGACGCCGTGATGCGCCTGGTGGAGGGCAAAGGCTGGCCCCATCCGGGGCACGTGATCGTGACTCGCGGCGGGGTCGGCGCGATCATGGCGGCGCCCTACGGCTCCGACAAGCGGCCGCGTGACCTCTCCGCGGGGCCCTTCACCGCCGCGCGGGCGACGCCCCGCGACGAGCGGCCGAGCTGGGAGGAACTGGAGCGGACGCCTGCGCCCAGGGGCGGCATCCAGCAGATCGTCCAGCACCCGCCGCTGTACTACTGGGTCAACGCGGTGATCCTCAAGGCGATCCCGGGCGGCGGCGACAACCTGCGCTGGGACGAGATCATCGGCATCCTGCGCCTGGTCAGCGCGGCGATGGTGGCCCCGCTGCCGCTGCTGGCCTGGGCGGGGGCGCACCGGCTGTCCGACGGCAGCCGGGTGGCGGGGACCTGCGCGGCACTGGTCCCGCTGGCCATCCCGGAGNTGGCCCACATCGGCTCCAGCGTCAACAACGACAACCTGCTGGTCCTGACCGCCGGGCTGGCGACCGTGAGCATCGTCTACGTGCTGCGCGGGGACACCTCACTGCGCACGGCGGCCTGGACGGGTGGCTTCGTCGGCCTCGCCCTGATGACGAAATCGCTGGCGATCGTGCTGGTCCCGATGGCCGCGCTGGCCTACGTGCTGGCCTGGTCCCGGGCCCGGCGGGACGCCCGCGCGCTGCGGGCGCGCGCGCCCGCGGCGGACCCGGCCGGCACGCCCCCACCCAGGGCGAGCACCGGCCGCGGCTGCGCGGCGAGCACCGGCGGCGGTCGGGCCGACATCCGGCCGTTCCGGCTCGCCGACGCGGGACCCGCCGGGCCCTCGGCCGCCGCGCAGCGACCGCCCTGGCGGCAGATCCTGCTCGGCGGGGCGATCATGGTTGCCCTGGGCGGCTGGTGGTGGATCGTCAACGTCGTGCGCTGGGGGGCCTTCCAGCCGGAGACGCCCGGCTTCCCGCTGGGCCAGTACCTCGGCGACGACTGGGGCGCCTACCGGGAGATCCTGATCAACGGGACGATCCTGCGCTGGTGGGGATCGTTCGGTTGGTTCGAGGTCAACCTCACGACCGTCCCGGTCCNCACCGGCACCGCCCTGGTCATCTTCTTCTTCGCACTCGCGCTGATCCGGGCCCGCAACTGGCGTATCCGGGTCGACCTGCTGCTCCTGCTGTGGGTCACGTGGGGCCTGTTCGGGCTGATGGCGGTGCAGTCCGCCAAGAACTTCGACAAGCAGTTCCACGTCAGCGGCATCTCCGGCCGATACCTGTACGNCGGGCTGGTGTCGCTGGCGATCGGCATCGGTCTGGGGGCGGCGGCCACCGGCCGGTACCTGTCGCGGGTCATGCCGCTGCTGTTCCTCGCGGGCGCGGTCACCCTGCAGGTCTGGTCGATCAGCATGGTGTTCCCGCACTTCTGGCGGCCGGAGGACGGCGATCTCGGCGACGCGTGGGACGACATGACGGCCTGGTCGCCGTGGTCGGAGGGGACGCTGGTCCTCATCGCCGTCGCGGTGTGCGCGCTCGCGGTGGCGACCCTGGTCGGCTGCCTGTGGGTGCTGGTCATCGGCGAGCGCGACGCCCGCCCGTCCCGGCCCGGCCGCGGGGTCGTCCTGACGGACTCCCGGACCCAGGGGCTGCGGGAGGCTGCCCGCAACCGCGCGGCCCGGCTGCACCGGGACACCCTGGCGAGCGGGCAGCCCCGGCCCGACGGGCCCGAGGGCGCGAAGCCGACTTCCCTACCGGCACCCGGCGGCCCACCGGCGCCGAGTACCGAGGCCGACGAGACCAACGAGGCCAACGAGGCCAACGAGGCCGACGGCGCTCGCCNCCCGCAACCACGCTGACCCGCCGAATCCGGGACGATGCCGGCATAGGCTTCGTTATGCACTGCACAGCGTGCACGCTCACGCGCGCAGCGGCACACTGGCACGGAGCCCGGACCGACCGAGACGGCACCGGCCGGGCTCAACGGACCATGAGATGATGATCGTGCACATGAGGTCCGCGGTGTCGACCATCTCAGTTCGGGGGGGACCTTGCGCCGCAAGCGGGAGACGGGCAGGGCGCGGGGGACGACACCCCAGCCCGCACCGCCGCCCGACCAGGGCCCGGCCGTCGAGCCTGGACCCGCCGCGGTACTGTTCCCGCCCACACCCGCCGGGGGAACATCGCCTCAGTCCGCGGCGCCCGCCACGCCGGCAGCCCCCAGGCCGGCGCCCCACGACTCGCTGCCCCACGACTCGCTGCTGTCCCACGACTCGCTCCTGCCCCAGGACCCGCTCCTGCCCCAGGACCAGTCGCTGCCTCAGGACCCGCTGCGGCACGCCGCCCTGGCCGCCGCGACCGGGCTCGCGAGCGCCGCCAGCGCGGGATCCGCTGGCGCGCCCGGCGCGCCATCCCCGCCACCGAGCGGCACGCAGGCCGAGCCGCATGGCCCGGTGAGCCACCCGTCTGCGGCCGGCGGGGCTGCGGCGGGTGGGTCGGGACCGGGCGGCCCGGTCGCGCCGCTCGACCGCGACGACCCGCGGGAACTCATCCACGTCGAGCTGCTGGGCCGGCTCGGCGAGGGTGGGATGGGCACCGTCTACCTCGGGCGGGGCCGCCCCGGAGTGACCGGGTACGCGGGCCGACTCGTCGCGGTCAAGGTGATCCGGCCGGACCTGGCTCGGGTGCCCGAGTTCCGGGCCCGGTTCCGGCGCGAGGCGGACATCGCCCGCCGGGTGGCCCGGTTCTGCACCGCGGAGGTGCTCGACGTCGTCGACCCTCCGGGCGGGCTGCCCTACCTCGTCACCGAGTACATCGACGGGCTGACCCTCGCCCAGAGCGTGGCCGCGGAGGGCCCGCTGCGCTCGGCCGATCTGGAACGCCTCGCGGTGAGCGTCGCGGCGGCGCTGACGTCCATCCACGGCGCGGGTCTCGTGCACCGCGACCTCAAGCCGTCCAACGTGCTGCTGTCCTCCCTCGGCCCGCGGGTGATCGACTTCGGGATCGCGCGGGCGCTGGACGCCCAGACGATGCTGAGCCAGGAGATCCAGCGGGTCGGCACCCCGGCGTTCATGNCACCCGAGCAGGCCAACGGCGAACCCGTCTCGGCCGCGGCGGACGTGTTCGCCTGGGGCGGGCTGGTCACCTACGCGGGGACCGGGTCGTTTCCCTTCGGCGACGGCCCGACACCGGTCCAGCTCTATCGGGTCGTGCACCGCGAGCCGCTGCTCGACGGCCTCGACCCGGCGCTTCGCCCGATCGTCGAGGAGGCGATGCGCAAGGATCCGGCCGCCCGGCCGACCGCGCAGGAGCTGTTCCTGCGTCTGGTGGGGATGGGGCCTTCGACCCATCCTGATCCGGACGTGACCCGCGTCATCCGGTCCGGGGCGCCGATGCTGGCCCCACCCCAGCGTGTCGGGGCGGAGGGCAACGGATCGCCGCCGGGTGCCGAGCCGGGGGTGCGGCCCCGGCCTGCCGATCCGGCCCGGCCCGGGACCTCCCCCGACCATGCCGCTGACCATGCCGCCGGCGAGGCGGCGCAGGGGGGGCGTGGCGGCCCCGCCGCACGCGCCGACCTCGGCGCCGCAGGAGCGTGGCCGCCGCCGGCCGATCGGGACCAGACGCCGCCCGCCGCCGGCCCCGGCCACCATGCCCGGGCCGTCGGCGACCCGGAACGGGGCGGTCCCGACGCCGGCCCGGCGGGCGTGGGCGCGGCGGGCGACCTCGCCGCGCCGAGCCGGCGCCGCGGCCGGTGGGACCGGCGGCGCATCGCGCTGCTCGCCGCACCCATCCTCGCGGTACTGCTGATCACGGCGTTGATGCCGCTGGCGCTGACCACGGGCGGCGGCCAGCGGCCGAGCCGGGAGGAGACGGCGGCCCGGGTGGCGCTGGCCGCCGAAGCCGTGCGCAACTCCGATGCGGACCTCGCCGCCCGGCTGTCGTTGGCCGCCTACCGCATCAGCCCGGTGCGCGAGGCCCGCGCCGCGCTGCGCACATCCTTCGCCGCGGCGACCGCCAGCGTCCTCACGGGGCACACGGCGTCCGCGCTGGGCGTCGGCATCAGCCCGAACGGGCGGCTGCTCGCCTCGGCCGGCGCGGACAACCTCGTCCAGTTGTGGGACATCTCCGACCGGACGCATCCGGTGAAGCTGTCGACCCTGAACCGGCACACGTCCTGGGTCCTGGACGCGGCGTTCAGCCCGGACGGGCGGACGCTGGCCACGGTCAGCTACGACCGGTCGGCGATCCTGTGGGACATCAGCGACCCCCGCCATCCCGCCGAGCTCGCCGTGATCCTCGGGCACAACGGCTGGGTCCTCGACGCCNCGTTCAGCCCGGACGGACGGACGCTGGCGACCTCCGGCTACGACAACACCGCCCGGCTGTGGGACGTGACGGATCGGCGCCATCCCACCGCGCTGTCCGTGCTCGACCGGCACACGAGCTGGGTCAACGAAGTCGCCTTCAGCCCCGACGGCCACCTGCTGGCCACCGCGAGCGCCGACCGGACCGCCCGGCTGTGGGACATCACCGATCCGCGCCGGCCGCGGCCGCTGGCGGCGATCACCGCGCACACCGACTACGTGTGGGCGGTGGCGTTCAGTCCAGACGGGCGGCGGTTGGCCACCGGCGCCTACGACGGCACGGCCCGCATCTGGGACATCACCGACCCGTCGCGCCCGGCGGCCACCGCGTCCTTCCCCGCCGACGAGAAGTGGGTGTTCGACCTGGCCTTCAGCCCGGACGGCAGGACGCTGGCCACCGCGGGCTGGGACACCACCGTGCACCTGTGGGACGTCTCCGGCACCGGCCGCCCGGCGTCGGTCGGCACGATCAGCGGGCACGGCGACTGGATCCAGGCCCTGGCGTGGACACCGGATGGCAATGGCATCGCCACCGCCAGCGACGACTACACCGTGCGGATCAGCCGCATCGACGATGCCAGCCTCATCGCCGCCGCCTGCGCCGACCCGTCGAAACAGATCGACGATGCCNAATGGCAGCGGCACATCGCGGACGTCCCCTACCAGCCGGTCTGCTGACAGCCGGTCTGCTGACGACGGGCCCGATCCTCAGGGCCGGGAGTGGCCGAGGACGTTCACGACGTTGCCGTCCGGATCCCGGACGAAGAACCGGCGCACCCCCCAAGGCTCGTCGGTGAGCGGGTAGATGATGTCGGCACCGGCGGCGAGAGCCGCGGCATGGGCGGCGTCGACGTCGTCGACCTCGACCGAGACGGCCGGGACGGCCGGCGCGGTCAGATCGTGAGTCAGCAGGCTGAGCTGCGGTCCCGGTCGATCGGGATCGCTCAGCGTCACGACCCACCCATGGTCCATAACCGGCTCAAGCCCGAGGACGGCCGCGTAGAAGCGCCGGGAGGCCGGCAGGGACCGGGACGGCAGGTCGGCGACGATCCGGAGCACAGCCATGATCCACCTCGGGGGAGGACAGCGACAGGGGCGACCTCATGATGGCAGCCGCACCGTGGCGCGGCTTTGGCGAAGACCGTCAGGTCCGCGCCAGCCGGGCGGCGTCCATCGACTTTCAACCATCCGCCGGTCGTTCCTGGCGCATTGCTGGAGGTTGATGGCCGTCGACCCGACCTGGATCGTCACCAACCTCCTGCAATCACCCGTCCAGGATCGGGGCCGTCCAGGATCGGGGAGGCCATGGGCCTACCCGCGCGGGGGGCCGTCCGGATCGTTCGGGCCACCCCGCGGCGAGGCACTCGGCCGGCGACGCAGGGCGGGCAGGGCGGTGCGGCCGGTGCCGGTGTCGGCGATCCGGGTCTGCACCCGCGCCAGCCGTTCCTGCCCGGTCGGGCTCAGCCGGGACCGCAGCGCCGAGCCGGCGATCCGGGCGACCTGCATGAGCTTCGGTTCGTCGGCGTCGGCGGCCGCCCGGTGGCCGTGGACGGCGCGCTCGGCGTCCTCGGCCTCGCGCCGGCGCAGCTCGGCGAGCTCGTGCTCCAACTGGCCGATGCGGTGCAGGTGCTCCAGTTCGACCGCGGCAAGCCGACTGCGCTCGTCGTCGAGCCGGGCCCACTCCCGCTGCCGCGCACGGGCCACCGCCGCCGCCGCGTCCTGCAACCGCAGCACGTGCAGGTACAGGTCNACGCGATTGCGCTCCATCCGGGACAGCAGGCGGTTGGANACCCAGGGCGTCAGCAGGTCGGCGATCTGGCGTGCCCACGNCGCCCGACGGTCGACGATCACGCCCAGGCCGAAGATCGGCGCGACTGTGAAGAACCGCAGGTCGGCGTGTTCGGCGACGAAGTCCTCGATCGCNGTGCGCACCCCGTTGCCCGGGCCCCCCTCGGTCAGCGCCCAGGCAAACGCCCCCATCCCGCGAAAGCCGCCGCGGACCACGCCGGGATCGTCGATCTCGACGCCGACGTCCCACGAGTGTGGCTGGCGGGCGTCCGCGGGCACCCGGTCCGGGTTGTAGTACTGGTCGCGCCGCCCCGCCGGCCAGCCGACGTCGTGCAGGACCACCAGCGGGAAGTACGAGCGGCTGAACCGGGCGACCGCGTCGGCGATCGCCGTGAGCTCGCCGCGCACGGTGGCGTAGTTGTGATCCCCGTCGATGAGGTAGGCGTCGGTCGGCGCGTGGTCGTCGAGGGCCTGCGGGCTGTAACCGCGGATGACCTGCACGTCGAGCCCGCCGCCGGCAGCCGGCGCCACCCCCGGGTTCGGGTCGACGACGACGAGCCGACCACCGCCCCCGCGGCGCAGCAGGTCGACGAGCAGGGAGGTGGTGACCCCGCTCTCCGAGCCGATCTCCGCCACGCTGCGCGCGCCGGACGCCTCGATCAGCGGCACCCAGATCTCCCGCAGGTCGGACAGGGAGTGCAGCAGCAACGGCGCCAGCGTCGGCTCGGCGGCGTCGCCCACGTCGAGGGCGTGGTCGCCCTGGCGGGCGAGGCCGAACCCGGGGCCCGTCCCGCCACGATCGGCCCCGCCGAGATCGGCCCCAGTGAGGTCGGTCCCGGCGGGACCGCTACCGGTGAGGCCGCTACCGGCCAGATCGGTCCCGACGGGGTCGCCGCCAGCGCGGTCGCTGGCGGCGGCGATGGCCGCGAGCTCGGCGAAGCTGTCCCGGACGGCACCGTGCTCCTCCGGATCAACCGACCCGGTCCCGGCCGTGGGACCGGTCTCGGCGACGGCGTGCGTCGCCACGTCGGTCGCCGACGCCACCGAGGAGACCGCCACCGCGGACGGGGATGGGCCGGGCTGGCGGGACGGGCCGCCGCGAACCTCGAACGGGCCCCGGACCGCGGGCTCGCCCGGCTCTGCGCCCTCGCCCGGGGCGCCCGGGGCGTCGGCACCGTCGAGCGGTCCGATGGCGGCGGGTTCGGGGTCCCGCTGGTCGGTCACCGCAGTCCTCCGAGCTCGCGCCGGATCTTGCGGGCCGCCCGGACGGGGAGCCCGTCCCGGGCCGGGCCGGCGGCGGGCAGGATCAGCGAGTCGCCCCGGATGCCCATCCAGCCGAAGGCCATCTCGACGTCGAGGGCGTAGACCCCGGCGAGATGCGGCTGGGAGGCGAGGTCGATCGTGTAGACGAACTGGGGGTCGTCGCCGAGGATCTCCACCAGGTTCGACTGGAGCAGCCGCAGGCCGATGAGCGCGAGCTGCTGGGCGGGGTCGTCCAGCGAGGTGATGGTCACCTTGTAGGGCTCGGCGATGTTGTTGATGTGGAACGACAGCGTCAGCCAGTCCAGCCGCAGCAGCCCGCGCCGGCCGGCCGGGTCGATGCGGATGCGGCGGGCGCCGACGGCCTCCAGGCTGAGCCGGACGAGCGACAGCCCGTCGCGGGCCGACCGGGTCAGCGCCGTCTCCTTCACCCCGTTGACGAAGTCGGCCCCGGTGTCGACGTAGACCTCGACGGGGCCGGCGGCGGCCTCCGGCGAGACCTCCTCCGGCGGGACGCCGGCAGCCGCGGCCAGCCCGCTGATGATGGCGAGCGGCCGGTTCGCGACGCCGGCGACGCCCGCGGGCCAGTACAGCTCCCGCATGGAGATGCGGTCGATGTCGGCCGGGGTGAGATAGGGCATCCGGCGCACGAGCTCCGGCGGCAGCAGACCCTCGGTGGCGTCGGAGCCGAAGTTGTCGTCGTGGGCCCAGGAGCCGAACGCGGCGGCCTCGGTGGCGGTGGGGCGGGCGACGAACCGGGTCAGCGTGCGCAGCCCGGCGCGGCGCGCCCCGGCGGAGGCCAGCGACGGCATCGGGGTCTCCGAGCGCCGGTAACGCAGCCATTCCCGCTGGAAGGCGAGGATGCCGTCCTGCACCGCGGCACGCTGGGCGACCTGGGTGCGTGAGGTCCGGTCGATGCTGAGGACCGGGTTGCTCATCTCGTCGAACGAGACCAGCGACCCGACGTCGGGCATGCAGAGCTGCTCGAGCACCTCGGGGCTGCGCATGAGCTGGTTGGCCATCGTCTCCGGCTGGCCACCGGAGGCCACGTAGCCCTCCAGCTCCATACCGGCGAGCCGGTGGCTCATCNCCGCCTGGTTCGTCGCCAGGTACAGGCCGAGGATGTCCAGCTTGCGGCCGGTGGAGGCCAGCAGGCGGGTGAGCAGCGCCTGAATGGTGCCGCCCCAGCCCAGGTCGAGGAAGACGACCCGGCCGGTCTCCGGGAGCTGGCTGTCGAGGTAGCGCACGTAGCGCTCGCGCAGCCGGGTGGCGGTCAGCACGATCTCGCTGCGGATCCGCTCGTCCGAGCAGAGCTCTTCGAGGGTGTCGTCGAGCAGGCCCGGCACGTCGAGGCGCCGGTCGGCCAGCGCGGAGATGCCGGCGACGTGCTCCAGCCGGACACCGAGCTGGCGCAGCAGCTGGCCGACGCTCGGCGCGTGCCGGCGGACCAGGAAGCTCTTCAGCTCCTCCGGGCTGCCCTCGAACACGTTGGACAGCGCACACACCTGCCGGGACGCCCACATCGTCGACACGGAGATGCCGACGTCCTCGCCCGGGTCGACGAGCAGGCGGGACAGGAAGTCCCCCTCCCGCATCAGGCAGTGGATGTGGTCGGCGCCGAAGTCCCGTGCCCGCTCCACCGCCCATTCGGCGAAACCGGCGAAGACCGGGCCGAACACGGTGGCCCCGGTCTCCCAGTAGCGGCGCAGTCCGGCGGGCACGGCGAGGGCGTCCGCGCGGTGCAGCGTCCGGGCGCGCAGGGCGGTCATCCCGAAGTCGCCGTCGACCGGGTCGATGGGGACGTCGTCGCTGGGCTGGTTACGAAGTCCCTCCAGGTCGAGGGTCTGCCGCAGCGATCCGGCGTACTTGGGGTAGTGGATGGCGACGAGCCCGTGCTCACGGGCGCCCTCGACGTCGGCGACGGGATGGTCGCCGAGGTGAACCACCCGGGACGGCTGGAGACTGGACGCGGCCAGCATGTGCTGGAACAGCCCGTCACTCTTCGAGGTCCCGGCATCGGAGGAGGTGAAGATCCGGGTGAACTGCACCCCCGAGAGCTCCGGCCGGTTCAGCAGCCGTTCGAGCTGGCTGGCGGAGAAGTAGGTGTCCGACAGCAGGTACACCGGCAGGCCGAGTTTGGTCATGGCGAGCTCGGCGAGCTCGACCACGGCGAGGTCGGCCCGGCACAGTTCGCGTTCGACCGCGACCTCGGCGTCGATCAGGTCCTGCACCCCGGCGGTCCCCGGCAGCGCGGGCGCCAGCACCTGCCAGATCTCGTCCAGGCGCACCTCGTGGGTGCCGCGGGCGTCATGGGCGTGCANCCGCGCCACATGCTCGGCGTGCACGCGCAGCCGGGCGAACTCTCCCGGCGAGACGCTGGGCGGCAGGTGGCCGGCGTCGGCGAGCCGGTGGCCCAGCAGTACAAACGCGTGGGTGGGTTCGGGCACCATGCGCCACAACAAGGTGTCGAAGACATCGAGAGTCAGGGCCTGTGCCCCGCCCGACTCCAGATGCGACCACACTTCGCGTAGTCGGACGTCGGTGAACACGGCCGTCCTCTCCATGCGACCGGAACGGCCGCTCCATGCGACCGGTACGGCCGCCTCCGCCGGGTCGGCCCCGACGGCCGCCAAACGTCGGGAATCCCCCACGCGGCATCGGCCGGCCGAAGCCAGATGGACGGGTCGATACTATGAACCCCGTTCCGGGCACCGGTCACCGGACCGGGTAGCGGACCGGGTGGNGGCGCCGGCTCGGTCCGGGCACGGTACCGTCACGATTCCGCCGAGAAGCGGGCCGGTTCGCCATCGCGCTCCATCGGCCATTCACCCGCGATCGGGACAACACCCTCCGTGGGGCGCATCACCCTTCGGGGGGCGCAGCGTCCGGCGGGCGTGTCCCGGCGCTGCCCCGGCCGGGGGCGTGCCGGGCCGGAGACGGTTCTCGGTACTGTCAGATCTCTGTCGTGTCGAGTGAGGAGCGGACAGGTGCAGCTCCAGCCACGCCGTGCCGGGGACCGGCGGCCCGACCTCCGGGGGACGGGGAGGGCCGGTCATGTCACATCTGGCTGACGCTCCGCTGCCGGCGGGTACGCCGACGGCCCCGTCCCCGCATCCGGCGGGCCCCGGCCCGGGGCAGCACGCGATGGACCCGAGCCGGCTGGCCCGCCGCAGCCGGGCGCAGACGAGGGTGCGTTGGGAACTGCTACGCAATCTCATCCGCAAGGATCTGAAGGTCAAGTACAAGGGTTCCACGCTGGGCTTCGCCTGGTCGCTGGCGAACCCGATGCTCCTGCTCGTGGTGTACACGTTCGTCTTCCAGATCGTCCTCAAGTCCGGAATTCCGCGGTTCGGCATTTACCTGATGTCCGGGCTGCTGATCTGGAACGCCTTCTCGGGCAGCGTGTCCTCGGCGTGCGGCAGCGTCGTCGCGAACGCGAACCTGGTCAAGAAGGTGCGGTTCCCGCTCGCCGTACTCCCGCTGTCGGCGGTCGGGTTCGCCNCCGTGCACTTCCTGCTCCAGTTGCTCGTGCTTTTCGTGGTGATCCTGATCCTCGGCTACAACCTGATCGGCGCCGACCTGCTGCTGCTCGTGCCNGCGGGCGCCGTCGCCATCACGTTCACGGTCGCACTGTCGCTGCTGGTCAGCGCCCTCAACGTGCGCTACCGCGACACCTCCCACCTGCTCGACGTCGCCCTNCTCGCCTGGTTCTGGCTGAACCCGATGGTCTACGCCTTCGGCCTGATCCAGAACCGGCTGCACGAGTGGACCTGGGTGTACCTGCTCAACCCGATGGCAGTGGTGGTCATCACGTTCCAACGCGCGATCTACGATCCTGGGGGTGGCTCCACCGGCTCGACCCCCGTCCAGGCGGACCCGGGATACACGTTCTACCTGGAACATCTCGCCGTCGCAGGGGCGATCTCGGTCGTCCTGCTCTGGGTGGGGTTCCACGTGTTCCGCACCATGCAGGCGGACTTCGCCGAGGATCTGTAGGTGGGCTCCCGGCGGCCCGGCGACGTCGTCGTCCGCCGCCGCGAGCCCTGGAGCCAGCACGCCGACCGCGGTGCGATCATGGTGAGACGTCCGCCGGCGGCCAGCAAGGAGTTGTAGTGGCCCGACACTCGTCCGCGTACCAGCGCGGTGCGGCCTCCCCGCCGTGGGGGCGGCGTCCCGCGGCCCCGCGTGGCCCGGTCGACGGCGCCGCGCCGGCCGGCCCCGCCGCGCTCGACCCCGCACCGCGCGACCCCACCGCGCTCGACCCCACACCGCTCGACCTCGCCCCGCCGTCCTACCCGGAGGTCGCCGCGACGCCGCCGGGTCGGTCGGATCCCTGGGGCGTCCCCGGCGCGAACGGTGCGGCGCCGGCCGGCGGGCCCGCAGCGGTCGATCCCCTCGGTGCCCCCGAGCAGGTCGGCCCCGGCGAGGCCGTCCCCGACTCGGCGGTGGTGATCCAGGGGACCGGGGTGAGCAAGCGGTTCGTCTCGTACCACAACCGCGCGACGAGCCTGAAGGAACGGTTCGTCCGCCGCGGTGGCCCCGCCGGGGACGACTTCTGGGCGCTGCGCGACGTCGACGTGACGATCGGGCGCGGCCAGACGGTCGGGCTCGCCGGGGCGAACGGTTCAGGGAAGTCGACCCTGCTCAAGGTGCTCGCCGGCATCCTGCGCCCGACCAGCGGACAGGTCTCGGTGCAGGGCCGGATCGCGTCGCTGCTGGAACTCGGCGCCGGGTTCAACGGCGAGCTGTCCGGGCGGGACAACGTCTACCTCAACGCCTCGCTGCTCGGGCTGTCCAAGCGGGAGATCGACCGACTGTTCGACTCGATCGTCGACTTCTCCGAGCTGCGGCACAAGATCGACGACGACGTGAAGCACTACTCGTCCGGCCAGTACGTGCGCCTCGGCTTCGCCGTGGCCGTGCACGTCGATCCGGACGTGCTGCTCGTCGACGAGGTGCTCGCCGTCGGCGACGAGGCGTTCCAGCGCAAGTGCCTGGCCAAGATCGCCGAGTTCCGGGCGCAGGGGCGCACGATCCTGTTCGTCACCCACTCCCTCGACCTCATCGAGAGCATGTGTGACCGGATCCTGGTCCTGGAGTCCGGCTCGCTGATCTACGACGGCAACCCCGCNGTGGGCACGAAGCTGCTGCGGCAGAAGCTGGGCAGCCTGCCGGCCGAGGGTCCGGTGTCGTGGGAGTACGCCACCGTCCGCCCCCAGTCGGTGGCCTTCAGCCTGGATCCCGGCGGGCTGCCGATGGTGCAGTACGACCCGGGCGAGCGGCTCACGGTCAGCGTCGAGCTCGACGTCACCGAGGGCGCCCCGGAGCAGATCTATCTGCACACCTACATCGTCGGGCAGAGCGAGGTGCCCATCTGGATGATGGAGACGCCCCCCGGTGGGCTCGCCGTCGGCCCCGGGCGGCACATCGTGGACTTCTCCATCCCGCACCTACCCGAACTACTCGGGGCGTTCGCGGTCAAGGTGCACGTCTCGGACGCCACCACCGGCGCCCCGGTGACGACCCGCCGGTTCGAGGAGNTGTTCGGCGTCAGCGGCCCGCAGGCGGACGGGCTTCTCAAGGTCGACTACGAGGCGAGGCTGCGCGGATGACGGAGCGGAAGCAGACGGGAACCACCGCCGGGCCGGGCGGCGGCGCGGGGACCGAGCCGCTGGCGACCATCGTGATCGTCAACTGGAACGGGGCGCACCTGCTGCCGGCCTGCCTCGACGGCATCGCCAAGCAGGACGCGGGCTTCGCCTTCCAGACCTGGGTCGTCGACAACGCCTCCGCGGACGGCTCCCGGGAGCTGCTCGCCGAGCGTTACCCCTGGGTGCGGGTCGTGCCCTCGGACCGCAACCTCGGCTTCGCCGGCGGCAACAACCTCGCCCTGCGCCAGGTCACCACGCCGTACGCGGTGCTGGTGAACAACGACGCCGTTCCCGAACCGACGTGGCTCGCGGCCCTGCTGGGGCCGTTCGGCGAGCCCGGTGGCCAGCACCTCGGCGCCGCCACCGGCAAGGTCGTGTTCCTGCCCCGCTTCCTGCGGATGCGGCTGAGCACGCCCACCTTCGTGCCCGGCCCGCACGACTCCCGGGAGCTGGGCGTCCGGGTGTCGTCGGTGACGGTGAACGGGCGCGAGGCGCTGCGCGAGGTGCTCTGGGAGAAGCTGACCTATGGCGCCGAGGGGCCGGCGAAGGCNCCGTACTTCTGGACCCGCGGCGACGGCGAGCTGTGCGTCCCGATCCCGGACGGTGGGCCGGTCACCCTCGGATTCACCTGGGCGGCGGAGTCGGGTAAGCAGGTCGTCCTGAGCTGGGACGGCCCGACCGGTGCCGCCGACGGCGGCCGGGCCGAANTGGCCGTCGGCCGCGAGTCGACGACGGTGACGCTCACCGTCGTCGGGGAGGCCCCGCGCGTCGATGTGATCAACAACGTCGGCGGGATCGTGCTCACCGACGGCTATGGCGCGGACCGCGGCTACCAGCAGGTCGACGCCGGCCAGTTCGACCAGCCGGAGGACGTGTTCACCGCCTGCGGCAACGGGATGGNCATCCGGTCGTCGCTGGGTCACGAGCTCGGCTGGTTCGACGACGCGTTCTTCCTCTACTACGAGGACACCGACCTGTCATGGCGGATCCGGGCGCGGGGGTACACGATCCGCTACGTCCCAGGCGCGGTGCTGCGGCACATCCACTCGGCGTCGAGCGTCGAGTGGTCGCCGCTGTTCGTCTTCCACACCGACCGCAACCGGCTGCTGATGCTCACCAAGGACGCGACGGCGACGCTGGCGCTGTCCGCGGTGCTGCGCTACCCGGCGACGACCGCCTCCATCGCGGTGCGCACCCTGCGCCAGGCGTGGCGCGGCCGCAGCCGGCCGGCGCTGCGCCCGACGCTGCTGCGGCTGCGGGTGTACGGCTCGTACCTGCGGCTGCTGCCCGCGATGCTGCGGGCCCGGCGCGAGATCGGCCGCACCGCCGCCGAGCGGCGCTCGAGCCTGCAGAGCTGGCTGGTCTCCCGATGAGCGAGCTCGCGAGTGGCGCCACGGATCCCGCCGCGCCGACCACCGCGACCGCTGCGGCCACCGCGGCCGCCACGGCCACCGCGGCCGCCACGGCCAGCGCGGCCGCCAGCGCCGACGAACGGCCGGCGCGGGGGGTGCGGGCCGCCGTCTACAACCGGTTCTGGCATTCGATGGGCGGCGGGGAACGCCACAACGGCATGATCGCCCAGGTGCTGGCGGCCGAGGGCGCGAGCGTCGACATCCTCGGGCATTCCGAGGTCGACCTCGACCAGCTCGGCAGCCATCTCGGCCTGGATCTCGCCGGCTGCCGCTATGTCCGGCTGCCGGACCGCGGTGAGGAGGCCATCGCGGCGGTGTCCGCGGGTTACGACCTGTTCGTCAACGGCTCGTACATGAGCCGCATCGCGCCGCAGTCCCGCCGCTCGGCGTACCTGTGCTTCTTCCCGACGCCCTTCGACCACGACATGGCGGCCTGGCGCAAGGCCGCGGTGCGCACCGCCGGCCCGCTGCTGCGCGGGGTGCGCCCGGCGGTCAGCTTCGGCCAGGGCTGGTACCCACCGGAGGGCGGCCGCCGCCGGCAGTGGACCTGGACGAACGGGTCGGGCATCCTCGCCGTCAGCCCGGGTGAGCGGCGCACCCTGCGCGCCGACATCGGCCGTCCGGGCGCACCGGCCGGCACGTCGCTGCGGGTCCTCGACGCGGGCGGCGGGGTGCTGGCCAAGCTGGAGATCGGCGCCGACTTCGCCCCGTTCGAGGTGCCGCTGCCGCCGACCACCGACGGCACCGAGCTCACCCTGGTCAGCGACGCGTTCTCGCCGGGCGCCGCGGACGTGCGCGAACTCGGCGTCGCGGTGAGCCGGCCGCGGGTCACCGACGGCGACGAGGGACCGATCGCCCGCCTGCCGCTGCGCTTCCCCTGGCTGCTGCGGGACCCGGCGGACCTGGCCTACCTCGACGGCTACGACGTGGTCATGGCCAACTCGCAGTTCACCCGGGGCTGGATCCGGCGGTTGTGGAAGCGCGACGCCGACGTGCTGTTCCCCCCGATCCAGGTGCAGCGGCTGCACCCGGCACCGGTCCGGGAGAAGGCCGTCGTCACCGTCGGACGGTTCTTCATGCCGGGCCTCGGGCACGCCAAGCGGCAGCTTGAGATGGTGCAGTGGTTCGGCGAGCTGTACCGCGCCGGCGACCTGCCGGGCTGGACGATGCACGTCGTCGGCGGCTGCGAGGACTCCCAACGGCCCTACCTGGAGCAGGTCCGCGCCGCCGGGGCCGGCCTGCCGGTGCAGGTTCACCCGAACGCCCCGCGGGCGCAGGTCGAGCACCTGCTGTCGACCAGCTCGGTGTTCTGGTCGGCGACCGGTTACGGCGAGGACGACCGACGCCGTCCCTGGACGGCGGAGCACTTCGGGATGACCACCGTCGAGGCGATGGCCGGCGGCTGCGTGCCGGTCGTCATCGACCGCGCCGGGCAGCGGGAGATCGTCCGGCACGGCGTCGACGGCTACCGGTGGACCGGACCGGAGCAGGTCGCCTCGTTCACCCGCCGGCTCGCCGCCGAGGACGACCTGCGCGGCCGGCTCGCGGCCGCGGCGGTCGAACGGGCCCAGACCTTCTCGGACGACGCGTTCGCCCACCAGTGGCGCGACATCGCCGACCGCCGCCGGCTCTACCAGGACTGACCGGCACCAGGACTGACCGGGACGTGGGCTGGCCGGGACGGGGCAGCGCGGGAGCGACACGACAGCGGCGNGAGGCACCGGATGAGGATCGTGCTCGACGGCACGCCGCTGCTCGGGCGGCGCACCGGCGTCGGCCGCTACACCGAGCACCTGCTGGCCGGCCTCGCCCGGCTCGACACCTCCTGGGAGCTGGCGGCGACGGCGTTCACGTGGCGCGGGCTCGACGAGCTCGCCGGGAGCCTGCCGGCGGGGGTGCGCCCGGCCGCCCGCCGAGCCCCGGCGCGACTGCTCCAGGACGCCTGGATCCGCGGCGAGCAGCCGCCCGTGGAATGGCTCACCGGCGCTGCGGACATCGTGCACGGGACCAACTTCGTCCTCCCGCCGCTGCGCCACGCCCGCGGCGTGCTCACCATCCACGACCTGTCCTACCTGCGGACCCCGGACACGGTCACGGCCGCCTCCGCCCGCTACAGCGATCTCGTCCCCCGCGGGCTGCGGCGCGCCTGCGCCGTGCTCACCCCGAGCCGGGCCGTCGCCGAGGAGGTGATCACCGCCTACCGGCTCGACCCNGCGCTGGTCACCCCCACCCCGCTCGGCGTCGACGACACCTGGTTCACCACCCCGGCGCCGACGGCCGCCTGGCTGCAGGCGCACGGCCTGCCCGAGCGGTACCTGCTCTTCGTCGGCTCGGTCGAACCCCGCAAGAACCTGCCGGTCCTGCTGGAGGCGGTGCGCCGGCTGCAGGCGGCGCAACTCGGCGCCCCCCCGCTGGTCCTCGTCGGACCGCCGGGGTGGGGGCCGACCCTCGACCTCGCCGGGCTGCCCGCCGGCAGCGTCATCACCGCCGGCTACCTCGACGCCGACCAGTTGCGGGCCACGGTCGCGGGCGCCAGCGTGCTGTGCTTCCCCTCCCGCTACGAGGGTTTCGGCCTACCGCCCCTGGAAGCGCTCGCCGCCGGCACCCCGGTCGTCGCCGCNGACATCCCGACCGTCCGGGAGGTCACCGGAGCCCTGGTCGACTCCGTCGCCAGCCCGGTGCGGCTGGTCCGGCAGGCCGACCGGGACTCGTTCGCCGACGACCTCGCCGAGGCGATCCTCGCCCTGCTCGCCTCCCCCGGCGACGCCGAGGCGGGCCGCGCCCACGCCCGCACCTTCACCTGGCGGCGCACCGCGGAGCTGACCGCGGCCGTCTACCGCCGGGTCGCCGAGCTTTCCTAGGGCGGCGGCGAGCAGCGCCGCGGCGACGATCGCGGCGGCCGCCAGGACCGCCAGGCCGACGCGCGGCGAGCCGGGCCCGCCCAGCGCCCAGGCGGCGCGCAGCCGGTCGGGCAGGGCGAGCGGCGCGAGGGCGGGCCGCTTCCAGGCCAGTTCCCGCCCGATGAGCACCAGCGTGCAGGCGGCCATCGCCGCGACGACGGCCAGGGTCGGCAACCCGTGCCGGCCCAGCGGCAGGGCTCGGCAGGACGCGGCGACGCCGATCGCGAGCACCGGTGCCATCGGCAGCAGATAGCGGGTGAACGACGCCCCACCGGCGGCCACGTATCCCACCAGGGTGGCGACGACGAGCAGGCAGTGCCCGGCCACCAGGAGCCAGCCGACGACCGCGCCACCACCACCGCCACCGCTGTTGCTGCTGCCGCCGCCACCGCCACTGCCACCGCTCGGATCGGCCGCGGACGGACTGGGGGCACCCCCTGTGGACCGGCGTCGGGCACACGCGCGCAGGGCCGCTGCGGCCAGACCGGCGCCGGTGACCACCGCGATGCCGACGGCGACCTGCTCGGCGTGACCGGTGACGAGCGTGGGCCGGCCGAAAAACCCGCGGTAGACGTACCACCACAGATCACCGTTGCGCAGCACCTGCCAGATCGAGGGGTGTGCCCCGCCGAGCGGGAACATGTCCGCGATCCGCTCGGAGGCCGTGGGATCGCCGTAGCGGCGCTGATTGCGCAGGTAGAACCAGCCGACGGCGGCGACGGTGAGGGCAAGCAGCCCACCGGCGGCGGCCAGGCCCCGGCCGGCCCGGCGGGCCCGGCTTCCCCTGGTGTGCAGCGCGACGGCGGCGGCGACGGCGGGCACCACGGCGGCGAGAGCCACCGCGCCGCTCGCCCGGCTGGCCGCCGCGGCCGGCCCGAGCACCGCGAGTCCCGCGAGGATCCGCGGGCTCGGGCCGCGGCGGGCAAGGGCGACGGTCACCGCGAGCAGCCCGGTCACGGTCGCCATCGCCAGGGTGTCGTTGTAGATCTGCCCGGAGGTGACGACGACGAGCCCGACGGTCCCGATGACCGCCGCCNCCCCGACCGCGACGCCCGGCCGTCGCGGCAGCAGCCCGCGGCACAACGCCGCCGTCGCGACGACGACGCCCACGCCGAGCAGCACGTTGACGACGCGCGCGGCGCGGAATCCGGCCAACGGATGGCCCGACGCCTCGCCGGTCCGCAGCGGCACCGCCTCCACGGCGTAGAACAACGGCGGATGGTTGGCGGTGTAGACCAGATCGAAGTTGGACAGCCCCCGGCCGAGGCGCACCCCGCACAGCCCGTCGGCATGCGCGTCGACCGCGGCCCGGGCCTGTGCGGGCGAGGCCCGGCAGCTCGCCGGCAGTCCCGGCATGCCGGGCACCCGCGCGCGCACCGGGGTGTCGAGCTGCGGCAGCGAACCGTGGGCGAGCTCGAGGGCGTACGCCGTGTGCTGCGCCTCGTCGGCCCCGGTGAACGGCGGGACCACCGCGGCGACGAGCAGCCCCAGCGAGCTGAAGATCAGACCGGCCGCAGCCACCCCGGTCACGAACCACCGTCGCATCGCCGGACCGCGGCCGGCAGCCCCCGGCGGCGCATCGCCCGCAGGACCACCCGCGGCCTCCCGTGAGGCACCACCGTGGATCTCGGCCGCCTGCTGGGCGGCACCACCATGGACCTCGGCTGCTTTGGCGGCCGTGCGGCCGGCGGCGAAGTCATCGTCGTCCGGGCCGGTCGAGCGGTGCCGTCCCATCCCGCACCCCCCGCCGATCAACCGGCGGCGCGCGAGCCCCCGTCCGTCCCCGCCGATATGACGGTAACGCCCGGGCCGCGCCGGCTATCCAGCGGTTCGCCCCCGCAGCGCGGCGACGAACGCGCCCGCGCCGATGACCGCGGCCAGGGCGACCGGCCCGATGACGGCGCCGAGGTAGCGGTAGTCGAAGCCGGCGGTGACCGCGGACAGCACGAGGGTCGACACCCCGGATCCGGCTGCCAGCCAGAACACCCGACCGATCCCGGCAGGGGCGGCACGATCGGGAGCCGGCGCAGCCGCTGACCGTTGCGGGGGCCGCTTGGCCCGCCGCAGCGCCCGCCGGGCCCGGATCGTCCGGCCGGCCGTGAGCAGCGACGCTGCCATTCCCGCCAGCAGGCCCAGGCCGACCAGCGGCAGCGGGGCGTAGGAAATCCGGGACCAGGCCGCGAGCAGGCTGGCCGGCGGCGAGCGCACCGCCGTGGCGACGAAGTAGCCGTCGTCGGCGTGGGCGTCGTCCGGGGGCAGCACGTTGGTGACGCGGGTCGGCAGCTCCCAGGTGTCCGCCCGGGACGTCAACGGGGTCTCGTACGGGACCGGGTCCAGGTAGCCGGCGAGGTAGCGGGCGGAGGACGTGACGAGCGCCCACGGCTGCTCGCGCACCACCACGTGCGCGAACGTCCCCGCGAGGTCCTCCCGCCCCGGCGGGATCTGCCGGTGGCCCTGGCGCAACGGCGAGTCGGCGGGCCACAGGTAGCGGACCGGCGCGCCGCGCTGGTCGGTGGGCCGCGGGTCACACAGAGTACGCAGGTCGGCGCGGGAAATCGTCGAACAGTCGGCGAACGGGGCCACCCGCCCGTACAGGAAGAAGCCGGAATGCGCGGACACCGTGAAGCCCTTGCCCTCGGCCGCGCTCCAGCCCGCGTAGGCGCCCACCGGCACGGCGGCCGCCACCACGAACGCGACGACGGGGGCGACCGCCCGCACCGGCGCCCGCCGGCCGCGGCCGGCGACCGCGACGGCGACCGCGTCGGCCACCAGCACGACAACGGCGACCGCCAGCGGCCCGTAGCCCACCGTCCGCACGCACAGCGCCGCGCCCAGCAGCAGCCCTGCGCCCGCGGCGGCGGCGGCCCGCGGCCGCCGCCAGCCCGCCAGCACCGCGACGCCCGCCGAGACGAGCACCCCGAACAGGCTGTCCGCCAGCACGAACTGACCCAGGTCCAGCACCCACGGCGCGAGCAGCGCGGGGGCCGCGGCGAGTGCGGCCAGCCAGGGCCGGCGGACCGCCCGCACCGCCACCGCGTACAGC
This sequence comes from Frankia sp. CpI1-P, assembly GCF_001421075.1. Classification (NCBI taxonomy): domain Bacteria; kingdom Bacillati; phylum Actinomycetota; class Actinomycetes; order Frankiales; family Frankiaceae; genus Frankia; species Frankia sp. CpI1-P. The sequence goes on along the minus strand of NZ_LJJX01000014.1, from coordinate 1,994 downwards.
GCCATCGCGACGACCAGAGTCAGCAGGTGCTGCACGACCACGATCCGGGTCACGTGGCTGGGGCCGTCGAGAATCCGCAGGAAGATCGGATAGCCGGACGGCCGCCAGTCCCCCGGCCACAGATCGCGCCAGGNCTGGTCCAGGTAGGCGGCGGAGTCCCCGAGATACATCAGCGCCGGCGGGTAGGCGACCAGCACCAGCACCCGGGCGGCGACCGCGAGGGCGAACAGTACGGCGAACACCGCGTGTCTCCGCACGCCCCGCCGGCCTCGACCGAGAGCCGCCCGCATCCCAGAGCCGGGCTTCGCGAAGGTCGCGCCGGGCGCGCGGCGCGACCTCGGCCGTGTCGACAAGGGCTGAGCTGGCACTGGCGCCGGCGGGGCGAGCTGTCCGGAGTGGACGGACGGCAGACCGGGGCTGTCACTGTCACTGTCGGCGTCCACGGCCTCGCCGGGAACCTGGCTGACGCTACCCATCGCCCCCAGTCTCGCAGGCGGCCCGGCCGTCACCAGGCACCGGACCGTGCCGAGGTACCCGGCACACCTGCCCGCCCGCCCGCATCAGAAATATTCCCGTGGCGCACATCGGCGACGACCATCAGGATCGCGGGGCCGCACATGGATCGGATGATCCGTGCGGCCGGCATATCCCGCCGTTCAGAGTCGCCGGTCCGGCCGGACCGGCACGCATGCCGCGCGGATGCCGAAATTTTGCAGGTAATACACCGGGGATCTCGAATGCCGGAATTTACCGCACAAGAAGACAGCACCATGACGATCGAGAGCACCACCAGTTGATCCGATCGCGGAACAAACACCTCCATGGCCGGGCCGATCTCGTTCAGGCACCTCCCCTCCCGATTCGACTTACGCCGTCGACGGCAGAGGCGGCGGCGAAGGACGATGACGATGCGTGATCCAGGCCACCAGGCACACCGAACGGGGACGCCCCGAGAACACCGCACGCAACACCGACCGGCCACCCCATACCACCTACGACACCGAGTAAAGACCGGAGCGGACAGGCAAGGCAAAGATCCGCATTAATAGGTAGACCCGTAAAATTAGTTACCTAAGAGCCCAACACTCGACTACGATGGGTTATGGAAATTAGCAGTCGGTGCCACGAGGGATCCGACCAAGGAGGTGCGACTCCCGCCGCCAGAAGTCGGCAGAGTGTGTCGCATCGGGCTCGGCGCAAGATGGCTGCATCGACACCGGCAGGAGCTGCGGCCCCCAGGTTGCAACTGAGGGCCGCAGCGATTGGCTTCACCCTCTGGGCAGAGGTCGCAAGAAGCCCCAGAAGATGATCGAGATGCATCTTCCGCTCGCCACGATAGCAACAGCAGACCGAGATCTCACCGAAACTTCCGGCCAACCCTCACCGGAACACGCACACCTATCACATGAAGTCGATGAGGTTGACGCAAATTCCTGCAACCCATCGTTAGACGTCCGCACGATTCGACCCAACGACACGCCGACAGCGGTTCTTGCATCCGATCCGACCTTCTGCTAGCGTCTTGGTTTTTTTGAATTCGCGCGTACAGATTTTTCTGTACGACCCGAACCCTGCGATCCGATTCATCGGGACCGAAACCCGACCACCGTCGTAGTGCAAAGCCAGACTTCCCCGGCGCGGACGGGATGAAACACACGTCTCCGAAGGACCGGTACAGTAGGCCCATGCCGGTACGGATCGCCTGTTGCAACGTTCCCATCGAGACCGGGAATGAAGGGNCCGCGTCCGGCTGGCTCCGCAAGAACTAAGAACCTCTGGGCAGAGACGGGTCAGAGCCGCGGGGATCACACGCCTCGGGGCCAGGCAAGGTGTTAGCGCAAGTCTGCAGCAAGCCCCCGCACAAGAATCGAGGTACAGATGTCAGAAGATCCGGGGCCCCGCACTCGGCGGCCCCGCGCCCCAATACCAGGAACTTAGGTTCTGATCGTGTAGGTTCGAGGGGTGCCGAGACGCGGTCAGGTGAAGGAGAAGCC